>NZ_JBKEWJ010000003.1:0-241617 GCF_056357555.1 Bifidobacterium sp. LH_230
TTCAGGAAACCGTCCGAAGCCATCCTCGACCTGATCAACGAGGCATGATACGATCACACAACCAAATCAACCAGCAACACGGGTGTTGCAACCACCACTAGAATCCGCCCTTCGCTGACACCCTCCCCTAAAAGGGGAGGGAATTACCGAGGTACGAGTCTCTCAAACGACATCCGCCCTGCGCCATTACAGATAGATGCCATCCGCGTTATTGGCGACGCCGTGCGACCATGCCCCAACCCGTCAGCTTCGCCGATTCCCTCAAAGGGGAAGGAAAGCTCTGGACCTGTTTGCCGTGAATGGCGCTCTTTTCCGGCACTGTCTGTGATTCCGCCACGGAGCAAACGCAGAGACATGTACAGGGTACATATCGGTTACTCCAAAACCCGGTCATGCCCAAGACAGTCCCTCCCCTTTTAGGGGAGGGTGCCCGGCGCAGGCCGGGCGGGTTGGGGTACTGCGGCGCGACAGCGCCGCAACAACACAGCATCACACTACCGTGTGATGCCGCATTGCGCCGACTTGCCTGTCGCCTCGGGACTGTGTCCCTACCGCACGGCGAAGATGCGGGCGGAGGGGTTGGTGGTGTCGGAGACGGTCAGGCGGACGGTGGACGGGTCAAGTCGATCGATCGTCCACGGTCGGGCGCTTGGCGCGTGGTTCGCGGCCGAGACCCCACGCATACCGGCAGTCGCACCTTCCGCAGCGACGCCGTCATCCCCGGCGACAGCCATCGCCGCATCACTGCTCGCAACGCCATCGCCGGCATCCCGAGCAGCATCCGTCACCGGAACCGGGAAGATCTGCGTGATCTCGTTCCCTTCCGGTATCGGCAGATCGATCGACGCGTCACCTGCGCGCCGCCATACGGTAACGTATGCAGTCGCATCATCCTTGCCATCGTTCGCAGCAACCGGCGCATACGGTCGCAGACCGGCCACCAGCCAGTCGCCGTCGAACTCCGGCAAACCGGCCGGCCACCACGGCACCAACGTCTCCTGACGTGCGAGAATCCGCCGCTGCAACGCCACCGCATCACGCACCAACGCGAGCCGCGTGTCATCCATCCGGTTGATGAATCCGGACAGATACAGACGTCCCATCACGCCGGCCGCCAACGTAAGCACCGCCGTCTCGTCGTCCATCTCCTGCTGCGCGTACCCCCAGTTGCCCTGCTGTTCCGGCAGGATCGTCAGGCCCGCGCCGGCCGCGATCGCCGCGTAGATCAGCGGGTCGCACTGGTCGGAGGTCGACTGTAAGTCGAGCCGGCTCAGCTGAGCGTAATCCGCGCGCATCGCACCGGAACCGCAGTTCTCGATCATGACGTCCGGGTGACGGCGGCGCAGGTCGTCGAGCCAGTCGAGGTACGCGCGGCAATGGTCGAGCAGTCCTGCGCCGACCGACTCGGCATCGCGATCGGTGCCGGCGCCGGGGATCGTGTTGTAGTCGAACTTGAAGAACTTCACGTCGAAGTCGGCGATGAGCCGGTCGACGGTGCGCGTGATGTGCTCGCGAGCGGCCGACGAACGGAAGTCGAGCAGATAACGGCCGGAATCGCACACACGCACGCCGTGGCGGGTGAAGAACGCCTCGTCGGGCAGCGTCGCGGCGAGCGGCGACTTGACGCCGATCACCTCGGGTTCGAGCCACAGGCCGAGTCCCATGCCCGCCTCGCGGATGCGCGCGGCCAGACCGGCCAGACCTTCCGAGCCGAAGCGGTTCGTGGACGGCAGCCATTCGCCGACCATATCCCACCAGCCGCCGTCGGTGCTGTCGTACCAGCCCGCGTCGATGCAGAAGATGTCCGCGCCGGCCTTCGCGGCGCCGTCGATGAGCGGCAGTTCCTTCTCGATGCGCGGGTCTCCAAACAGCGTGTTCATGTAGTCGTTGTACACGACGAGCCCCTGCGTGTGCTCGAATTGCGTTGTGCGGCCGAGTTCCGCGGATTTCGCGGCGCGTAGGGCACGGCGTTGCAGGGTCATTTCCGCGACTGCCTGCTGCCAGTCGCCCGCCGCGACCGCGAACGAGACTGGCACGGTGATGCAATCGTTGCCATCGCCGAGGTTCGTGGACCACTGGTGATCCTGATATTCCGGTCCGAACGCGGTGACGTGCAGGCCGGGGTCGTTCTCGCCGATCTCCCACTCCCACGGACCGTTATGCTCGATCTGCCACATCACCGAGAACGCGTCGGTTGCGTCACGGCTGGCCTCGACGATGCCGGCCGGCTCGTGCAGTCCGGTCGACCACGTGGACGCCGAACTGCGCACGAACCGGGAGCTGGATTCGCCGGGGTTGATGATCTGGTTGCGGTCGCGCACGGCGGTCTTGCGCAGCGGCGCGCTGTGCCAGTCGTTCTCGACCGCCCACGCGGCATCGCCCCAGAAGATGCGCGACGACTCGACGCTTGCGCCGTTCGCGTCCATCGGCAACGTGAGGTTCAGCGACGACACCGCCTCGATGGGGAACGTCTGCGGCGAATGCAGGACGGTATGGGCGCGCACCGCGGAAACACCCGGATATGCCTCAAATACCGAGGTAACGGTCAGGCCATCGTCAAGTGAGACAGCAGACTCGGCGTGGTCTCCCAGACCGGACATGCCGGGGTCCGCCGCATCGGCAGCGGCAGCCGAGCCGGGATCGATGCTGTCCATCGGACGCCCACCGGGCTTCAAGCTCGCATACGACGCGAACTGCACGATCTCCAACCGGTACGGCTCGTACGATCCGGATTCCGGCGCCTTCGCGCGGGCGCTTACGAACCGCAGCTTCGAGCCGGCGGCGGTCAGGATCAACGGCTGACGGTTGTCATGCGACCCGGTCGCCGCCGCGCGCACCTCCACGATCGGCCGCGGATCGCGCTGGAACACGGTCGTTGTGGTGCCATCAGTGACCGTCGTATCGCCAGCCGGATCAAGCGTATCAGCGGTACGGTCTCCCCCGCCCATTCCGCGTCCGGTCAGGCCGCTCAATCGCACCGGCTGGTCGCCGCGAGTCTCGAACGTCATCGAGACCACGCCGTTACCCCACGTCACGCGTCCGTTTCCGTCTGGCTCCACCGTCTTCATGGCAGTCGCATTCATCGTCGATCTCCTTATCATCATCGTTGATAAAAGCTAGTATTTGCAACTACTGTAGCGCTTAAGCTACCCAATCGCGGCCAACGTTGCCTTCCCCGCCGCAACGCAGCGTTCCGACCCGCCGATGCACTACGATGATGCTGTACACGACGCGGGCGATTCCGCAGCGGCCCCAAGCAAGGAGGATGTATGGCGACATTGCGCGATGTGGCGGCGCGGGCCGGAGTGTCGGCGTCGGCGGTGTCGTACATTCTGCGCGGGGACACGCGGTTCCAAGCTGAAACGGTTGAGCGGGTGCGGACGGCGGCGCGCGAGCTCGGGTATACGGCGAATCTGTCGGCGCGGATTCTCAAGGCCGGGCGTAACGGGGTGATCGGCGTGGCGGTGTATGCGCTGGAGGCCGCGCAGCCGATGCGTTTGGCGGCGGCGATCACGCGCGAGGCCGGCGAGCGCGGATTGCGCGTGATCGTTCAGGAGACGGCCAACTCGCGCGAGGGCGAACTGCAAACGTTGGAGCGCACGACGAGCCAGTTCTGCGATGGCCTGATCTTCAGCCCGGCAAAGGTGTCGGCGGAGGAGATCAAGTCGCATATCGGCACGAAGCCGATGGTGTGGTGCGAGGATTTTTCGGATGAGCCGCTGTTCGACGCGGTGGTGACGCCGAGTTTCGAGGGGGCGCGGGACGCGGTGCGGCATCTGATCGCGGCTGGCTGCCGGCGGATCGGGATTCTCGGGATTGGCGTACGGGCGGATGCGCCGAATGAGGCGAGTTCAGTCGTGTTTGCAAAGGATGGCAATTCCGCGTTCCGCACGCAGCGGTTGCGCGGGGCGTTGGCGGCGTTGGACGAGGCCGGCATCGCGTTCGAGCCGGGTCTGGCGATCGATTGTTCGTGGGATTTCGAGGAGGCGCGTGCGGCCGCGCATCGGCTGGCGATGGGGCGTGATGCGGAATCGGGGGGTGGCCGCGGTGATGAGCCCGATCGCCATTTGCAGCGTCTCGATCACACCAGCGGCAACACTTCTCGCGCCGCGGACGAATCAATCGCCCAAGGCCGTGCGCGTAAGGGTCTGGGAGCCACAGCCTTGCCAATTGACGGCCTGTTCTGCCTGAACGATGTGATGGCGATGGGCGCCGCGCGCGGGTTCGCGGATTGCGGCGTGCGCGTGCCGGACGATGTGGCGATCATCGGGTTCGACGGGATTCGCGAGACGGCGTACACATCGCCGTCGATCAGCACGGTCGCCATCGATTACGACGACTACGCGCGCAAGGCGCTCGACCTGCTCACTTCGCGCATCGATCATCCGTCCGATGCGACCTCACCGCGCAGACTGGTCGCGGATTACCGCATCATCCAGCGCGAATCCACCATGCGGTGATCATTCATATCATTGAGGAAATGGTACTTTCGCCGGGTTTAGACTGGCGAACTTTTATTCTTGTCCCCGATCAGAGACCAATTGATACGTCGTGTAGAGAGTCCTCGTCACACTATCTGCTCTTATCGATGAGATCGCAGGGTGTGATCATATTTCTTGTCACACCCTGCCGATCATGGACCTATAACCGTTTGTGTGACAACTCCCCGCACGTCGAATATAACAGCCGCACGAAGAAACGGCTTCATTTCAATGTTGTTGATTCTGGCAAACTGTCACACTTCGCTGAGTCAAACGATATACGTGTTGGCAGTGACAATATCGCTGTCATACCAACGCCATAAACCGATTTTTCGACAATATGTGACATGAAATCGTGCGGAGACAGGACCTTCGGCCCATCACCGCACGATCAACAAGGCACAATCAGACGCATTGACACGCTATGCGCATCCGCGCCCGGACCAACCGGTCACCGCCAGACGGTGACGGACTGGTTCGGGCGGAGCGACGCAAGCGGTCCACGCGAAGACTCCTCCGCACGCGTCTCGCCCACGAGATCCGTGTCGAAGACAAACGGATTGCCGTCCGCATGCTCGAATCGCTCCTCCACGATGCGCGGCTCGCCGAGATCGGCGGTACGCACGATCGCGCCCGTGCCGAACACGACGGCATCATCAGCGTCGGCATGCGCAATCTCAGCATCCGCGCCATCAGCCGTCCGCACGGACAGTCGCACCGAACGATCGGCGTCATCCTGCGCGACATCAACCGCAAACGAGCCGTCGCGCACCAGCGCACCGGTCTCGCCGAGCAGCGCCCGCGCACCGCCGACGTACGTGTTGTCGCGCGCGAACACCGGCTGCGGCACCTCGCGGAACGCCTCCTCGTCGCCGTTGCCGACCGTCTCGCGCGCCGCCCGCTCGTACTCGGCAAGCGTCGCCGGACGCTCGCCGCGCTCCCCCACGCCGCGCTTCATCTCGTGCGCAGCCTGCAGATTATACGTACGCGTGCCGTGGCCTTCCGCCAGCCAACCGGTCTGCTCGTCGGCGTCGGCGGTCGTGCCGGCGACCTGCACGAACAGGTTATTGACGAACCGGTCGTCGCCGCCGTAGACGAACGCGGAACCGGCCGGCGCGGTGGTGTGCGGGAAATGGTACGGCGTG
Source organism: Bifidobacterium sp. LH_230 (assembly GCF_056357555.1). NCBI lineage: Bacteria > Bacillati > Actinomycetota > Actinomycetes > Bifidobacteriales > Bifidobacteriaceae > Bifidobacterium > Bifidobacterium sp. LH_230. The sequence continues at coordinate 5,627 of NZ_JBKEWJ010000003.1, forward strand.
GAGCGGTCCATGACGCGGCCGAGCCGGATCGTGCCGGCGATGAGGTTGTTCACGTACGCGCCGCCGTCGGAGATGATGTCGAGGCTGATCGGCGAGGCGAGCACATTGTTGCTGACCGTGTACGGGCCGTGGCTGACCTCGACCATGATGTCGCGCGTGTTCGCCCAGAACACGTTGCGGTCGATGTGCGCGCCCTGCGTCTGCCAGTCGAGCCACATGCCGAGCGTGCAGTCGTGGATGTTGTTGTTCGCGATGACCGTGTCGACCGCGGCGTGGAACTTGATGCCGCCGATCTCATGACCCCAGAACTCGCGGCGCGTGGCGACGTTGTAGATCTCGTTGTGCTCGATGCGGCTGAACGCGCAGCCCATGTGGCCGACGATGCCGGTCTGGCCGCAATCGTGGATGCGGTTGTTGCGCACGAGATGGCCGCCGACCACGCCGCGCTGCCAGCCGAAACGCAGGGCTTTGAACACGGCCTCCATCTGGTACTGGTAGCCGGACTTGCGGCGGGTGCGCGTGCAGTCGTTGTCGCCGGTGGAGACCTCCTTGCCGAGCGCGACGGCGGAGCACTTCGCGTCGTGGATGTGGTTGTTTTCGATGATCCAGCCGCGCGACCAATGCGTGTTGATCATGCCGATCTGGTCGGCGGTGGGCGGGGCCCACGGGGTTGCGGCTTGGGCGATTTCGAAACCGCGCACGGTGATGTAGTTGGTTTGCGGGCGCGACGGGGCGAAGCAGGTCTCGCGCACGTTGATTTCGGTGAGGGCCTCGTTCGGGTCCGCGTCGTGGAAGTTGGCCCAGATGGTGGTGGTGCCGGTGTGCGCGTCGCCGGTGACTTCGGCGTACCAGACGAGCGTGGTGAGGCTCGGGTTGCCGGCGGCGGTGTCCGCGACCGGGCCGTTGCGCCATGCGCCGGAATCGAAACCGACCGTGCGCGGGCGAGGGTGGGCGACTTCCTCGCGGCTGAACGCCTCGTAGAGTGCGCGGCCGTTGAGGTAGACGCAGCCGAGGTGGCATGCGGGATGGGGGGATGCGGCGGATGCGGCTTCCGGCGCGAGTTCGTCATGCCCCTCGCAAACGGCGCGGGCGTGCGAGCTGGCGTCGATCACCCAGTCGCCGAACACCGTGCGGGTGTACGGGTTGAATGCGCCGAACATGGCGTTCGGCAGCACGGCCTTCCATACGGCGCCGTCCGTGGACTCCTCGACGCGCTCCCACGTGTCGACGCGCTCGGAACCCTTGATGACAGGATGCTCGCCGTCGGCCGCGCGGTAGACGATGCGATGCTCCGCGCTTTCGCCACCGTATTGCGGGTCGACGGATTCTCGGTAGACGCCGTCATGCACGACGATCTCGTCGCCGGCGCGCGCGATGGCGGCGGCTTCGTTGATAGCGTGGAACGGATGGGCTTCGGTACCGTCCGCGCCGGTTGCGGGCGCGGATGCGGAAACGTGATATGCGGTCATGACACTCCTCCTCGTTGTGGGGCCTTGTTCGTCATCATTGTATATTCAAACGTTTGAATAACACGCCGAGTCAGAGCGACAACCACAAAACCGCTTTCATGCGACCCCTTTGACCGGCGGTTCGACGATCGAGAGGCTGATTTCAGCCTCTGCGCAGGTTAGATTGACGATCAAGAGGCTGTTCACTTCATGAAAGCACTATTTCGAAGGCTAAAAAAGGCCGCTTAGCCCCCTGGCAACGCCAACTTATAGCCTCTCGATCGTCAAACAGACTCTGTCGCAAGACAAAATCAGCCTCTCAATCGTTAAACCGCCGGCAAGGATCGCCGAACAAGGCAACAAACGTCAGAAAAACGACGATATTCCCCACTATCTGCGTCATGCACGTTCGGCGCTGCCGCGCGAGACAATGCGATACCCCAGCATATGCGTGCGCGGTGCATCGGAGGCGCTGGCAGCGGCGCCACCAACACCCGAACGAGCGGACGGCTGCGCGATCCGCTCCGCCAGCATGTCCAGACAAACAGCCGCGACCTCTTCGGTATCGATCAGCACACTGGACAGCCCCGGATTGGTGTATCGACCGTCTTCAACCCCATCGAACCCCATGATCATCACATCATCGGGCACACGCACGCCGGCATCGGTCAACGCCCGCAGCGCACCGATCGCCACCGTATCCGCCATGCAGAACACGGCATCGAAGCCAAGCACATCGACACGCGCGCCACCGACGCCCGCAACAACCCCCCGATCGACAAGAATCCGCGACATGGCATTGTATCCGGATTGCCGTGTCCAGCCGCAAGGCACCACGTCGGCCGGCCCATATGGCAACCCGGCCTCGTCCAGCGCCTCGCACGCGCCCCGCAACCGCAATTCGGCGCTGTTCGCGGCCTTCGCCAGCGCATCCGCCGTGCGGTACACCGTGCCGAGAACGAGCACGCGCCGCGCGCCGGCCGCGATAAGATGCCGCACCGCCGCCTTCGCACCCTCGATGCACGGCGTGAACACGCAATCGGCCCGACCCTCAAGACCGAATCCGTCGAGCACGACCGTGGGGTGGCCGTGCGCGGACGCGAGCGCGGACACCGTGTCATGGCTCGGCCAGCACACGATCGTGCCGTCGCAGATCTGCGCGCTGGCGCTGCCGAGCATCTCGCGCTCGTAGTCGGCGGACATGCGCGTCTGCTGGGTGATGAGCTGGTAGCCGCGCCGGTACGCCTCGTCGGAGAGGGTGGCTGCGAGCGCGGCCGGGAAGATCATGTCGAGATCGGCGACGGACAGGCCGATGATGCCGGTGCGGCCGGAGCTGAGCTGGCGTGCGGCGAGATTCGGCCGATAGCCGAGTTCGGCGGCCGCCTTGCGCACGCGTTCGGCGGTTTCCGGTTTGACGATCGGCTTGCCGCCGACCGTTTTGCCGCGCAGCGTGTTCGACGCGGTCATGCGCGACACACCGGCGCGCGCGGCTACATCATCGAGTGTGACCATCCTTACCTCCGCGTCTTATCGTAGTCGACCCGCGCGCCGCGGGCAGCCACCACCGTCGGATCGTCCGCGACCGTCATCCGGCGCGCGTTGCCGGACGACGAGTTTGGATGATGGCCGGCCGACGTCGCAGATCAACTGATTGACCGATCCGGTCAGATCGACCGACCGATCAGTCAAATCAATCAGCAGATCGATCAGTCAAATATCGGCCGGCCGGTTCGATCGATCGGTCAGATCAGTCCGGCAAGTCCGTGATCGCGGCCGTCGCGCGCGAACGCGGGAACGACGTCGAGCGGCGCGTCGACGGTGATCGTCTGGCCGCCGGCGAACGTCTCGCCGGTGTGCAGGTTCGTCCACGTCGTCGGCTCGGCGGACGCATCACCAGCCGCACCGGCCGCGCCCGGCAGGTACACCTCGCGCGAGCGCGCGCCCAGCTCGGTCACCGGCGCGACGAGGATATCCGGTCCGAACAGGTACTCGTCGGCGATGTCGGCCGCGGCCTCCTCGCCCGGGAACTCGTAGAACAGTCCGCGCACGAGCGGCTGGCCGGATTCGTGCGCCGCCGCGAACAGTTCGCGCGTGTACGGGCGCATCGCCTCGCGCAGCCGGATGTACTTGACCATCGTCTTCTCGACCTCCGGGCCGAAGCTCCACGGCTCGTTGTCGTCACCGGTGTGCACGTGGGTGATCTGGTTGCCGCGGCTGTCGAGCACCTGGTGGTTGCGCGGGCCGCGGTCGCCGTGGTTGCGCATGACGGGCAGGAACGTGGAGAACTGGCACCAGCGCACGAACAGTTCCTTGAATGCGTCGGTGGTGATGTCGGAGCCGGCGAAGCCGCCCATGTCGGTGGTGAACCACGGGATGCCGGCTGCGCCCATGTGGATCGCGCAGGTGATCTGCGCCTTGAGGTCGTCGAACGTGGAGTGCACGTCGCCGGACCACACGAGCGCGCCGTAGCGCTGGGCGCCCGCCCATGCGGCGCGTGACAGGTTCACCGTGTCGTTTTCGCGGCCGATCGACAGCTGGCCCTCGTAGAAGGTCTGGTTGTACTTTTGCGGGTACAGGTTGCCGATTTTGCCGACCGGGCCGGCGTTGAAGATGTAGTGCGCGTAGTCGTAGTCGCCGCCCCACTCGGGTTCGGCCTCGTCGAGCCAGAACGCGTCCACGCCGAGGTCGGTATAGTGTTCCTTGACCTTGCCCCATACGAACTTGCGCGCGTCCGGGTTGGTCGCGTCGAAGAATTGGCTGTCGCGCGGCCACCACATGCCCACGTCCTTGCCGGTGCGGGTCTTGGCGAGGAAGTTGCGGTGGCGCATCTCCTCGTAGTTTTCGGACTTGAGGTCGATCTGCGGCCAGATCGAAACCATGAGCTTGATGCCCATCCGGTGCAGTTCGTCGGTCATGGCCTTGACGTCGGGCCAGAATTCCTCATCGAAGCGGAAGTCGCCCATGAGCGGCCAGTGGAAGAAGTCGATGACGATCAGGTCGATCGGGATGCCGCGCTTCTTGAAGCCGCGCGCGACCTCGAGCAGCTGTTCCTGATTCCAGTAGCGCAGCTTGCACTGCCAGAATCCGAGGCCCCATTCGGGCATGACGGGCGCGTGGCCGGTCGCGTCGGCGTACTGCGATTCGATCTGTGCCGGCGTGCGGCCGGCGGTGATCCAGTAGTCGATCTGATCGCAGTAGTCGGCCTGCCATTCGGTGCGGTTCTGTGCGAACGTGACGCGGCCGATGGCCGGGTTGTGCCACAGGAACCCGTAGCCGGCGCTGGAGACGACGAACGGAACGGAGCACTGCGAGTTGCGGTGCGCGAGTTCGAGCGTGGAGCCCTTGAGATCGAGAACGTTCTGCTGGTATTCGCCCATGCCGTACAGGTGCTCGCCGGCTGGAGGCTCGAAGGATGCGACCGGGGCTTCCGCGCCGGATTCGAGTGGGTTGTGCTTGCGCGGGCGCAGGCGGAGCGCGCCGCCGTCGGAGGCTTCCTTGAGGAGGGTCTTGCCGGTCTGCGTGTCGATGAAGGTGAGACGCAGGTGGTCCTTGGTCCAACCGAAGACCTCGAGTTTGACCGCGATCTCGCCGTTGACGAGCGCGGCGGCGGTTTCGCCGACCGCGATGCTCGGCTTGGGTGCGTCGGCTGGCGGCTTGAGGAGCGCCCAGTCGGTGTCGAGCGGGCGCTGCATGAGGCGGGCGCGCACGCGCACGCTGTTCGCTCCCCATGCGTCGACGCGCACGTATTCGCCGTCGCTGGTCCATTCGATCGCGGTGCCGGTCGGGTCGATGGTGAAGACCTGTGCGGCGATGTCGTTATGTTGGCTGGACGACGCGGCTGAGTTTTCGACGCTGACATCGGTTGCGTTGCCGTTCGCTGCACCGGCGAGGGTCGATGCGATCTCGGCTGCCGACTTGCCGACGATGGCGAACTGATCGTATGAAGTGCTGGTCATGGCTGCTTCCTTGCTGATGATGGATGGATACAACATCGTTGACGATCATTATTGTAGCGCTACAATTTTGCGACACGCCCTGTTCCATGCATCATGATGGGGCAAATCCCGGAACCCATCCGCAAACCGCCCCACACACGAACCGCATAGCGGGGCGATTCCAGGAAGTCATCGACAACCTGACACACATACTGGCCTTCCAACGGGGCAATCCAAAGAACCCGTCCGGGAATTGCCCCGCACACACAGCATCCAGCGAGGCAAATCCCGGAACCTATCCGCAAATTGCTTCACACGCGAACCGCATAGCGAGGCAACTCCGGGAAGATATCGGCGACCCGCCCCACATATGGCCTTCTAGCGAGGCGTTCCAAGGAACCCGTCCGGGAATTGCCCCACACACACAGCATCCAGCGAGGCAACTCCCGGAACTCATCCGTAAACCGCTTCACACGCGAGCCACATAGCGGGGCAATTCCGGGAAGCCATCGACGACCTGGCACACATATGGCCTTCTAGCAAGGCGGACCAAGGAACCCGTCCGGGAACCGCCACACGCACACACCATCCAGCGGGGCAAATTCCGAACCCCACCCGCAAGTCGCCTTATGCGGCGAGCTGCATAGCGGGGCGACTCCGGGAAGCATCAGCAACCTGCCCCGCGCACAGATGCCCCAGCGGGGCAACTCCCGGAAGCCTCAGTACACCGCCCCGCATGCAGTTCCTTGCGGGGCAATTCAAGGAACCTACCCGCGATTTGCTTCGCATACGGACTCCTTTGCGAGGCGAAGCACGGAAATACCCCGCGACCCGCCCCGCTGACCAGCCTCTTTGCGGGGCGAATCGCCGAAAATTCCGGCACATCGCCCCGTCAAGACGGGTACATCCGGGGCAGATCGCCGAACGTACCCGCGCGTAGCCCCGCGATTCAGCCGACGAGGTGGTGACGACCGGGGGCGAGATCGCGGTGGGTAGCGGTAGGCAGGATCACATCGGCGCGGGTTCGCGACGGGACGGTCAGATCGAGTTCGATCGCACCATCCGCATCCCCTTCCCGCACCCGATACGCGACATGGATATCGCCGGCCGGAGTCGGCACGGTCGCGCTCGCCGCACTCACCTTTCCAGGCTGCGGCGCGACCTCGAATCGACGGTATCCCGGTTCGAGCGGACGCACGCCCATTACACCCTCCGGCAGCAGGAACGCCGGGGACGCGGCCCACGGGTGCGAGTACGTGGTGTTCGGCTTGCGAGCCACGTCCCACGCCTCCATCGTGCCGCCCGCGTTCTGCGCGAGCATGTACGCCCATGAATGCGTGGTGCGGCGGTCGCCGATCATCGCGGTCGCATCCGCGGCGGCATCTGGCACACCCGTCCCATACAAACCAAGCAGGTACGGCGCGGCCGTGTACACGCTGCACGCCATGCCACGCGAGCGCAGGAACGCGACGATCTGCGACGACCGGCCGGCCGGCACATCGGCAAACGCTAAGGCGAACGCCGACGCATGCAGCGACGCATGGTCGATCGGCTCGAACCGACGTCCACCGGCAATGAACGCAACCGGCTTACCGCCGGATTCAGACGGCGACGCGATCGCGCCATCGCACCCAGCAGCCGGCTTACCGCAACTTCCGGCAATGCCATCAGCATCCATAGTCTCGGCCGCGCCATCACCCGCCGTAACCGTCAACCCGTCCCCATACGCGCCGCGATCCGCGTCATACAGCCGTTCGTGGATCGCCGCACGCATGCGCGACGCGACGGCCGCGAATCGTTCGGCGTCATCATCACGTCCCACGGCCCGCGCGAGATCGGCCATATCGGCGTACGCGCGCGAGGCGAGCGCGTTGACGACCGTGTTGACCTGCCCGAACTGGAACCCGTCGCGCTCGGACGGCGGCCAGTCCACGAGATCGCCGTCGGTCTTGCTCGACTCGCCCGGTTCCTTGACGACCAGGCCGGTCGCCGCGTCGAGATAGCGGTCGGGCAGCAACGCGAGCAGCCCATCGTACTGGTCGGAGATCTGCGCGGTCGAACCGCTGCGCATCCACGCATCGTGCGCGGCGAGCACGAGGTACAGCGGCCATTCGGTCGGCCACGTGCGGTTCGCGATGAGGTAGTCGACCGTGTACATGCCGAGCGCGGGCGCCGCGTCGAGCGCGAGGTGCGCGCGCTGCTGGAGCCACGCGTCGGCCTCGTAGGCGGCGCGTTCGCGTGTCCACGAGTCGGCGTAGATGTTGCCGTTCAGCGCTTCGATCGTGTGCGCGGACAGCTGCCAGACCTTGTTCAGCGCAGGATCGGACGAGCGGAACATGCCCGGATAGCCGTCGGTCGAGCCGTCGAGGGACGGATAGACGAGTGCGGCGGCGGACAGCGCGGGGATGATATCGTTCGCACCGTTGTTGGCCGCGCCATTCGATGACTGATGGCCGGCGATGTCGCCAACGTTCGCGGACTTGCTGCGTTCCGTATTATTAGCGACTGTTTCGTGATCGAAGCGACCATCGTCGCCGAGCAGGATTTCCTCGATCGCGGCGGCGCGCTCGTCCAGCCCGGTGGGCGACGGCGTATCCCACGACGACGGCGCGGCCGGCGGTTGGGCGACGTTGATCTCGACGTAGCGGAAGACGCGCAGACCCCATGTTTCGAGCGGGCCGCAGCCGGGCGTGACATGCCAGTGGTCCTCGTACACGTTGCCGGCGGAGAGATGGAATTTCACCGATCCGTCGGGGTTGAGCACCTCGCCGTAGCGGACGGTGACGTCGATCGGCCGGCGCGGGTGCAGGTTGAGCCGGACACCGCCCATGTGCGCGCCGCCGAAGTCCGCGATGACGCTGAGGATCTGGGCGTCAGGCTCGTCGCCCGTCGTGTCGCCGCAGATCGACGCATCGTCGGGATCGTCTTGTTTCACGGGACGTTCCACGCGCAGCAGCGACGTCGGCTGCACATAGCGCACAGCGAGTTTGTCGGTCGGCGTGGCGAGCAGTTCCGCGAACTGCGGCTTGACGGTCACCGGTAGCCATGCGCCGCAGTCGGATGCGTCGCCGTGTGCCATCGTGCCTTCGCAATGGCATGTGCAAGACTGCCCACGCCCGGTATCGATATCAGGGTCGGACAGATGCTGCGGATACGCGTCGCCGCGCAGGTTTTCGGCCGGGGCCTCAAAGTATTGCGTACCGATCGACGCGCTGGGCGGGTAGATGGCGGCGGGGTCGGCGAGCGCACGCCAGGTCATGCCGTGCTCGGCGTCCGCGCCGGTGCCGTAATGCTCGATGTCGCCGTCCGCATAGCAGACGTCAAGTTGGGCGATGAACCGGCGGTCGTCCATCGTGTAGGCGACGACGCCGATCGCGTTCGTGCAGCCCGGGCGTAGCAGATTGGTGACGTCGTAGCCGTCGTAGCGGGCTTCGTCGTGAATCGGGAAGGTCGGGCCGACGCCGACGAACCGGTTGTTGAGCCAGAGCCGATAGACGAACTGGCGCGCGGGACGGGTGGATGCGGCGGTCGCGTTGAGCGTCGCCCAGCGGATCGGCTTGTCGGACAAGGCAAGCGTGCCGCGCAGAAACGCCCAACCGGCCGCATTGCCGAGATCCCAGTCATGACGGCCGACCACGTCATCATCATGGTCGACCGGATCATCCGCGCCATCGCAACCGGCTGCATCATTTTTTTCGGTATCGCTACTGGCCGCATCATCGTTCTCTCCATCGCGGCCAATCGAATCATCGTGCTCATCATCGCGACCGAGCGAATCATCCTTGCTGTCATTTCGACCGAGCGCAGCGAGTGGAGCAAGCGGAGCAATCTTCACGTCCCTGGCCTCCGGCCCCCAAATCGGCTCGGCCACCCACTCGCGGCCCGCACCGGTGCCGAACGTGGCCGGATCAGCCCAATCGCCAACCGTGCCGTCCGCATACTTCCAGCGCAGCGATGCCCAATACCGACGCGACGGTCCCATATCGACGCCGTCCAACGCCACGCCGTTCCACGCGTCGCCGTCGATCCAGCCACTGCCCCACACTATGCCGCGTCCGGCGAGCGCATCCTCGCAAGTCTCGGCAACCATCACCTGCACTGCGACCGGATCGCCGCCATGCGCGGGATCGGCGGCCACCGCGCCGGCATCATCGCGCCATCGCAGTACGGGCGTGGCGCCGGGTTCGAGATCAACCGGGGCATGACGGTCGTTGATGAGCAACATATGGACTCCTCCTCTATGACGAGTCGAGCGACAGGTTCGGCGCGCAACCGGCGCATACGGCTACCCAGCGTATCCGGCGAACCACCGTGTTGCCATGTTTTGCCACCTGTTGCCATCGATCGGCCCCGCGGCGCCATCCGCATCATCACCAGTCCCGTCATCTTTGCGTGATGTTCTGGATAGCATCCGCCGCCTCTTATCCAAAACATCACGCCAGACAGTCGATTCGCGTGATGTTCGGGCGGGTAGCGGTCAGGTACTATCACGAATATCACGCCAGAAGATCGGTTTGCGTGATGTTCGGGCGAGTAGCGAGAAGATACTATCGCGAATATCACGCAAAACGGCCTACTAGCGTGACAGAACCGCTAGCATTGGCCACCAACTATCCAAAACATCACGCCAGACAGTCGATTCGCGCGATGTTCGGGAGAGTATTGGAAAGATGCTATCCAAAACATCACGCCAGAAGAGATGAGGAGCAGAAGGCAGCCCCGGAAGTCCAACTGAAGTTCAGTGAGCTAACGCAAAGCGGCTTTCCGGCGTCGGAGCGCGCAGAAGGCCGTTCCCACAGACGCAACCGTTTCGCGCTGGCTTGCGAACAGAAGAGCGGACGGTGATGGTCCGCAAGCCAACACGAAACGGGCACTCGCGCCGATCAGCGCATTGCCTCGCGCGGGTCACTCGCCGAAGGCGGCGAGCAAGCGGTCGCGCTCGGCGGCGGTGATGGGCATGACGGTGCCGTGGCGCGGTTTGCCGCCGTCCGCATTGGTCGGGATGCCCTCGCGCAGTTTGCCGCTGACCGGCGTCCAGCCGTCCGGATCGGCCAGGTTCTGCGTGGCGAAGCCGATGTAGTGGTTCGGACCGCCGTGATAGCGCGGCTGATCGATGAACAGGAACCAGCGGTAGCCGTTCACGTCGCCGTCGTTCGCACGGAAGATGCACGGGCCCTCGCCGTGCGTGAACGGTTTCGGCGTGCCGTCGTCGGCCGTCTCGCCGTTCGGCAGCCCGACGCCGATGTTCTCGCGGATCAGCTGCCAGCCGTCACCGGATGCCGAATCGCCGGAGGCCTCCCCCGGCAGCGAGCCGGACACCGTCGCCATCAGGTCATGCGAGCGCTCCTCGCGCACGGTCATGAGCTTCTCATCCTTGACGAACCGGTACCACCAGTCGCCGTCGTGCGTGACGGTCGCGTCGATCAGGCCCAACCCGTCGTGGCCGTTGCCGCGGCACACGTCCATCCACACGCGCGGCTGGGAGAACGTGCGGAAATCCTTGGTGGTCGCGATCATCATGCGACCGTAGGTGGGCAGTTCGCGCGCAGATTGCGCGGCGGCGATCTCGTCGGCGGTCATGTGCGCGGGGTCGAGTTTCGCGGACTCGGACGAGGATACCGCAGGCCGATCAGTCGCGGCCGGATACAGGTTCGACGACCAGTACACTGCGTACTCGCCGAGTTCGGGCACCCAGTACGTCTCCGGCGCCCATGTATTGCCGGCGTTCGGCGCGGAAACGAGCGTGTGGCGCTGCTCGCCCCAGTGCACGAGGTCGTCGGATTCCCAGATTTCGAGGTACCGAGAGCCGTTGCATTGGGCCTCGCGGAAGTTGCCGTGAAGCGCGGCAACGTTGAGGTCGGTGGCGATGATGGTGAACTTGCCGCCGTCGTGCGAGCGTGTGATGAACGGGTCGCGCAGGCCGCGTGTGCCGAAGGCCGAGGTGAGCAGCGGACGCCCGCCGTTGAGCGTCTGCCAGTTCAGCGCGTCGTTGCCGCGCGAGACGGCGAGGCTGATCTGCTCGTTGCCGCCAGTGTCGCCCGTGAAGTACGCCCAGACATAGGCTTCGTATGGTTGCGTCATGATCCCTCCTGTGATGCCGATCCCGTTAGCGGCAATTGCATGTCTTGTTAACGTTAACAAATCATATTGTATGCCATTATCGCGCCAGACGCCAGCGCGAGCGGCACGATGGGGTCGTCACACAGACCGGGACGAAGCCAAAAATCTTGTGAAGTGGGCAACCGCACCGCCTCACACCTAGGTTTTCCCGGTCTTTTCGCAAACCTTGAGGCGGATTCCCGTTCATGATGAGGTCTTTTCGCAAACCTTGAGGCAGCGACCTTGGCCGAATCCCCATTCCAGGAGTCATTTCCTACGCTTCACAAGGCGAATACGCAGGAAGCCTGCCTCAAGGTTTCGAGAAAGACCCCTGCACAAGCGAAAATCCGCCTCAGGGTTTCAAGAAAGCACCAACCCGACGCCGCCCTACTTGCCCTGCTGCTCGCGCTCCTGCTGCTTCTTGCGCTTCTTCTCCTCGACCGGCTCAAGCACGTGCACATCCATGCCGGGCACACGTCCGTACGAGTAAATGCACATCATCGCGGCGAACACCGGCACCGTGACGCCGAGTGCCACGCCAAGGCCCGGCCACGTGTAATACGCCCAGACGGTCGCGCAGAACAGCACCGTCACCATCAGTGAGCACCACGGCCGCGCGATCACCATCGAGATCGACGTGCGCACCACCCACATCGGCTTCTCGTCGAAGTTCGCGCGGATCGCCCACGAGACGAGCACGAACAGGCCGTACAGCACGTTGATGACCAGCAGCACGCCGGACACCGCGTAGCCGATGCGGCCCATATCGTTCCAGTTGACCAGGTAGTAATCCCAGATCAACAGCAGCCAGACGATGAACTGCGGCCAGCCGAACGCGTTCGCGCCGGCCAGTTCGGCCTTCCACGCGCGATGGAACGTGACCCAGCTCTGCTTGATCGTCCACGACCGGTCGTCCACCTCGATCAGCCATGTGCGGAACGTCGAGTACAGCGCGGCGATCGACGGGAAGAACCCGCCGACGACCAGACCCATGATCGTATGCACGATGAACGCGACCTGGCACACCATCAACATCATGATGATGCGGCACACGAACTCATACCCGACTGCGAACCGCTGCATGGAAGACTCCTTCGTTCCGGCATGACACTGGCGAAGCATGCTCCCCTAAGCCAAGGAAACGGCACACGCAGCATGACCGCGGGAGGTTCGCCACATTGAGTATCGGCTTTACCGATCCGTCATGTTTGGCGATCTACGATCGCGACGCTCCCTCAGTCAGCCTGCGGCTGCCAGCTCCCTCAGCCGAGAGAGCCAAGGCTCCGCCAGCATCAACAGCCACTGCGTATTACTACTGCCCAAGTGTACCGTCGGCCGCGCGCAAGCGGTCGTATTCGGCTCGGCTCAGCGAGAACACGCCGCCGTGCTTGGTGTGCGAGGCCATGTAAAAGTCCTCGGAACGCAGGTAGTCGAACCCGCGGTCGGGATCGGCCGTGACCATCGGACGGTAGCCGATCGATGGGATCACGTCCACGTACAGGTACGCGCGGTCGTCGGAGTGCGAGGCGAACAGCGCCGGCCCTTCCACGCCGGCCGGATCGCGGTTCGGCACCCATTCGGCGCCGATCTCCTCCTGCACGATGTGCCATTCGGTTCCCGGCTCCCACCAGCGCGGCGCGTCGGTCGCGTCAAGCCAGATGCCGCGCTTGACCTCGGCCGGCTCAACGGTCGACTCGCCGTTCGCCTTGGTCGCACGGTACGTGCGGATGGTGCCGTCCGGCAGCGCGCGCTGCAGCATGGTCGTGTCGATCGTCGGGCGATGCTTGTCGATGAAGATGCCGCCGTATTCGAACGTCGCGTCGGTGAAGTCGCTCGTCGCGCCCCACAGCACACGGTCGTAGACGGAGTCGTCCTTGTGCTCGGGATCGTCGTCGGCGAACAGCTTGCTCGACCAGTACAGCACGAACGCGCCACGAGAGCCGTTGTGCTCGGCTTCGCTGCCTTCCGGATAGTAGTCCGCGACCCACAGGGCTTCGGGCGCCCACGCCATGCCGAGCTGGGCGTGCGTGCCGTCGGGGCGGCGGGACACGTCGAGCGCGTGCGGCTCGCTCCAGTGGATAAGATCGTCGGAGTACCAGATGATGAGATTCGTGCTGCCGTGATGCGAGAAGCCGTACCACGGGCTGCCCGGCGCGGAGCCGCGGCCGGAGCCGTCGAAGACGCGCAGGTCGGTGGCGATGATGTACACGCGGCCGGTTTCCGGATTGCGGGTCAGGTACGGATCGCGCACGCCGGTCGTGCCGAGCGAGGACGTGAGGATCGGGTTGCCGCCGTTCAGCGGATGCCAGCGTTCCGGATCGTCGCCCTCGGAGATGTCGAGGTAGATGCGCTCGGCATAGCTGTTCGGATCTTCGATGAAATGGACCATCAGGTAGCCGTACGGATCGGCCGGGGCCTGAGGTTGCGGCAATCGTGTGGTTGCCATGGTTGGTTCCTTTCGGAAAAACATAGGATTTCAGGCAAAGAAAAGCCGGGCGCACGGCCGGAACGGAAGCGGAAGGAGAGAATATCTTCTGTTCTGGAGCGTGCCCGGCAAGTGTTGTGGATGCCCCCATTTCAGGGGTTGTCAGCAGTGGGCTGGCTGAGGGGTAGACCGCAAGTCATGGACGGCGGGAATCGGCCACGGGCCGATGCGGGCTTGTTGGCGGCTTCGCCGCGGTACCCCACCCGTCAGCTTTGCTGACACCCTCCCCTGAAAGGGGAGGGAAAAGGCGGCGGAGGCTCCGCCGGCTTTGCGGTTCTTGACCGCTCCGGTCCTGCAATTACGGACTCGCCTGCGGCGAGGCTCAGTGCTGGCTCCGGGCTGCGGCCTGTATTGCCGCAGCCCTACGCTCGGAGCGGTCGGGAAGCCCACTGGGCTTCCCTCAAGGGCTGAGAATCAGCCCTTGACCGCTCCGACCATGACACCCTTGTTGAAGTACTTCTGGAGGAAGGGGTAGAGGATGAGGAGCGGGATGGTGGAGATCAGGATGATGCCGTACTTGATCTGGTCGGCGAAGAGCTGCTGCTGGCCGGCGCTCATCGTGGCGTTGCCGGTCTGGGTCGAGTTCGCGAGCAGGATGTCGCGCAGCACGTTCTGCAACGGCTGCTTGTGCGTGTCCTGGATGTACACGAGGCCCGTGCCGAAGTCGTTCCAGTGCTGCACGAAGTAGTACAGCATGATCACGGCCATGATCGCGGCGGACAGCGGGATGACGATCTTGAAGAAGAAGCCGTAGTACGACTCGCCGTCCAGCTGGGCGGCCTCGTGCAGCTCCTCCGGGATCGAGGACTCGAAGAACGAACGCGCGACGATCAGGTTGAACACGTTGACCGCGCTCGGCAGGATGAACACCCACATGGTGTCGAGCAGGCCGAGGGAACGGAACAACAGGTAGTTCGGGATCATGCCGCCCGCGAAGAACATCGTGAACGTGAAGAAGAACATGATGATGCGGCGCGGGGCGAACTCGCGGCGGCTCAGCGCGAACGCGGCGGGGATGGTCACAGCCACGTTGAGCGCGGTGCCGACCACCGAGTAGATGATCGTGTTCAGGTAGCCCTGCCACACGCGGTCGTCGGAGAACACCATCTCGTAGCCCTTGACGTTGAAACCGAGCGGCCACAGCGTCACCTTGCCGGACGCAACGAGCGTCTGGTCGGAGAACGAGGCGATGATCACGAACCAGATCGGGTAGAGCACCGCGAGCACGACGAGGGTCAGGATCGTCCAGATCACGATGTCGACGATCCAGTCGCCGACGGTACGCTGCTGCGTGACCTTCGAGTTCCACGGAATCTCGTCGGCGGAAGTCTTCGGCGCGACGCCGGTGGGGGTTGCAGTTGCTTGTGCCATGATATTCACCCGCTCCTTAGAAGATGCTCGTATCCGAGAACTTCTTCGAGATGAAGTTGGTCAGCACCAGGAAGAAGAAGTTGATCAGCGTATTGAACAGGGTTGCGGCCGTGGACAGCGAGATCTGGCCGTTGATGATGCCCATCTTGTAGATGAAGGTCGAAAGCACTTCGGAACCGGGCAGGTTCAGTGCGTTCTGCATCAGGAAGGTCTTGTCGAAGCCGACGTTCAGGATGCCGCCCATGTTCAGGATCAGCATGATCACGCAGGTCGGCAGGATGGTCGGCAGGTCGACGGACCAGATGAGCTGGAGTCGGCCGGCGCCGTCGATCTTGGCGGCTTCGTACAGCGATGTATCGACCGCGGACAGTGCGGCAAGGTAGATGATGCAGTTCCAGCCGCAGTGCTGCCAGACTTCGGTGATCCAGTAGATCGGTGCGAAGAACTGCGGGTAGGCCAGGAGGCTCTGTTCGCCGAAGAAGCGGCCGATCATGCCGGTGTCAGGCGACAGGAAGATGTTGATGAGCGAGACCATGACGACCGTAGAGATGAAGTGCGGCATGTAGGTGATGGTCTGCACGAAGGACTTGATCTTCATCGAATGGATCTGGTTGATGAGCAGCGCCAGGATGATCGGGAAGACGAAGCCGAAGGCGACGGTCTGCACGGCGATGTTGATCGTGTTGCGCAGGATCGTGCCGAACTGGGGGTTCTGGAAGAACTGGTTGAAGTATTTGAGGCCGACGAACTTGCCGCCGACGAGGCCCTTGCGAGGATCGTAGTCCTTGAAGGCCAACAGCAGGCCGTACATCGGGACGTAGGCGAAGAGGGCCACGAAGATCATGGCCGGCAGGACGAAGGTCCACAGCTGCCAATACAGCTTGAGATGACGTCCGATACGCACCGGAAGCGGCTGATGCTTGCGGGCCGCAATATTGTCAACAACCGGCGCGGAAACCGCGTTGCCCGCGTCGACGGTCTGCGAGACTGCGCTCGCGCCCGTGCCTGTGTTCTGTACCATTGTTCCTCTTTGGAGATGGGTTGGTTTGTTGGGATGGGGAGTGCCCCCTCTTGCGAGGGAGCACTCGTTTTTTCTTGGCTCCCCTTATCGGGGAGCAAGGGTTGGGATGGAGTCAGATCAGAGCGATCGTGACGAGTCGATCACTCGTCGATCTTCTTCCAAGCGTCCTCGTACCACTTCTGCCACAGCTGGTTGTTCTCGTCGAGACCCAGCGGCTGGAGGCCCTTGACGTAGGCGTCCCAGGTCGCGTCGTCATCGGCGCCGCCGTTCTGGATGAACTTGGCGATCTGCGGCATGGCGGCAGTCAGGTAGGTGGCGGAGTTGTTCGACAGCGTGGTGGAGTCGGCGTCGGACGGCAGGAGCGTGATTGGGAAGTAGTCCTTGCCGACGGCCTCGAGAGCCTTGGCGTACACGTCATCGGCCTTCTTCAGACGGGCGGCGGCCTCGTCACCCTTGATGGTGACGGAGTCCGGAATCCAGCCGGCGAAGCGGTCGGCGAACGCCGGGCTCTTGTCGTTGGCGCCGAGGTTGAAGAACTTGGAGTTCACGGTGTAGGTGTTGTCTCCGTCCTTGGTGACCCATTCGCCGAAGGCGCCGAAGCGCTGCTGGATGGAGTTGTCCTTGCCGTCGTACATGGCGTTGATGAGCTTGTAGATCGCGTCCTTGTTCGGAGCGTCGGCGGACACGGCCACGCCGTAGTCCTCGAACGCGCCCTCATCCTGCGAGTGATCGGCGGCCGCGGTCACGCCATCGGCGGAGGCCGGCCATTCGATCGCCTCGTACTGGTCGCGCAGGTCGGCGCCGAAGGCGTTCGGCTCGTTGGTGATCGCGAGGCCCACGGTGGCGGTCTTGCCGTCCGACGAACCGGTCAGCGACGCGTAGTACTTGGACGAGTCCTGAGTCAGAGAATCCTTCGGGCTGTAGCCCTTCTCGATCATCTCGTGCAGGAACTCGACGGTCTCGCGCAGCTGGTCGGACACCAGGTAGTTCTTGACCTTGCCGTTCTCGACGTACGCGCCGTAGCGGGACGGGGAGTTGTTGAACTGCGTGGAGATGCCGGTGGAGTTCAGGAACAGCAGCGGGGACCACCAGCCGATGTCGGAGCCCATGTTACGCATCGCGTACGGGATCTCGTCGGCCTGGCCGTTGCCGTTCGGATCCTGCGTCTTGAACGCGTCCATCACCTTGAACAGCTCGTCCCAGGTCTTCGGCACCTGCAGGCCCAGCTTATCGAGCCAGGTCTTGTTGATGAACAGGTGCTGGCCGGAGGTCTTGTAGTTCTTGCCGGAGTAGCGCGGCAGAGTGTAGATCTTGCCGTCGGGGGTGGTGACCATACCCTTGGCCATCGGCTGTTCCTTGAAGAACTTCTCAACGTTCGGCATCTTGTCGAGATCCTTGGAGAGATCCTCGAAGAACTGGTACTTCTGGGCGTCGGCCGGGTGGTAGCCGCGGATGGTCACGTCGGCCGGGTTGCCGGCGGACAGGGTCGCGGACTTCTGCTGCGTCCACTGGGCGTCGGAGACCTGGGACCATTCGATCGTGCAGCCGCACGCCTTCTCGAGATCCTTGGTCCAGCTCATGTTCTTGACGTCCTGGTTGGTCGCGTTCTGGAACATGACCTTGACCAGGGGCTTGCCGTCCTTGTCGACCTGCTTCTTGTCGGCGGAATCGGAACCGCAGCCCGCCAGAATCATCGACATGGCGCCGACGGCCGCAATGGCGGCCATGGCCTTCTTCGCCACACCTTTGTTCGACATCTTGTTTCCTTTCTTGTGCGCGTTCATCGCGCACCGATGCGACTGAGCCCTTGCCCGGCACGGAAGGAAAAGGAAGAAAACCGTACCGGACAACAACTCAATTATCGGTTCACCTCGTCGTGGGGTTAACGCTAACCAATATAAGGCATAGATTAACGTTTGGCAAATCCTGAGATGAAAAACCCCGCAGACGTGGTCAACAATCCCTGAAATCACTTACGCCACAACGGCTTTCGCGATTGCAAAATCTGGCAAAAACTATAGTTTACGGTTAACTCTCGGCGTGTCGCGCATCGCCTGAATCGCGCATTTGACGAAATATCTGGTTTATCTATATGATTATCGGTAAACAACAGAGATCGTTAACCTAACGTTGGGTTACGATAGAGAAGTTCCATACAAGGTATGCCAAAGGAGCATCATGAAACGAGCCGCCGTCACGCTGAAAGATGTAGCCGCAGCAGCCGGCGTATCGGCCATGACCGCATCCAAGGCCATGCGCAACGCGCCCGGCATCAGCGACGCCACACGTGATCGCATCCAAGCCCTCGCCAAGGAGATGGGCTACACGGCCAACGCATCGGCCAGCATGCTCAAATCGGGCCGCAGCGGCATCATCCAAGTCATCGTCAACGAATACGACATCCCGTTCTATTCGAAGCTCATCGACGCGCTGTCGAACGCGATCGTCGATCAGGGCATGGTGCCGTTCCTGCAGGAGACCAAGTACCAGCCGGACAACGCGACCACCGCGCTGTCGAACTCGCTGTTCTCCGGCACGCTCGCCGACGGCGTGATCATCCACGCCTCCGGCCTGACCGGCGAACTGGTCGACTCGATCAAGCACGGCCGGCCGGCGCTGTTCATCGACACCTACGAGGAGAAGACGCTCGTTTCCGCGATCATGTTCCCCAACGAGGAGGGCGCACGCGCGGCCGTGCAGCATCTTGCGGCGCAGGGCTGCAAGCGCATCGGCATCGTCGGCCCGCCGTTCATCGACAAGGACGAGCTGCTTACGCGCACCTCGTCACGCAAGCTGCGTCTGCTCGGCGCGAAGTCGGCGCTCATCAACCTCGGGCTGCCGTACGACGAATCGGTCGTCATCCCGCTCAAGGGCATGAACGAGACGTACGCGCGCGAGGCGATCCGCGCGCGAGGCCGCGACGGACTGCCGTTCGACGGCCTGTTCTGCCTCAACGACTCCTCCGCGATCGGCACGATCCGCGGACTTGCCGACCTCGGACTGTGCGTGCCGGACGACGTGAAGGTGATCGGTTTCGACGGCGTGACCTCGGGCGAGTTCATCGTGCCGTCGCTGACGACGATCAGCGTCGACCTCAACCAGCTCGCGTCGCTCGCCGTGATGAACCTGCGCCAGCAGATCGAGGCCCCGGCCGGCAAACGCCCCGACCCGACCACCATCACCGTCGGCTACACGCTCACCCCGCGCGAATCCACCGAAGTGCGCTGAGCATTCTCCTATCGTCACATGGCGGTGTTCTTTTTGCCGAGCAGTCGTGCGGCACAAGAACACCGCCATGTTCGTCACGCCGCAGCACATCGACGCACTACGATGATGTCGTATGAAACGCACGCTTGAACACCCCGCGCAGCCATTGCGCATCGTCTTTATCGGCGCGGGGCGCGAGCACGACGTCAAGGCGCGGTACGGCCCGATCGTGCGCAACCATGATGCGATCCACCTCATCGCCGAAGGCCGCGCACACTACCGCATCGGCGAACTGAGCTTCCCCGTGCACGCCGGACAGTGCGTGTACCTGCCCGCCGACACTCCCCTGCTGTACTACAGTGACGCCGACGACGTCTGCACGACCGACTGGGTCAACTTCCGCGGCGACGACGTCCCGCGCATCACGGAACATTGCGGCCTGACCGCGACCCGGCCGTTGGCCAACGTCAGCGATCCGGACACGCTGCACGGCATCGTCACGCGCATGCTGGACTGTTCCGAACGCTCGCTGTCGACCAATCTGCGGCTCGTCGGGCTGATGAACGATTTTCTCGGCACGCTGGTCGAAACGTCGTCCACGGCCGAACTGAACGTCGATCCGAAGGCGAACGCGTACATCACGCAGGCCGTGCAGTACATACAGGATCACATGGGCGAGCCGTTGCGCGTCGGCGATGTTGCGGACGCGCTGTTCATCAGCCGAGCGTATCTGTACACGCTGTTCCAGGACTTCCAGCACACCACGCCGCAACTGTTCATCACCAAGGCGAAGCTGTATCAGGCGTGCGAGCTGCTGCGCACCACGCGCGAGCCGATCCAGCAGATCGCCGAGGACTGCGGATACCGCAACGTCACTGCATTCTCGAAGGCGTTCCGGCGGATCATCGCCATGTCGCCGCGCGAATACCGGCAGCATTTCACCGATCCGGACCATATGGCCGAAAGCTGGGACGAGAAGGACTGAGCCGGACGCGACGGCGCGCGGACGCGACAGACGCACCGCACGCAACGCGCGCACAAAGGAGGTTCCCCTCCCGCGAACGGAAGGGGAACCCTGGAGGAAAAGGAAGGAGGAAACGAATCAGTCTTTCTTGTTGGCTTCGTCGAGCCACTTCTGCCACAGCTGGGCATCCTGCTCGATGTTCATGCCCTTGAGGCCCTCGACGTAGGAGTTCCACGCGTCGTCGGTCAGGCCGCCGTCCTGGATCCACTTTGCGGACTGGACGAGCGCGGCGCCCATGATGTTCGCGTTGTCGTTCGACAGCGTGGTGGAGTCCTCATCGCTCGGCACGATCGACAGCGGGAAGTAGTCGTCGCCCACGGCCTTGAGCTGGTCGGCGTACACGTCGTCGGCTTCCTTGAGCTGCTCGGCGGAGGTGTCGCCCTTGATGGTGACGGAATCGGGAATCCAGCCGGCGAAACGATCCATGAACGCGGGCTGCTTGTCGTTCGCGCCCAGCTCGAACAGCTTCGGGTCGATCGTGTATTCGGTGTCGGAATCCTTGGTGATCCAGTCACCGATGGTGCCGTAGCGCTGGGTGATGGAGTTCGTGGAGCCGTCGTACAGGGCATTGAGGAGCTTGTAGATCGCGTCCTTGTTCGGAGCGTCGGCGGACACGGCCACGCCGTAGTCGTCGAACGCGCCGGCGTCCTGCGAGAAGTCGGCCTTGGCGGTCACACCCGCGGCGGAGGCCGGCCATTCGATCGCCTCGTATTCGTCGGCGAGGTCACCGAACGCGGAGGCCGTGTTGGTGATCGCGAGGCCCACGGTGGCGGTCTTGCCGTCCGACGAACCGGTCAGCGACGCGTAGTACTTGGACGAGTCCTGAGTCAGAGAATCCTTCGGGCTGTAGCCCTTCTCGATCATCTCGTGCAGGAAGTCGATCACGTCGCGGTACTCCTGCTCGATCATGAAGTTCTTGACCTTGCCGTCCTTGACGTAGAAGCCGAATCGCGACGGACTGTTGTTGAACTGCGTGGCGACGCCGGTCGAGTTGAGGAACAGGAACGGACTCCACCAGCCGAAACCGGTCATGTCGAGGTTGCGCATCGCGTACGGAATCTCGTCGGCCTGGCCGTTGCCGTTCGGGTCCTGCGTCTTGAACGCGTCCATCACCTTGAACAGCTCGTCCCAGGTCTTCGGCACCTGCAGGCCGAGCTTGTCGAGCCACGCCTTGTTGATGAACAGGTGCTGGCCGGACGCCTTGTACAGCTTGCCCTGGTAGCGCGGCAGCGTGTACATCTTGCCGTCGGGCGTGGTGACCATGCCCTTGGCGACCGGCTGCTCCTCGAAGAACTTCTCGACGTTCGGCATCTTGTCGAGATCATCCGACAGATCCTCGAAGAACTGGTACTTCTGCGCATCCGACGGGTGGTAGCCACGGATTGTCACATCGGCCGGGTTGCCGGCGGACAGCGTCGCGGACTTCTGCTGCGCCCACTGCGTATCCGACACCTGCGTCCACTCGATCACGCAGCCGCACGCCTTCTCGAGATCCTTGGTCCAGCTCATGGTCTTGACGTCCTGATTGGTCGCGTTCTGGAACATGACCTTGACCAGGGGCTTGCCGTCCTTGGTCTGCTCGCCGGCGCCGTTGGAACCGCAGCCGGCCAGCATCATGGACATGGCGCCTACGGCCGCGATGGCGGCCATGGCCCTCTTGGTAACGTTGCCTCGACTCATTGCTTATTCTCCCTTGATTCATATGGCTCTCGACGCACGGTCCTCGTGCGTCCGGTGGATCGGCTCGGTGACATCTACGTAACACCACGACGAGGTTCTCACGCAGATGCCGCCGAACCGATTCACCGTCACCTCGTTGTGTTCGGGGTTAACGATATCTAATATGCACCGTGCGGCGATGCGACACAATGCGCGGATGTCAAGAAAAGTTATCCCGTCGTCAACTGGACCACATAAGACTCGATCATACGGCACAATCACGGAAAACCAATACGAAACCGTCGTTGTCGCGCTACAAACTCGTGAGGATCACTACGGTCCGCACGAACGGAAACACAAGATTCGCATAACGTTAAGGGCGGTTATGGAATCTCCATAACCGCCCTTGTCAGCACTTCTTTCCACAGGGTCTCGGCAGCGTCTCTACTCGAACTTGAGATAGTCGAGGAACTCGCGGGCGCGGGTCTTGTTGGTGTCGTTCACGACATTGCTGATGCCAACGATCGCATCGCCCGGCAGGCCGTCGATCGCGGCCCAGGTCTTCGACTTCGACAGGTCGAGGCCGTACGCCTTCGCGACGTCGTCGGTCGGCTCGCCCTTCTTGTCGACCAGCGCGCCGGAGCGCGCGAGATCGTTCATGATCGCCTTGGTCTCGCTGTCGCTCACCTTGCCGATCACGCCGCGGCTAACCAGCGATGCGAACGTATTCTTGTTCGCGATCATCATGTTGATGTCGCCGGCCGTGACCATCGTCATCACCTTGGCCGAGTCGTCGGTGTAGCCGTCGCCGCTGATGTCGTACGTGCCGGTGATCGTCACCAGACGGTCGTCGCTGATGTTCTGCCGCTTGACGAAACCGGACTTGAGTTCGTCAAGTTGAGCGGAGTAGTCGTCCAGATCGAATCCGGCGACCGCGAGTTCCGGCTCCGGCGGCTTCGTGACGAATGTGACGATCAACGCGATGACGACGATGGCGCCGACGATCGCGGCGGACGTGCCGAGCAGGAAGTGCTGGACGAAGAACGGCCATTTCTCGTCTTTCGGCAGTTCCTTGAACGTCTGCCACTTGGACTGCTTGGCGTACTTGTTCGTGGCGGCGAGCGCGGCGACCGCATCCTGCTGTTCGGCGGTCAGGATGCCGGGGATCGCTTCGCCGCTGCCGTTCGCGGTGTCGTCGCTCGCGGCTCCAGCGCTCCCCAGTTTGTCGTCATCAACCATGTCAGGACCTCCCCTATGCAATGTTCCTGAGTATAGTCGGCAAACTGGGGATCGGCTGGGCGCGCCGGGCGACCGGCCGGCTCAGGCGAGGACGCCGATCGCGTCGAGCGCGAAGTCGGCGGTGTTCGCGGTGCGGAACGTGACCGTGTGATGGCCGGGTTTCAGCCCCTCCACGCGCATCTGGCAGCGTAGCGAGCCGTTCGTGGCGAACGTCGGCTCGGCGTCGTGCAGCATGTGGCCGTCCACGAACACGTCGAGGCGGGCGCGGCCGTCGCTCGGGCCGAACAGGTGCACGCCGGTGCCGTCGAAGTCGAGCGACACGGACGCGCCGGGCATGTCGGCGCGCGAGATCGTGCGCATGTAGGTGAACATGCCCTGGCCGTTGTCGTGCGTCCACGGACCCTCGTAGTGCAGGATCTGACGCGAGGAGTCGTCCCACGAGGTCATGTGCATGTCGTCGATGAGCTGCGTGCAGTACGGCGAGGCGCTCTCCACGCGTTCGACGCGCAGGTTCGCGAAGCGCACGTGGTCGAAGCTCGTGCCAAGGTTCACGCGGCCGGCCGACTGCAGCGCGGGGTCGGACCATGTGGTGATCTTCGCGCCGTTGACGAACACGGTGGCGGTGGTGCCGGCGACCTCGAGCGCGATCGTGTTCCACTGGTTCGCGCCGGGCGCGAACGGACACGTGCCGGTCTCGGCGGCCCGCTTCTTCAGGTCCTCGAGATGGCCGCGGCGCACCTCGTTGCCGAAGTTGCGCAGGAGCCACACGCCGTCGGCGCGGATCTTGAAGTCGACGCCGCAGATGTCGGTGGTGAACTTGTTGCCGCCCATCTCGCGGGCGCCGACCAGCGCGTACGGCGCGCGGCCCGGATAGTCCTCGAACTTCACGTCGACCGTCACGCGGTAGTTCGTCCAGCGCATGTCGCCGATCGCGGTGCGCGGGTCGCCTTCGATCCAGGCGTTGCCGGCGTGAGTCCAGTCGATCTGCTGGCGCAGCACATGGCCGCGCTCGTCGTCGGGGACGATCTCGAACGCGCCGTTCGTGTCGGTCGTGTAGCGCGGGGTCGCACCGTGGTCGCCGCCGCGCGAGGTCAGGTAGTCCTCGGAAACCAGCTGATCGAACTTGTACACGTCGACCGGCTGGGCGTCGGCGTACGCGAAATCGTCGGCGTACAGCACGCCGTTCGCGGGGTCGACGTCGAGCACGGCGCGGCTGTTTTCGGCCGTGTGAGGCAGGTCGTACGCGAACTCGGGCTTGGGCGCGAGCGTGCCGTTGTTCTCGGGGTCGGGGGTTGCCGAGTCGAGCGTGGTCGCGGTGATCATGCTCCACGGTTCGACGGCGATCTCGTATACGGCGGCATCGTTTCCGGCTTCAGTCGGGCGCAGGATGGCGACGGGCTTGCGCCAGTTCGCGTCGTACGGCTGGCCATCATCGGCGGCGCGGGTTTGCCAGATCGTCAGCGGCTTGCCGGCGGCGGGCAGCGCGGGATCGATGGCGAGGTGATAGGTCTTGGTCAGGGAGCTGTCGTTGACGATGACGACGCTCGTGTCGGCGCCGTCGGGGGCGGCGAGGGTGAGGTAGCTCGGCTCGCCGTGGCGCGCGCCGGACACCGGGTTGTTGCCGCCGACCTTGCTGTCGCTGGCCTGCGGGATGGCGCGCCACGTCACGGCAGGGTCATAGCCGAGGTTCGCGAAGCGGGCGAAATGCTCGAGTACGACGCATCCGGCATCGTAGTACATCCAGCCGCTCCACGGGTCGCGCGCGGAGATCAGCTCCTTTGACGCGTATTCCATGTGCTCGTAGCACGAGCCGATCGCCGGCTGGTAGAACGCGGCCGTGCGGCGCGATTCGACGAATCCCTTGATGAGCGTGTTTGCCATCTCCAGCGGACCGCCGATGCCGCCGATGCCGGTTCCGGTGCGCTCCCCCAGCCCATCGTCCATCGTATTGTTCGGACGGTCGGCGGAGTTCGAGAACACGGCCTGCGCCTCGGAATTCCAGATCTCCTTGTCGTATTCGTCGGCGAGGCGCGTGAAGTTGCCGTCTTTGTCGTCCTCGACGGAGTAGTGGTACGACGCCACGTCCATCGCCTTGAGGTAGCGCGGGGTCGCGATCACGTCGCCACCGAAGGTGCCGGTCGTCTCCTCGTCGGACGTGATGACCTTGATCGCATGGAACAGGTCGCGCTCGGTGTCGGAACGGAATCCGGCGTTCGGATCGTCCGGCCCGTTGCCGAGGAAGCCGTCGGTGTCCGTATGCACGCGCTCGGCGAATTCGGCCACCCAGTCGAGGTCGGCGGTGCGCTCGTTCACGTCCGGGTTCACGGAGTCGACCATCACGCCGTACTCGCGGTAGGCGGCGAGGATCGTGTTCTTGTACCAGCGGTACACGTCGTCGTTGTCATGCACCCAGGTCGGGGCGTGCCAGCGCAGGATGCTCACATGCACGCCGGGCTGGTAGCGGCGGGCGTCGGCGGCGAGCTGGAAGCCGGGTTCGCGGCGCACCTGCGGGTATTCGTCCGCGTCGCGCATCGTGGCGACGTTCGGGCCGGTCGAGTTGTTGCGGTCGTTGCCCATTTCGATCTTGACGGTGTTCATCATCGGGCGCGGGCCGCCGTACAGCGTGCGCACGAGCGTCCAGTACACGTCCGGGTGCTCGGCCTTGTAGTCCATAAGCAGCGCCGACGTGGCGTTGCCCGAGAGCACGCCGAAGCCCTTGTAGGTCAGGCCGTTGCGGCTCTGTGCGGCGGCGGCCACATCGGTCGCGCGCAGGTTGATGTCGACCGGCCGATCAAACAGGGATTCGGGTTCATTGGTTGTTGCATTGGTCATTGGAAAGGAAATCCTTTGATGAAAATTACGGCGGTTCAACGATCGAGAGGCTAAATTCGCCTTGCGTCAGGGTCGGTTTGACGATCGAGAGGCTATCCTTTGCGCGTCCACCCCGCCTCAACGGCGTTATGACGTCGGCGCGAGGCGTTTTTACACGGATGATAGCCTCTCGATCGTCAAACTGACCTCGACAAACACCCGTTTTAGCCTCTCGATCGTCAAACTCACGATCCGGCAAAGAGGTTCAGAGAGGCCGCACGCATCCGTCACACAAAAAACGGCTGGGCGGAGCCTGCCTGTTTGGCTTCGCCCAGCCGAGGTCAGCTGGAGCTGGCGGCAATCGTCATCGCCCGTACGGCCGGCGCGAGTGTTTCACGCAACGGCCGCCGCGGGCAAAGGCGCGATCACCACTCGTGCATGGTGCCGTCGAGCAGACGGTCGACCGGCAGCGGGGCCGGCTGGTACGGGTACTTCGCGGCGAGCTTCTCGTCGAAGTCGACGCCCAGACCCGGCTTGTTGCCCGGGTGCAGGTAGCCGTCCTTGAAGGTGTAGGAGGTGTGGAACACCTCGAGCGTCTCGTCGGAGTGCTTCATGTACTCCTGGATGCCGAAGTTCGGGATCGCGAGGTCGAGGTGCAGGTTCGCGGCCATGCCGACCGGGGAGACGTCGGTCGGGCCGTGGAAGCCGGAGCGCACGCCGAACAGCTCGGCGAAGGCCATGAGCTTCTTCATGTGGGTCAGGCCACCGGTGTGGGTGACGGCGGAGCGCACGTAGTCGATGAGCTGCTCCTCGATCAGCGTGATGTAGTCGGACCAGGAGTTGATGATCTCGCCGATCGCGATCGGGGTGGTGGTGTGCTCGCGCACGATGCGCAGGTACTGCTGGTTCTCCTCGGCCGGAGTGGTGTCCTCCATCCAGAACAGGTCGTACGGCTCGAGCAGCTTGCCGAAGCGGGCGGCCTCGATCGGGCGCAGACGGTGGTGGGAGTCGTGCAGCAGGATCAGGTCCTTGCCGTACTTGTTACGCACTTCCTCGAACACGCCCGGGATGGTGTTGAGGTAGGTGCGGGCGTCCCACACCTCCTCGACCGGGACGGTGGTGCGGCGGGCCGGCTCGTAGTCGTAGCGCACGCCCTTCTCGCCCTCGCCCTGCTGGGCGTTGGCGGAGGCGGCGACGCCGTAGGTGGACGGGATGCCCGGCAGCGCGTACTGGATGCGGGTGGCCTTGAAGCCCATCTCGCGGTACATGTCGATGCTGTCGTACAGGCTCGGCAGGTCAACGCCGGAAGCGTGCGCGTAGGTCAGGATGCCGGTGCGCGAGGCGCCGCCGAGCAGCTGGTAGACCGGCACGCCGGCCTTCTTGGCCTTGATGTCCCACAGGGCGACGTCGACGGCGGAGATGGCGGCCATGGTGACCGGGCCGCGCTTCCAGTAGGCGCCCTTGTACAGGTACTGCCAGATGTCCTCGATGTTGTCCTCGTCCTTGCCGATCAGCGACGGGGCGATGGTCTTGAGATACTCCGCAGCGACGAGCTCGCGGCCGTTGAGGGTCGCGTCGCCGAGGCCGACGACGCCGTCGGTGGTGGTGATGCGGAAGACGACGAAGTTACGGCCAGGGCTGGTGACGAAGACTTCGGCTTTTTCGATTGCCATGGTGGTTGGTTCCTTTCATTTTCTTTTCTTGAGGATGACGATTGATGGATCAGTCCTCATGGGAAGTTCGGTGTTGTGCGATCTCGGCCCCCTCGGTTGAGGGGGCTGTCAGCGAAGCTGACTGGGGGAGCGTGAAGCTGAAACGTTCAAAACTCTGACTACCCCTTAGTCATGCTGCGCATGCCAGCTCCCCTGACAAGGGGAGCCGAGAGACCCCTGACATGTGACTACTTGCGCTTGGCGGCTTCTGCCTCCAGCGCCTCCTTCTGCTCGTCGACGGCCTTGACGAACTCGTCGGAGGTCGCCAGCTCCTTGTCGAGGTAGGCCACGACGTTGCGCGTCGCGTCCGGACCGTCGGCCTTGGCCAGCGGCAGCACGTCGTCGAGGTACGCGTCCTGCGCGTCGGTCTCGCCGTGCGCACGCAGGAACATAATCCACGCGGCGACCGCACGCGCGGCCGGAGCGATCGACTTACCGTCGGCCAACGCCTTCTTGGCGACCGGCGCGATGCGCACCGGCAGCTTCTGCGAGCCGTCGGCCGCGATGCGCAGCAGGCTGTCGTGCATGCGCGGGTTGGAGAAGCGCTCGATCAACTTGGCGCGATAGTCGTCGGTGGAGATGGTCAGGTATCCGCTGGCCAGATCCCACCATTCGTTGACCCACGCGTTCACGGTCGGGTCGGCGATCGCCTCGCCGACGGTGCCGAGTCCGAGCAGCGTGCCGATGTACGCCATCGACGTGTGCGCGCCGTTGAGCAGCCACAGCTTGCGGTGCTCGTACGGGGTCACGTCGTCGGTGATGACCGCGCCGACCTTGTCCCAGGCCGGGCGTCCCTTCGGGAAGTCGCCCTGGATGACCCATTCGATGAACGGCTCGGTGCGCACCGGGAACTCGTCGTACCAGCCGAGTTCGTCGGCGACGGTCTGGCGGTCGGCGTCGGTGGTGCGCGGCGTGATACGGTCGACCATCGAGGTGGCCCATGCGACGTTTTCGTTGGCCCAGTCGAGCAGGGTCGGGTCGACGGCGGTGATGGCCTGTTCGACGACCTTGCGGAAGGCGGCGCCGTTGCCGGCGAGGTTGTCGCACGGCAGGATCGTGATCGCGCCGGCGTTGGCGGCACGACGGGCGAGCAGGCCGGCGGTCACCTTGGCGGGGATCGTGGTCAGTTCGTCTGTTTCGTGGTCGGCCTTGAGCGCGGCGAGATCGGCGGCGACGGCCGGGTTGGCGACGTCGAGGTCGCCGTTGCGGTCGCGCATGTAGCCGGCCTCGGTGACGGTGGAGGTGACGATCGCGATGTTCGGATCGGCGAAGTAGCGGCGCAGCGCGGCGATGTCGTCGGCGGAGTGGATGGACGAGACGGAGGAGATGACTTCGAAGTGGTCGCCGTCCTGGTTGGTGACGATGAGCGTGTAGACGTTGTCCTGCGGGGCGAGCGCGTCGAGCATGACGTTGTCGCCGGCGCGGCCGGTGAACGCAGCGATGCCCCAATCGGCGGCGTCGGGCGCGTGCTCGGTGTAGAACGCCTGGTGGGCGCGGGTGAAGTTGCCGATGCCGAGGTGCAGGATGCGCTCGGGCGCGGCCTTGCGGCCGTGCTCGGCGCGGTTGAGCCGCGGCTTGGACGTGTATGTTGCTTCGGTCATGATGTTGGTCCTTTGGTTCGATGTCCTAGGCTCCCTCGGCTGAGGGAGCTGGCTCGCGCAGCGAGACTGAGGGAGCGTACACTCAACCAGTTCAAGGAGTGTGATTACCCCTCAGTCAGCTTCGCTGCCAGCTCCCCTGACAAGGGGAGCCAAGGAGGGCGGAATTTACAGCTTGAACACCTTGGCGGGCTGGGCTGAGACCGCGTCGTGCACGATCTGCAAGCCCTCGTCGAGGCTGAGGCGGTGGTCGGCGACCAGCGTGGCCACGAACCGCGAAGTGAGGCGGCGGTTCATGTCGTGGCGGGCCGGGATCGAGCACAGCGCGCGCGTGTCGTCGATGAAGCCGGACAGCTTGGTGAATCCGGCTGCGGTCACGACCGCCTGGAAGTAGCGCAGGATCGGCTCGGGAGCGTCGATGAACCACCACGGGGCGCCAACGTACAGCGCTGGGTAGAAGCCGGCGAGGGGCCCGAGCGAGCGGGAGTATTCGGTTTCGTCCATCGTGAATGCGACGAAGTGGAAGTCCGGGTTGTTGCCGTACTCGTTGAGCAGCGGGCGCAGACCGGCCGCGAAGTCGACTTTGTCGGGGATGTCTGCGCCGGTGTCCGCACCGAAGTCGACGAAGTTGCGGTAGTCGTAGTTGCGGTAGACGGCCGGGTGGATGGTCATCGTCAGACCGTCGGACTGGGCGAGACGGGCCTGGTCGTTGACGAAGTGGCGACGCAGACGGGTCGCGTCTTCCGCGCTGATCGAGCCCTTGAGCGCCTGCGTGTACAGTTCGCGGGCCTTGGCGTCGGTCAGTCGCTCGGTGCCGGCATCGGCGTGCGAGTGATCGGACGCGACCGCGCCGTGCTCCTTGAAGTACAGGCGACGGCGGCGCATGGCCTCGTAGTAGCCGTCATACGTGGAGGTGTCCACGCCGGCCGCCTTGCCGAGCGCGGCGACGAGTTCCGGCCAGTCGACGCGCGCCGGCTCGAGGTACTTGTCCGGGCGGAAGCACGGGGCGACGCGTACGCCGAACTCCTTGTCGGCCGCGACCTGATCGTGCAGGTGCAGGTCGTCGACCGGGTCGTCGGTGGTGGAGATGAAGCTGATGTTGAACTTCTTGACGAGCTTGCGGGTCGTGAAGTCGTCGGTGGCGAGCAGCGCGTTGAGTTCGTCGTAGATCTCGCCGGCCGTTTCGGGGCCGAACTGCTTGGTGATGCCGAAGACGTTGCGCAGCGAATCCTCGAACCAGTAGCGCATCGGCGTGCCGGCGAACGCGGCCCAGTGCTTGCCGAGCAGCAGGAACGCGTTGCGCGCCTGTTCGGGGGTGAAGTCCTGCTGGTTGACGCCGAGGTCGGCGAGGCTTTCGCCGCAGGTGTGCAGCACGCGGGTCACGTAGTGGTCGGGCGTGATGAACAGGCTGGTCGGGTCGGAGAAGTGCTGTTCTTCGGCGAACCAGCTGATCGGCACGTGGCCGTGCGGGGAGATGATCGGCAGATCCTTCACCGATTCGTACAGCGTGCGGGCGATGTCGCGCGTGGGCTGTTCGGGAGGAAGCAGACGATCGGGATTCAAATCAAACTGCACTGGTTGAGTCATGGCTCCATAATCCCACCGTGGCAACAAACCGCCCATTTGTTGCCACAGTTTGCCGCCGCAGCCGCATCACACCATCCCTCCCGCGTGACATTTCTGCTAGCATCTGCCCTCCACTATCCAAAACATCACGCGAAACAACCCCTTTGCGTGACATTTCTGCCAACAACCCCCACTTCCTATCCCCAACATCACGCAAACAGACTCACCTGCGTGACATTTCTGCCAACAACTACCATCCACTATCCAAAACATCACGCAACACAACCCCTCTGCGTGATATTTCTGCTAGCAACTCCTTTCTACTCGCCCAGAACATCACGCAAGCAAGCTTGTTCGCGTGACATATTGGATAGCATCCCCAGCTTCTATCTGAAATATCACGCAACACATGGCAACATATGGCAACAAACAGCCGTCATCGGCAGTACGATGTATCTGAACAGCAGCGATCAGACCACCATCCAACGTCGGAGGAACGAGCATCCATGAGCAACGACGACACCACGCGCGAATCAACGCACCAGCCAACGCAGGAGACCGTCCACCACCCCTCCCCCAGCCGGCACCGCACCGTCCGCGTGACGATTCGTGACGTGGCCGAGGCGGCGGGCGTTGCGCCGTCGACCGTCTCGCGCGCGTTCGCACGGCCGGGCCGGGTCAGCGCGGAAACGACCGCGCACATTCGCGAAGTGGCGGAACGACTGGGCTACCGGGCCGGCACGATCACCGCGCAAACCGCCGCGACAGACGGCGAGCCGAACGGCCTGCTCGCGATCGTCGTGGCCGATCTGCGCAACCCGGTGTACGCCGATTACACGCGCAGCGCCCAGCACCAATGTCTGCGCAACGGCTACGGTCTGATGGTCATCGACTCTGAGGAGACGGACAAGCTCGAAAAGGCCGCGCTGCAGTCGGCCAGCAAACATATCGACGGGATCATCCTCGCCTCGTCGCGACTATCGGACGCCGGCATCCGCAAACTCGCGGAAATCAAGCCGCTCGTCGCGATCAACCGGTCGATCCAGGGCATCCAGTCGGTGATCGCGGACCCGACGGCCGGCATGGAACAGGCGATCGCCCGGCTCGCGCAGCTCGGCCACGAATCGTTGTCATATCTGGCCGGACCGGAATCGTCGTGGCAGGACGGCGTGCGGTGGCGCACGCTGACGGCGATCTGCGGGCGGCACGGCGTGCGCGTGCGGCGCATCGGCGCGAGCGAACCGACGTTCCACGGCGGATTCCTGTGCGGCGAGGCGTTCGTGCGCAATCCGACGAGCGCGGTACTCGCCTACAACGACATCATGGCGATCGGATTCATCACCTCGCTGCAGGCGCGGCGCATCGCGGTGCCGGGCGATGTGTCGGTGGTCGGCATCGACGACATCCAGCTGGGCGCGCTTGTGACGCCGACGCTGTCGACCGTGCATCTGGCGCGATACCGGGCCGGCGAGACAGCGGTCGAGGAGGTGCTTGCGGCGGTGCGGCACATCAACGATCCGCACAACCGGCGGCCGATCATGTTCGACTCGCATTTCGTGGAGCGCGACAGCATCGGCATCGCGCGGTGAACGGGCTGGCGGTCGCAAGCGCGGGGCGGTTCTGGGACGATTTTGCCGTTCCACCCCGCTTCGTGAACCTCCCGCGAGGCTATTCCAAGATAATTCCGCCGCCTTGCCCCGCTCACAGCACTCCCAGCGGGGCAACCCTCTGATGGCTTCAATATTCGCCCCGCAACCACACCGCCCAGCGGGGCGAATCCCCGATAGTTTCAAGAATCGCCCCGCTCACAGCACTCCCGGCGAGGCGAATCTCCGATGATTCCGAGAATCACCCCGCGAACATGCCACTCAGCGGGGCAACTCCCGGGCATATATGAGAAACGCCCCGCTGGCGCGCATGCGTCAACGGGGCAACAAGCCTAGATCACTCAGAACAGCGTCTCGTCGTGGTCGTCGGCCGGGTGCGGCGTGTAGGTGATCTTGAACTCGTCGTCGGCCGGGGCCTCGGACTCGTTGACCGGGTGCTGCGACTTGTGCAGGCTCACGGTGCCGTACGCCGGAACCGTGACGCGCTGCCAGCGCGCGCCCTCGCCGTTGATCGTCACCGCGGCCTCGATGTCCTCGCCCGTCGGGTTGTACAGGATCGCCGCGAGATCGCCGGTCGAATCGTTGACGAACGCGACCGAGCCGAGCCCGCCGTGGCGGCCATCCGGCGTGCGGTTGGTGGAGGCGACGCGCTGCGAGCCGACGGTGACGTCCTGGCCGTAGTTGCGCAGCATGAAGTACTCGAGGTTGCGCTTGACCTTGCCGGTGGACGAGTCGATGGTGATGACGCCGCGGCGGCCGGACGTGCCGGCCCAGCTCGGGAAGCCCTGCTCGTCGAGCGCCATGTTCCACAGGTTGATCAGGCCGATGCCGTTGCGTACGAGCCAGGTGCCGATCTCGCCGAACATGACGTGGCTGGCCTCGTCGACGGTTTCGTCGAGCATGCAGCGGCGTTCGGTCATCGCGGCCTTCCACTGCGGGAACTGGCGGGTGCCGTTGTGGATCCACTCGGGCAGACCGGAGTAGGTGTGGAACGCGGCGCCGGCGAACGCGTTGGCCTGCGCGGGGGTCATGTATTCGCTCACCGGACGCTGGTAGAAGCGCAGGGAGTCGTCGCCGAAGTAGATCTCGACGTCCGGGAAGGTGCGGTCGAGGGCCGGGCGCAGGTATTCGCTGCCCCACTTGGCGAGCTCTTCGGGCGTCCACACGGTGATCGGCCACGGGCAGCCGTTGCTCGGCTCGTTCTGCATGGTGACGGACGTGATGCGGATGCCGTACTTCGCGTATGCGGCGATGAACTTGACGAAGTACTGCGCGTACACGTAGTCGATGGTGTCCTGGTAGCGGTAGCCGTTGCCGACGAATTCGCCGAGGCGCAGACGGCCGGAGCCGTCGAGTCGGTTGGAGGTCTTCATCCATGCGGGCGCGGACCACGGGGAGGCCATGATCTTGACGGCCGGGTTGATCGCAACGATCTCCTGCAGGACGGGGATGACGTTCTTCAAGTCCTTGGTCGCGTCGGGCGCGCCCGGTTCGCCTTCGCCGATGGAGAAGTAGTTGAGGCCGGCGTCGGCGACGACGCCTTCCGGCAGGTCGTCGTAGGAGTAGTACTTCTGGCTGGAGAAGTCGCATGCGCCGATGGAGATGCGCACGGACGAGAAGCCGCCCTGTTCGGGATCGAACATTTCGGCGAGGATCGCGTGGCGCTGTTCGGCGGTCATCGACTGCATGAACAGGGATGCGGACGAGTCGGTGATAGCCGCGCCGCAGCCTTCCCAGTACTGATAACGGCGGGTCGGGTCGATGACGACGGTTTGCGCACCGTTATGATCATTTTCGATCACCGGCGTTGCGATCGGCTTGCGACGATCGGTCAGATCACCGGTCGTGCGCGTCCAGTATTCGTATGCGAATGGATTACGGGCCTCAGTCATGAGGATCACTCCCTCGTGTTGTTGTGCGATAACCACGATTCGATCACTGTGATCGCATCGCAACCTCTAAACGATCACTATTATACACATCCAATCACGCGACAGTCCGAAATAATCTCTTTTTATCACTTTTGATCACTTTGTGCTGCCGTCGGCGGGAGCGCGGCGGTCAGTTGATCGTCACGTTCCCGTCTACCGGCATTGCAATGCAACTGTCGCCGGCGCACGCGCCGATCGGTCAGTTGAGATCAGGCCAGTACCAGCACATCGGCAGCGGGAACCAACCGGCCGGCGCGACCGGCAGATCACGGCGGAAGCGCGCGCCAAGGCCGAGCAGCAGATCCTGCGCGTCCATATGAGACAGATGCGGCGCATCCGGATCGGCGATGCGCTCGACCGCGACGGACTGACGAACGCTCGCACGGCCGGAATCATTCCCGGCGATCATGCGACCGTTATCATCCGCCTCGAGATCATGCACGGTGACGGTGACCGGCTGACCGTCGAGCACGGCGCTGAACCGGCCCGGCTCAAGCCGCCACAGGCGCGCAGCGGCCGACAGGTAGGCGTCGATCACCGTCGCGTAATCGAAGACGTTGCACCGGCACAGGCATCCGATCGTCGTGTTCTCGCCGAACGTGGCGAATTGCTCGTTGATCGCGGCGTCGGTCGGCGAGACACGCACGGTGAACGCGTCCTTGCGGCAGACGGCGAGCGAGGCGAGGTACGCCTTGGCGACGGCCGGCGCGTCGGCCGGATCGGTCAACGCGATCTCGCGCACGACACTCGGGTCGGCGAGCGCACGGATGAGATAGCCGATCGACTGGCCGTCGCGGTCGATCGCGATCGCCTCGCTGTTCAGATAGGTGCAGATTCGATCGATGACGGGCAACGGGCGTTCGGCATACACCAAACGTGCGCGGTTGAGCCGGTCGGCGAGCTGCGCGTCGCCGTCCCGCGTGAACAGCGTGCGGAAGGTGATGCCGTTCGCGTCGGTTGCGGCGAGCGCGTGCTTGGCGCAGGATTGGTTGACCGAGTAGGTGTAGTCGTAGCCGCAAGGCGTGTAGCCGAAGTGCGCGTAGCGGTGGCGCAGACCCCACAGCACCATCAGGTCGGTGTTGCCTTTGGCGCGCAGTTCGTCGTGCCACATTTCGATGAGCTTGCCCATGTGGCCTTCGCCGCGGCGGCGCGGGTGCACGCATACGCAGCCGAGGAACATGGCGTTGAGCCGCTTGCCGCCTACGAACATGGTCTGCGGGTAGACGCCGACCGATGCGATGATGCGTCCGGTCGTCTCGTCCACGGCGACCTTGTGCCGGGATGCGAGCGTCGCGCCGCTTTCCGCATAGGCTTTAGCGAGGGTCTTCTGGGCCTGCATGCCGAACGCGTAGTTGATGAGATCCACGATCTCGTCGGTTTCCTCGGGCTTGGCGTCACGATATATCGTCATTTGCGCACCTTCAATCACAAATAATCATATTCGAATACTTTTGATCATCCTTCCGTGCATCAGTTCACTCTCACACCACGACATTCCCACGGCATCGCAGCTCACTCATCCCGCCGCATCGAGGCGGCACCCTGATCTCATCACCGATCCGCCCCGCACAAACCAGCCCTAGCGAGGCACATCGCCGACTCCATCAGCGAATTGCCCCGCAACACCGACTCCCAGCGAGACAAACCGCTGGAATTATCAATGATCCGCCCCGCAACATCGAGTCTCAGCGAGGCACATCACCGAAATCATCAGTAATCCGCCCCGTCAGCAGACCCGCAGCGAGGCTGGCCGCCGGGCCTATCAGTAAATTGCCCCGCAAAACCGACTCTCAGCGGGGCGAATCACCGGAATTTCCCGTGATCCGTCTCACGGCCGCCCGCAAGCACATACGAAAAAACGCCCTGCGCTGGGAATAATCCCAGCGCAGGGCGTTATGTATTCCACGGACGGATGCAACCGCACCAGCCGACCCACCGGGGCGGCACAAGCCCGTCAGCGATCGGCTATGCGGCCGGACGCGTTGTCACTCGGCGTCGCGGTAGCCGTTCGGGTTCTTGGTCTGCCAGTTCATCGAGGACGCGGCCATGTCGTCGATGCCCAGCTCGGCCTTCCAGCCCAGCTCGCGCTCGGCCTTGGACGAGTCGGCGTAGCACGCGGCGATGTCGCCGGGGCGGCGCGGCACGATCACGTACGGGATCTCGTGGCCGGCGGCCTTCTCGTACGCCTTGATGACCTGCAGCACGGAGTAGCCATGGCCGGTGCCGAGGTTGTAGGTGAACACACCCGGCTTGTCGATCTTGCCGATGACCGCGACGTGGCCCTTGGCGAGGTCGACGACGTGGATGTAGTCACGCACGCCGGTGCCGTCGGGGGTGTCGTAGTCGTCGCCCATGACCTGCACGGCCTCGAGCTCGCCGATGGCGACCTTGGCGACGTACGGGGTGAGGTTGGCCGGGATGCCCTTCGGGTCCTCGCCGATGAGTCCGGACGGATGCGCGCCGACCGGGTTGAAGTAGCGCAGGATGACAACGGTCCACGAGTCGTCGGCAACGTGCACGTCGCGCAAGATCTGCTCCTCGAACAGCTTGGTGGTGCCGTACGGGTTGGTGGTGCCGCCGGTCGGGGTTTCCTCGGTGATCGGCAGTTCCTTCGGGGTGCCGTACACGGTGGCGGACGAGGAGAAGATGATCTTCTTCACGTCGTGCTTGCGCATGACCTTGAGCAGCGCGATGGTGCTGTTGAGGTTGTTGTCGTAGTACTCGATCGGCTTGGCGACGGACTCGCCGACCGACTTGAGGGATGCGAAGTGGATGACCCAGTCGATCTTGTTCTCAGTGAAGACCTTGTCCATGAGGGCCTCGTCGCGCACGTCGCCCTCGTAGGCCTTGACCTTCTTGCCGGTGATCTCCTCGACGCGCTCGAGCGACTTCGGGGAGGAGTTGCAGTAGTTGTCGACGCAGACGACGTCGTAGCCCTGCTCAAGCAGTTCGACGTCGGTGTGCGAACCGATGTA
Organism: Bifidobacterium sp. LH_230; assembly: GCF_056357555.1. Taxonomy (NCBI): domain Bacteria; kingdom Bacillati; phylum Actinomycetota; class Actinomycetes; order Bifidobacteriales; family Bifidobacteriaceae; genus Bifidobacterium; species Bifidobacterium sp. LH_230. The sequence goes on from NZ_JBKEWJ010000003.1 coordinate 43,315, forward strand.
TCCGGCACCGCCGGTGACCAGAATGGTCGTCATGATAGTCTCCTTGTATCCATGTCGGGACTTGCGGAACGCCTGCGACGGCACGTCGCAGCGCCGTGTTCACGGCGTCGCCGCATCGTCCCGGCTCCGGTATCCAGTATATCACCGATGAAACATTTTCAACCACGTTCTACCAAAATCGCACAAAATTTGATGCGATGTGAACATAGGCACGGAGAGCACTCAAGAGTAGCTTCTCATAACGTCGCCCGTCCATCGCCCTACTTATCCACAATCCGCACCATCCCCGGACGCAACACGCCGCATCACACAACCGTTCGACCACATACCCCGGTTTGCATTGCGCTCATTCCCACGATGTCCTACGCTCAGCGCAACAACAAAAACGCCGACAAAGGAGCAGCAATGACGCACGTCACCATTCTCCGCACTACCCAACGACAACCAAGGTTGCGACATGAACTATACTGATGATGAACCGATCATTCTCAACAGTGCACGCAAATCGCATCTGTTCAGGGGAATCACCGTCCCTCCTGTTCCAGATGACGTCATACTGCATGCGTACACGCACGGCGAGGATGCGGGAGTGAACACCGATCGGGACCCGCCGACCTACATGGTGGTCGGCCCCGATCCGCAAGGCACGACTCTACGAGATCAGCTACTTCGAGGCTCCGTACGGAGTCGACACCGGCAGGATCATGATCTGTCATGCCATGCCGGCGCGACATAGCTATCAGATACGGTATTGGAACACGATTCGGAGGTGAATATGGGAAAGCAGACACGCATCAACGAACGTAACGACGACGCGCGGTTCGACCGGGCATACTACGAGCGACTCGGCGAACGAATCAGCGCGGATATGGAGACGACGGAGTATCCCGAACCGACCGACATCTCCGACGATCCGAATCCCGGGGCGCGACTTAAACGACTCGTCTACCAGAAACAGATCTTCGAGCGGGAAAACAAGCGGCAGACCCGCATCATCGTGGATGAGCTGCGGCGTCGCGGCGAATCGTGGAACGCCATCGGCAAACTCATGAACATCAGTGGCGAGGCTGTGCGCAAACAGTACAGCCGCTGATCTCCGGTAACACAAGGGGCGGCCGCGCCCGACTGGCTCGCTGTCGCTCGCACCTCGCCTACAAACACCGCCGGCGTTTGCTTCACGGCTCGGCCCTCAACCGAGGGGCCGAGGAATAGAGATCAGTCCTCGAACGCTGAGCCGTTAAGCGGGAAGCCCAGTGGGCTTCCCGTAGGCGAAGTGAGCGGCTTGCCGCGAAGGCCGAAACGTAAAAAGGACAGCCCGGTGGGCTGTCCTTAGTTGAGGTGAGCATGCATCAGCATGCGAAGGTGGTTTCGGCTAAGCTGAAACCACTGAGAGGACGATCAGTCCTCGAACGGATCGAAGTCGCGACGGACGCGGCGGCGCGGGCGCTCGGTGCGCTCGACGCGGTCGGCGCGGTACTCGTCGTAGTTCTCGTCGGTGGCGTAGCGCGGGTTGCGGTCGTCACGGCGCGAGGAGCGACGCGGACGATCATCGCGGTCGTCACGGGAGGCACGGCGGTCGTCACGATCGTCGTAGTCACGATCGGAACGACGCGAGCGACGCGGACGATCATCGTAATCGCGATCGTCGCGGTCATCGCGAGCCGGGCGGCGGTCGTCGCGACGGTCATCGCGATCATCGTAGTCACGATCGGAACGACGCGAACGGCGCGGACGGTCGTCGTAATCGTCATCGTGATCGTCGCGGCGCGAGCGGCGCGGACGGTCGTCGTAGTCACGGTCGGAGCGACGGTCGTCACGGTCGCGGCGCGGCGCACGACGACGGTCGTCACGATCACCGCCACGATCGCCGCGATCGCCACCACGGCCACCGCGACCGGCGCCGGATTCTTGGTCCTCGAAGCCCGGGATCGCGAGGCTGATCTTGCCGCGGTCATCCACGCCCTGCACGACGACCTCGACGGTGTCGCCTTCCTTGAGCACGTCCTCGACTGCGTCGATGCGCTCGCCGTTGGCGAGGTTGCGGATCTGCGAGATGTGCAGCAGACCGTCGGTGCCCGGGGTGAGGTTCACGAACGCGCCGAACGACGTGGTCTTGACGACCTTGCCGTTGTACGTTTCGCCGGCCTGCGGCACGTGCGGGTTGGCGATCTGGTCGATGATGGCCTTGGCCTTCTCGGCAGCCTCGCCGCCCTCGGAGGAGATGAACACGGTACCGTCATCCTCGATGGCGATCTCCGCGCCGGTGTCCTCCTGGATCTGGTTGATGTTCTTGCCCTTCGGGCCGATGATCTCGCCGATCTTGTCGACCGGGACGGTGGTGGTGATGATGCGCGGGGCGAACTCGCTCATCTCGGCCGGGCCGTCGATGCACTCGTTGATGAGGTCGAGGATCGTGGTGCGGGCCTCGTGCGCCTGCTGGAGGGCGCCGGCGAGGATGTCGGCCGGGATGCCGTCGAGCTTGGTGTCGAGCTGCAGCGCGGTGATGAACTCGGAGGTGCCGGCGACCTTGAAGTCCATGTCGCCGAACGCGTCCTCGGCGCCCAGGATGTCGGTCAAGGTCTTGTAGATGTGCTGGCCGTCCACGTCGCCGGAGACGAGGCCCATCGCGATGCCCGCGACCGGGGCCTTCAGCGGGACGCCCGCGGCGAGCAGGGACAGGGTGGAGGCGCACACGGAGCCCATCGAGGTGGAGCCGTTGGAGCCGATGGCCTCGGAGACCTGACGGATCGCGTACGGGAACTCCTCGCGGCTCGGCAGCACCGGCACGATGGCCTTCTCGGCGAGGGCGCCGTGGCCGATCTCGCGGCGCTTCGGGGAGCCGACGCGGCCGGTCTCGCCGGTGGAGTACGGCGGCATCTCGTAGTTGTGCATGTAGCGCTTGGTCTGCGGGCCGCTCAATGCGTCGATCTGCTGCTCCATCTTGAGCATGTTCAGCGTGGTGACGCCCAGGATCTGGGTTTCGCCGCGCTGGAAGAGGGCGGAGCCGTGGACGCGCGGCACGATGTCGACCTCGGCCGACAGGGTGCGGATGTCCTTGAGGCCGCGGCCGTCGATGCGGTAGTCCTCGGTGAGGATGCGGCGGCGCACGATCTGGCGCTGCAGCTCCTTGAACGCGTTGCCGAGTTCCTTCTCCTTCTCGGCGTCGTCCATGTCGGTGAACTCGTTGGCGAGGATCTCGCGCACGTGTTCCTTGATCTCGTGGATGCGGTCCTGACGCGGCAGCTTCTCCGCGATGGACAGCGCCTCGTTCAAGTCCTCGTGCGCGATCTCGTCAATGCGCTTGTACAGTTCGTCGGTGTACTCCGGGAACAGCGGGAACTCCTTGGTGGCCTTCGCGGCCTTGGCCTTGAGCTCGTTCTGCGCCTCGCAGATGACCTTGATGAACGGCTTGGCGGCCTCGAGGCCCTGGGCCACAACGGTCTCGTCCGGCTTGGTCTGACCCTCGTCGTAGATGAGGTGCCAGGCGTTCTTGCCGGCGCCGGCCTCGATCATGGCGATCGCGACGTCGCCGTTCTCGATCACGCGGCCGGCGACCACGATCTCGAACACGGCGCGCTCACGCTCGCTCCAGCGCGGGAACGCGACCCACTGGCCGTCAATGAGAGCCAGACGGACACCGGACACCGGGCCGGAGAACGGCAGGCCGGAGATCATGGTGGACGCGGAGGCCGCGTTCAGCGCGATGACGTCGTACGCATCATCCGGGTTGATGGCGAGGACGGTCTCGACGACCTGCACCTCGTTGCGCAGCGTGTGCGGGAACAGCGGGCGCAGCGGACGGTCGATGATGCGGCAGGCGAGGATGGCCTCGCTGGACGGACGGCCTTCGCGGCGGAAGAACGAGCCCGGGATCTTGCCCGCGGCGTACATCTTCTCTTCCACATCGACGGTCAGCGGGAAGAAGTCGTAGTTCTCCTTCGGGCTGGAACCGGCGGTGGTGGTGGACAGAATCATCGAATCGTCGTCGAGGTAGGCGGCCACCGCGCCGTCCGCCTGCTGCGCGAGACGACCGGTCTCGAAGCGCAGCGTGCGCTTGCCGAACGATCCATTGTCGATAACGGCCTCAACGGCCTTGATTTCGGGACCCTCCATAGGGTTCCTCCTTTTGTCTTCTGTTATTTTCCTACAGTTACCTACTGCTTTTGCCGAACCGTCGAACCGCTCCTGCGATCCGTTCGGCCAAGCCATTCCTCTGCCATGCGCGTACTTGCGTACGTTATCTGCCGATCGTGGACGGCCCGTCGCGCGTCTCTTCCTCCCGACGCTTGCCGTCCGTCCTCTCGTGTTCAGTGCGCGGGACTCTCCCGCGCCGTTCCTCTGTCAGATTCCAGACTTAGTTCTATTTTGCGTTTCACCCTCAGACAGCACATCCGGCCATGCCGGCCGGCCGCATCGCACCTTGCGATGCCGCGCGCGATACCACGCAAAAGCGCCCGAGCAATAATTGCCCGGGCGCAAAGTATGTTATCGACGCAGACCCAGCTTCTCGATCAGGGCGCGGTAACGGTTGATGTCGACGCGCTTGAGGTAGTCAAGCAGACGACGACGGTCGCCAACCATGAGCAGCAGACCACGACGGGAGTGGTGATCGTGCTTGTGCTCCTTGAGGTGCTCGGTCAGGTCGGCGATGCGCTTGCTCAGCAGCGCGACCTGAACCTCCGGCGAACCCGTGTCACCTTCGTGGGTAGCGTACTTGGCGATGATTTCCTGCTTTTCTTCCGTCGTAAGTGCCACGGAATCCTCCTTATGTTGCTGCGCGGTGCACCCGGCACTGTGCCGGTGCGCTCTCTATCCGCGGGCGAAACACGCCAAGGGGATAGTGTACGTGGCGGTGCGGACTTGCGCAGCGACCACCCCGCGGCGGTTTCGCTCGATGCCGGGCCTCAGCGAGCGAAAATCGCCATGCACGCACCCATACCGGCGTCACACGGCCGTCAGTAGTCCGCCGAACATCACGACGAGCAGCGATACCGTCTGAATCGCAAAGAACAGGATGAACGACGCCCAACTGCGCGTGAGCACGTTGAGCGGCGACTCCTTGCGGATCGCGATCAACAGCCCGACCCATACCACCGCGTACGCGGCCATGCCGAATCCGGCCGCGATGATGCCGAGGTTCGTCGCGTTCGCAAGCGGAGCCGCATCGCCGTACACCACGTACGTCGAATACCAGAAGTTGATTTTGAGCAGGCTCAGTCCGGCCACGAACTGTTCGGCGGCCAATCCGATCACGAATACGATGCGCCACAGCCACGTGCGCGACTCGACGATCGCCATGCCGAGTCCGGTCAGCGCGACCAGCGTGACCGTCCACGACAGGAACGCGAGACCACGCGGATCGAACGCGCTCATGTGCGCGATCAGCCAGTCGGTACGCTGAACGGCGAGCGTGCGGCCGAGCCAGTATGGCGCGATGACCGCGGCCATGACCGCGGTGACGTACACGGCCCACTGCGCGGGGTGCGAGCGTCGGCGTTCGATGTCCGCAAGCGAGAGGTCGGAGACGGGGATGGACGGCGTGGGATGACGGGAGACGCTGACTTCCTCGACCTTGCCATCGACGATCTCGGTTGCCTCGTTCGGCTCGGCGGATGCATGCCCGCGCGCGACGATCCGGCTCGCGACACCCGGCTGTGCGTCTTCGGTTGCCTCGTCGACTGGATCCTGCGTCGATCTCACTGCCATGCGACCGCCTTTGCGTTGGGTTTCGTCCTGCTTGCGTTCTGCATGACTACTGTACGCGGCGCTCCGCCCAGCCGCGATCAGACGCCGGGATGATACGGTGGGCCGGCTGCAGCGCAAGTATGACAAAGGCCGGAAACCTTTGCGATGCTGAGGTTTCCGGCCTTTACGTGGAGCGGATGACGGGAATCGAACCCGCGTAATCAGTTTGGAAGACTGAGGCTCTACCATTGAGCTACATCCGCGTGCCGCTTGTGGCGACTTGTGCCATTATACACAAATCGCCACATGTGGCAACTCGACCGGGCGACATCAGCTATCGCACGACGATCTTGGCTTCGTACGGCTCGAGGTCGGCTTCCATCGAGTTCATGATCGAGGCCGAGCCGTTGAGGTGCACGTGCTGCGGGTATCCGGAGAAGTTGAACAGGCCGACGATCACGCGCTCATCCTCGCCGGTCTTCTCGTCGCCGTCCACCTTGCGCACAACCGCAAGCACCGCGTCGTTGAACGTATCCCAGGTCGACACCCACGCGTCCGGCGCGAAGCACGGATCGTCTCGCATCTCGCGCAGGCTCTCCATGCCTTCCCACAGTTCGTTCTGCAGCGTGCCGGGCGTGTTGCGCAGCGCGGCCTTGTCCCAATCGAACTTGCTGCGGTGCAGGTTGCGGCTGTCCTCGATGCGATCCGGATCGTCCTTGTAATCCCAGCCGTTGAGCTGAGCGATCTCGTCACCGCAGTTGAGCATCGGGAAGCCGCGCAGGAACGCCATCGCACGGTGCATGAGCAGGTCGCGCTCCACGCCGCGCTCCAGCGACGGCTTGTCGTGCGTGATGATCGCCTTCTCGATGCCGCACAGGCTCGCGGTGGTGCCGCAGCTGCGGGCGTCGCGGGTCGCCTCGTCGTAGTTGTACAGCTCGCCCATCGACCAGCTGCCCGGGACAGCGCCCTCGTAGAAGTGGTACAGGAACTCCTTGTGCTTGAGCGGATCGATGCCGAGCTCCTTCTCCACGTCCTCGTCGAGGCCCCAGCCGATGTCGTCGTGGCAGCGCAGGTAGTTGACGAACCAGCAGTTCTCCGGCAGCGCGTTGAGCTTGTCGATCTGCGCCTTGAGCAGACGCGTGTCCTGGCTGGCGAGCGCGCTCCACAGGTTCACCATGATCGACACGTTGTACAGCATGTGGCACTCGGGGGCCTCCGGCGTACCGAAGTACGCGGCGAGCTCCTTCGGGGCCATGACGACCTCGCCCTTAAGCACGACGGCCGGGCACACGCATTCGAGGATGATGCGCAGGATGCGCACGATGGTGTGCACGGTGGGCAGGTTACGGCAGTTGGTGCCGAATTCCTTCCAGATGTAGGGCACCGCGTCGATGCGGAACACCTCGACGCCAAGGTTGGCGAGGTGCATGACGGACGACATCATCGCGACGAGCACCTTCGGGTTACGGTAGTTGAGGTCCCACTGGAACGGGTAGAACTGGGTCATGACCCACTTGTGCATCTGCTCGTTCCACGTGAAGTTGCCGGGCGCGGAGCCGGGGAAGACCTGCGGCACGACGGCGTCGTACTGGTCGGGGATGGTGCGGTCGTCGTAGCAGAAGTAGTAGTCCTGGTACTCCGGATCGCCGGCCTGCGCGGCCTTGGCCCAGCGGTGCGTGGACGCGGTGTGGTTCATCACGAAGTCGAGGCACAGGCTGATGCCGGCCTTGCGCAGCTTCTTGGTGAGGTTCGCGAGGTCCTCGTTGGTGCCGAGGGCCGGGTCGACGTTGTCGAAGTCCTCGACCGCGTAGCCGCCGTCGTTGTTCGGGTGCGGCATCTGCAGCAGCGGCATGAGGTGCAGGTAGGTGAGCTTCTGTTCCTTGAGATAGTCGATCTTGTTAGCGAGCTTCTTGAGGTCGCCGGCGAACAGGTCGGTGTACATGGTCATGCCGAACATGTCGCCGCGCTTGTACCATTCGGGGTCTTCCTCGCGCTTGACGTCCAGCTCGCGCAGGTCCTTCGGGCGGGCGGCGGCCGCGTCGGTCATGGCGGTGACGAGTTCGTTGAAGGCGTCGGCGTTGTCGTACAGGCTCATGAAGAGGCGCTCGAGTTCGTCGCGGTGGCGATCGAAGCGGACCTGGAAGATGGCGTCGGGGGCGGCGTGCTTCGTGGCGGTGGTTTTCGCAGTTGCGGTCATGATGAAACTCCCTCGTTCCTAACGGTGGACCGGCTCCGCGATCAGGGGTTCCAGTCCTGTGCTGTGCTCGTGGTCGATTATGTCAAACCGGTTCGACATCGAACCGATTCGACACGCGCCGGTTTGCGGCTGATTGCGGACGGTTCAGCACACGTCAGTTCGGTGCCGGTTCGGCACACGTCAGTTTTACGGTCGGTTCGATATGCCGGTTCGACATGCCGGTTCGGCACACGCCCATCGAGACCAGTTCACTACGCGCCCCGTAGCCGGATTCTCCCCGACTTGCGTGATATTTCTGCTAGCAGCCGACCGATACTAGCAGCAACATCACGCAAGCAAGATCATTTGCGTGATGTTCGGGATAGCAATGGCCCTCTACTGACAGCAACGTCACGCAAATCAACCTACTTGCGTGACGTCCGAGCGAGCATCGTCCATGTACTATCCCGAATATCACGCCAGCAAACTCCGTTGCGTGATATCTCTGCTAGCAACCGACTAACGCTAGCAAAAACATCACGCGAGCAGACTCTCTTGCGTGATGTTCGGGTGAGCAATGGATGTCCGTGGAATCGGCCAAGGATTCACAGTCAGTCAAGGATCGTGACGGCGGATGCGATGGGACCGTCATGGGACAGGGAGATGTGCCAGTGCAGATCGGACCGTCGACGCGCAAGCTGTAACCGGATCGTAGGCGAGCTGACGGAAGCGGTTTGATCGTCTGATTGCGCGATGATTCCCCGGTCACCGGACTCGGTGGAAACTGAACGCGAGCAATCAGCGAGTGATCCTGATGCTGTATCGAGATCACTCGCATTACTGATTGTTTCCGAGATTGAGTCGATGAACGATTGCATCAGCCGATCGGAGAATACAACGTGCGGGACACCGCGCGAGTCGTCGAGGATCTCGATCTCGCGCCACGGGAAGTCGTCCAGCGTGAACGGGTATGGGTGCTCCCCCAGTGCCTCGCACCACGCCTTGAGCACCGACTCCTTGCCGGCCCATTTGGCGGCCAGATGCACCGCTTCCCCGTCGTGCTTGGCTTGGGCGCGGGCCGCGGCCTGACGCAGTTCACGGGCGGAGAACAGGGCCTGCATCCGCGAGCCGGGTTCGGCCAGTTGCGCCGCGAAGGCGACTACGTCCACCACGTCGTGACCGAGGCCAAGCACCATGAGGAGTCCTTTCTTATCCCATACGCCCTGCGGGGCGAACCTCGGAACAGTTCAGCGATTTGCCCCGACAGAGCCTCTCTGAGCGGAGCAAATCACGGAACAGACCGGCAACATGCCCTGCGGAGCTGCCCGCAGCGGGGCAAAACACCGAGGAATCAGGCGACTTGCCCCGTTTAGCCACCGCTCAGCGGGGCAAATCACATATATGATCATGGTTTTGCCCCGCTAGGACATTTCTCAGCGGGGCAACTCCCTCGAATCCTCAGGAACTTGCCCCACCAAACTCTCTCAGCAGAGCCAATCGCTGAAGCAGTCATGGCTTTGCCCCGCTAGGACACCCCTCAGCGGAGCAAATCAGGGATATTATCAGGGCCTTGCCCCGCTGAGACCATCCCGGCGAGGCCAGTCACCTAATATATCGGCGATTCGCCCCGCTGAGGATACCCCCAGCGGGGCAACATCCTTACGACAGCAGGAACTTGCCCCGCCAAACCCTCTCTTGGCGGGGCAGATCGCCGAATAGTCCGGTAACGCACCCCGCTAGGAGGCAGGTCAGGCTTCAAAGAAGCCGGACCCGCCGAGACGGGCATCAGACTGAGCCGTCAAGCGGGAAGTCCGGTGGACTTCCCGTAGGCGAAGTGAGCGGGCGCGCCACAGGCGCCCGCGAAGGGAACCTGACGATCCGTCGAGGTGAATCAGGCTTCGAAGAAGCCGGAGGCACCGAGACGGGCATCAGGGTCCAGCAGCATGGCCTTTTCGACCTCGTGGGCGTCGTAGCGCGTGCCGTCGGGCAGACGCGTGCCGTCCTTGCGGAAACGGCGCTCCTCGATCGGCTCGTACAAAGCAGCATGGCCCATCATGCCTTCCTCGAGGCGACGCTGGCCGGCGACCAGTCGCGCGTTCGCACGAGTCCGCCACGCATCGAGCGCATCCTCGCCGTCGGTCTTCGCAACGGCAGCCTCGAACGCGCCCGGGTTCACGATCGCCACGAATCCGGACACATGTCCGAATCCCAGCGACGTCGCCAATCCGGCCTTGATCGTGCGCCCAGCAGCAGCCGAACCCGCCGAACCCGCACCGATCGCAAGCGGCGACCGCAGCCACACCATGTGATCATCCCGCATCAGCTTCGGGTCCACGCAGTCGAGCGCCGCGTTCGCCGGAATCACGCCCGTGCGGAACAGCTGCGTCAGTCCGTTGATCTGGAACACGCACGCACCGCCCTTCGCGTGACCGGTGAGCGACTTCTGCGAGATGACGAACAGCGGGTTGCCGTCGGTGCGGCCGATCGCGTGCGTCAGCGTGTTGTGCAGTTCGGATTCGTTCGGGTCGTTCGCGTTGGTGGACGTGTCGTGCTTGGAGACCACGGCGATATCATCCGGAGCCACGCCGAGCGCAGCCAGATCGCGCACGAGCTGCGAATCACGGCCGCCGCGACCGGCCGCGAGCGCGCCGAGTCCGGGAGCCGGGATCGACGTGTGCGCACCGTCCGCGAACGAATGCACGTAGCCGACGACGCCCGCGACCGGCAAACCGAGCCGCGCCGCGATGTCGCCGCGCATGAGCAGGATCGTGCCGCCGCCCTGCGATTCGACGAAGCCGCCGCGGCGACGGTCATTCGCACGGGAGAAGAACCGCGCGTCGATGCCCTTGCCGTACATTTCAGCGGAGTTCGCGGTGGCGTTCATGTTGCCGAATCCGATCACGGATTCCACGCCGATGTCGTCGATCGCGCCGGTGACCACGAAGTCGACCTTGCCGAGCTTGATCTTGTCGAAGCCCTCCTCGAGCGACACCGCGGCGGTGGCGCATGCGGAGACGGGCTGGATCATGCTGCCGTAGCCGCCGATGTACGACTGCATGACGTGCGCGGCGACGACGTTCGGCAGCGCCTCCTGCAGGATGTCGGTCGGGATCTCGTGGTTGAGGAAGCGGTCGAGGTACAGCTTGCGCATCGACATCATGCCGCCGAAGCCGGTGCCCTGCGTGCTCGCCACCATCGACGGGTGGATGGCCTGCAGGATCTCGACCGGCGTGAACCCGGCGGACAGGTAGGCGTCCACGGTGGTGACGATGTTCCACAGCGCGATCTTGTCGACGTCGCCGACCATCGAGGCGGGGATGCCCCACTTGACCGGATCGAAGCCGGTCGGGAACTGGCCGCCGACGGTACGGGTCATGGTGGCGCGACGCGGCACGCGGATCATCGAGCCGGCGTGGCGGGTCACGTTCCACTCGCCGGATTCGCCGTCACGGGCGATGGTCGTGTGGTCTGGGTCGAGCGCGACGTATTCGCGCGCGGCGTCCTCGGTCGGCACCGAGAAGGTGACGTCGTGGTCGAGGTAGACCTCGGTCTCCTCTTCGTCGTCGCCGTGGCGACCGCCGTCGGTCGAACGGTAGTCGTCGCCCATGCCGTCCTCGAACGGGCGGATTCCGGAGCGCGCCACGACCTCGTCGTGATAGCGGTCGTGGATGTCCTCCTCGGGCACGAGGTTGCCGTCGGTGTCGTACCAGCCGGGCTTCGGGCTGTCCTGCCACGTGAGCAGGCCCATGTTCCACGCGAGTTCGAGCACCGCACCGGCGGACAGGTCGACGGTACCGTCGGCATGGATGCCGAGTTCGGCTTCGGCGCGGGTGCGTCCGGAGCCCCACGGGCCGAGTTCGCCGATGGAAACGATCACGACCTCGTCTTCCGGCCGCGCGGTGACGGTCGACCAGTCGGTCAGGTTGACGGCCGGCTGCGCGGGGACGTTCGGCGTGGGCAGCGCTTTGAGCGTGGCTCCGATGGCCGGCGCATTCTTGTCATCTCGAGAGGAGGCGAAGCCGGAGTCGAGAGATCTTTCGTCACCGTTCGATTGAAGATTTCTCGACTCGCTGCGCTCGCTCGAAATGACATTGTCGGATTCCGCGTCCGCCTCGGCTTCGGCGCGCAGCGCGCGGATGTCGATCGGCTCGTTGCCGAGTCCGCCGGTCAGGTCGACGTCGAGCGGCGCGACGGCCGCGGCCGCGCGCGATTCCGCGGTGCACAGGTCGAGCAGTTTCGTTGCGATCTCCGCGGTCGAATACGTGCGGATGCCGTGACGTTCGACGACGGCGACGAGCGGATCGTTGCCGCCCATCAGTCCGGTGCCGCGCACCCAGCCGATCTTCGGATGGGCGAACGTCACGCGATCGGACCACACACGTTCGGCGTGCGCACGACGCACGATCGCGTCGAACGCGGACTTGACCTCGCCGTATGCGCCGTCGCCGCCGAACACGCCGCGGTTGGGCGAGCCGGGCAGCACGACGTGCATCTTGTGCTGCACGTCAGTGTCCGCGCCGATCTTCGCGAGTCCGGCGATCGCGCGTTCGACGCCCCACAGCATGAGGCGCGCCTGCGATTCGAACAGTTCTCCGGAGTCGGCCATCGTGCCGTGCACCGGCGGTGCGGCGAACGGGAAGAACAGAGTCGGCTCGTATGCGGGCTTCAGGACCGTGGTGGTCGCACCGCTCGTCTTCTTCTGTTCGTTGCCGATCCAGTCGACGAGCGCGTCGACGTCGCGGTAGCTGGACAGGTTCGCGGGGACGAGCCAGAGCTTCGCGTCACCAGTTGCATGAGTGCGGTACGTCTGCTTCGCCCACACCTTGACGGACGGCTTGAAGCTGTGCGACGTGGCGATGACGGTCGCGCCGCCGGCGAGGAGTCCGGCGACGACCTGCGCCGCGATCGAGTTCAGGGCGACGCCGGTGACCACGGCGATGTCGTTTGCGAAGCGGGATGCGGCCGGATCGTCGGATGTGGACTGCACGGCTTCGGCTGCGATGTGCTCGAACGCGGCCTTGAGGGCGGACCGGGTATCTACCCCCTCAGTCGACTGCGTCGACAGCTCCCCCGCAACGAGGGGGAGCAGGTCTGCCTGAGACGCGAACCAGCGGGCCTCATCGGCGATCGCCTTGCCGAGACCGCGGAAGCTGCCGGTGAGCAGCGCCGGGTTGTTGTCGTAGAACGCGCGGGCGAGGTCCTCGCGGGCGGACGCCCAGCGGTCGTCGAACAGGATCGCCTTGTTCTGGTCGAACCGTGGGCTCACCTGTTGCGGCCAGTCGGAGCCGAGTTCGACGGTGACGGTCGCGACCACGGCCGCGTTGCGGGCGGCCTCGTCGGCGTCGAAGTCGACGGCCGGCGCGCTGATGCCGAGTTGGCTCAGCACGGTACGAGCGGCGGTGGCGAGCACGCCGTTCTCGCCGGTCACCTTCGCGGCGAACGCGTCGAGCGCGGCGGAATCGACCACCGCACCACCTGCCGCACCGCCGTCGGACGGCTTGGAGACGGCCACGCCCTTGGTCTGGCCGACCAGTGCGACCGCGTCATCGATGAGCTGATCGGCGGCCGCCGCGTTCGCGACGGCACCGGTCGGCAGCTTCGCAAGATCGCCGCCGCGGGAGCTGGCACCCTCGCGGGTGTCGAGCAGCAGCGCCGCGGTGGTCGCGGCCACCCAGCCTTCGCCAAGCTGCCACACGCCGGTCACGCGGTCGCGGATGTGCGACGGCTTGACGCCGGCCGCGCCGAACAGCGAGCGCAGACGGTCGCGGATGATGTCGGAGAGCACCGCGCCGAACGGCTTGTAGTTCGGGGCGGCCTTGTTGACGATCTGCGCGAGCTGCGTGAGCGTCGCCTCGGCCGCGCCGTCGACGCTGGCCACGCCGAGTTCGGAGCTGATGTCCATGAGCAGCTGGTTACGACGGGAGGATACGCCGTTGGTGAGTGTGTCGGTGGTGTCGGATGCGCCGATCTGGTCGAGACGCACCTTGGCGGAGTACGCCATGAGCACGCCGATCGCGTCGGATGCGTGGAACGGCAGGTCAGAGACCGGGCCGGCCGGCGTAGAGCCGAGCTGTGCCACAGCGCTGGAGGATGCCTTGGCTCCCTCGGCTGAGGGAGCTGTCTGCGCAGCAGACTGAGGGAGCGTAGAAGCTGAAGCGCTCGACGAAACTGCGACGGCGGAAGAGGATCGACCTTCGGTCGCGTTGTTGTTGGCGGCTTGCGCCGCTTGCACCCCCTCAGTCGGCTTTGCCGACAGCTCCCCCTGAACAGGGGGCGCAGAGATGGCGGCATCATCCGCGGTCTCCGGTGCCAGCGAGTCCGTGTCGGTCATATACACGCGTCCCTCGTCACGGCCGACGTTGTACACGGCGACCGCTCGGTCGGCGAACTGCGGCAGTCGCAGCGTCTTCGTACCGAGGTTGGCGAGCGTCGGCGCATTGCCGAGTCCGACCTCGACATACTCCTCCACGCCGAGTCCGCCGGCCGCACGGTCGGAGAACATCAGCGCCTGCGTTTCGATCCAGCGCACCGGCGAGGCGAACTGCCAGCTGAGCAGTTCGGTGAGCAGCAGCCGGCCGAGCTTCTGGTCGTCCGCCGCGTAGGAGTCCCACACGGCCGGATCGTCCAGCGCGGCCTTGATGCGCTCCGACGGCACGACCTCGAGGATCTTCGCCGCGAACTCGCGGGTCATGTCGAACGGCACGGCCACGAGGTTCGGAATGTAGCGGCCGACCAGGCGTCCGCGGTAGTCGATGTAGGCGGGCAGCAGCGCGTCGAGCTTGTCACGGAACTCCGGCACGCCCTTGCGCAGCAGCGTGGAGTGGAACGGCACGTCGATGCCGGGCACGAGCATGAACGGCGGCTTGCCGCCGTATTCCTTCGCGCGTCGGCTGGCGTCGGCCTGCAGCGCCTTGAGTCCGGCGATGGTGCCGGCGATCGCGTACTGCTGACCGGCGAGGTTGTAGTTGACGATCTCGAGGAATTCGCCGCTCGCCTTGGCGACCGACTCGACGTACTCGCGCACGCCGTCGTCGCCCACGCCGAACTGGTTCGGACGCAGCGCGCCCATACGGTAGTTCGAACGGCCCTGCGCGTCGCGGTCGATCAGGTGGTGCATGGTCGAGCCGCGGTGGAACACGAGTTCAAGCACGGTCTCGAGCGGAATGACGCCGGCGAACGAGCTCAACGCATTGTATTCGCCGAGCGAGTGGCCGGCGAAGTACGACGGCCAGATGTCCGCGCCGGCCTCGCGCAGACGTGCAGTCTGGGCGAACGCGACGGTCGCGAGCGCGACCTGCGTGAACTGCGTGAGGTTGAGCAGTCCGTCGGGGTGACGGTAGGTGACGCCGTTGGCGGTGAGTTCCTTCGGATTGTCGCGCACGAGGCCGAGGATCGAGAACCCGAGCTTGGATCGGGTGAGCCTGTCGGCGCGCTCCCACACGTCGCGGGCGGCGGCGGACTTGGCGCGCTCATCGAGCACCATGCCCTGCTTCTGGATGCCCTGGCCGGGGTAGACGAACGCGCTGATCGGCGCGCGGGTCACGGCGGTTCCACGTGAAACAAGTGCACCGTCGATCTTGCAGGTGACTTCGAGCGCGAGGCCGCCGTGGCGCACCTTGCCGACGCGTTCGACGGTGATTTCGACGCGGTCGCCCAGCTGCACCATGCCGTACATGTTGTAGGTCCAGCCGGCGATCTCGTAGTGCGCGCCCTTGGTATCGGTCGCCTGCGCGACGTGTTGGGCGACGGCGGACAGCCACATGCCGTGCACGAGCGGAGCCTTGAGGCCGGAGATGCGTGCTCCGCGCACGGAGGTGTGGATCGGGTTGAAGTCGCCGGAGGTGCGGGCGAACGCGGTCATGTCGCTCGGCGCGGTGACGGTGACGCGGCGCAGCACCCTGCGAGGCGTCGGCGCGATCTCGGCGTCGTGCGACGCCAGCCAGTCGCCGTTGTCGGGAGCCGGGGTCGGCAGCGCGTCGGAGTACGCGCGGCCGCGGATCGCGAACCGTTCGGTTTCGCGCGCGAGCACAGTGCCGTCGGCGGCGGTGTGGATGACGTGGATGGTCACGACACGGCCGGACGACGATTCGGCGTACGGCTCGGCCCACGACGTGAGATTGATCGTCTCGCCGACGTGTCCCAGCAGTTCGGATTCGGTGACGTCGAGTTCGATGAGATGGTCGAGATGGACGGCGTTGAGCAGTCCTTCGATGATCGGGAAGCCGTCGACCGTGACCGAGCCGAGCGCGGCGTAGATCGCCGGCCATGCCGGGCCGACGAGCGCGTCGGGCGCGATGCGCGAGGCGACGAGGTCCTGAGGCAGCTGGCCCGCAGTCGCGGCTTCATGGTCGAAGCCGAGGTTGGCCGAGAGGGTGTAGTGCGCACGCGCTTCGCCGAACGTTCTGCCTTCGGCGGCGACGATCTCGGGCATTGCGTCGAGCGTGTCGCCGGTAATGGCGGTGTTGCCGATGCCGGCGGTGGCGGCGAGCATCGCGTAGACGTGCTTGAGCAAACGTTCGCGGTCGACGACCGGCAGCAGACCGGATTCAGTCGGGCGCACGTTGAGCGGGATGACGATGTCGCGCACGGCGTGCTTGGACAGGCCGCCGTCCGGATCGCGGTCCCAATGCGTGTCGAGATGGATGTCGAGATCCAGCAGGGTCGCGCCGTCGCGCTCCCCCACCTCGGTGATCTCGTAGTCGCGATCGCCGACCTCGGTGCCGTATGCGGGGTTGGTCATGAGATGACCGACCCACGAGATGTTCGGGGCCTTGCGAACGTATGCCTCGACGCTGTCCGCGCCGCCCAGCTGTGCGAACGCTGTCACAGCCCGATCGGCATCGTCGCGAGCGTCACCGTCCGTCGGCTCGCCGGCCACGCGGTCGACCATCGCGGATTCGAACCGGCCGAGGATGTCGGCGATCGGCTCGTCCACGCTCGTGATGCCGGCCACCGAGATCGGACCGGGAATCACGCGTACCGAATCGGCGGAATACCGGGCGTCTTCGGACTGCCAGAGCTGATCCTGGCCCCACCAGCGCAGCAGGTCGTGGTCGATCACCGGCACGAACGGCATCGGCTTCGGGTACTCGCGCACGAGCACCGGGAACCACGCGGCGTCGGCCGGCACGACGGTCAGCGTGCGGGCCTGCGGATACGCAGCGGCGAGCTTCGCGATCGCGGCGTCCGGGTCGGATTCGACGTCCGTGCGGGAGGCGAACAGCGACGTGATCTCACCGTGGTCGACATCGCTCACGCGCGCCTCGATGCGCTGCAGCAGGTGCAGGAAGCGGTCGGCGTACGTCGGGTCGACCCACGGGAACGCGAGTTCGGCGAACCGCTGCGCCCACTCGAGGTACGTCATGGTTTCGAGATCGCCGAAGTACGGCTTGGCGGTCTTGTCGAGCGCGGCGATGATCTCGTCGCGGCGCGAGTCGAGTTCCTCGGGGTGCTTCATGACGCGCACGAGCAGACGGCCGCACGCGGCGGACGAGTTCTCGACCTCGTAGATGTCGGCGTGCAGGTGGCTCAGGCCTGAGGTCATGCCGCCGACGTCCTTGCCGCTGGGTACCCAGCGTTCGCCGAGCGGGGCGAACGGGTCGGCGTCGGCCGCGTCATCCGCCGTGATGCCGGGCGTGGCGACGAGCATGCGCTTGACCTGCGGGCTGGTGTGCGCCTCCTTCGCGGTCATGGCGGCGGTGCCGACGAGCACGCCGTCCACCGGCATCTTCGGCCGGCCGTAGGCGAGCGCCCAGTCGCCACAGATGTAGTCGGCGCCGCGTTCCGGCGTGCCGATGCCGCCGCCGGCGACGAGCACGAGGTTGTTCTGTTCGCGCACTTGTGCATACGTGGTCAACAGCAGGTCGTCGAGCGACTCCCAGCTGTGGTGGCCGCCGGCTAGGCCGCCTTCGACCTCCATGATGATCTTGACCGGAGCGACTGCCTTGGCGATGCAGATCACCTGGCGGATCTGGTCGACGGTGCCCGGTTTGAAGCACACGTACGGGAAGCCGTCGGCGTTGAGCTCATGGATGAGCGCGACCGCCTCGTCGAGTTCGGGGATGCCTGCGGAGACGACCACGCCGTCGATCGGCGCGCCGGACGCGCGCTTCTTCGGCACGATGCGCGTGCCGCCGAATTGCAGGTTCCACAGGTAGCGGTCCATGAACATCGCGTTGAATTCGACCGTGCGGCCCTCCTCGAGCAGTTCCTCGAGCTTGGCGACGTGACAGTCGAACACGTCGGCGGTCACCTGGCCGCCGCCCGCGAGTTCGGCCCAGTATCCGGCGTTGGCCGCGGCCGCGACGATCTCGGGGTCGACGGTGGTCGGGGTCATGCCGGCGAGCAGCACCGGTGCCTTGCCGGTGAGCTCGGAGAAGCGGGTGCGAACCTTGTCACCGGCCGGCGTGCGCAGCACCACCGGTGCGAACGTTCGCCAGTCCTGCGTGCGGG
This sequence comes from Bifidobacterium sp. LH_230, assembly GCF_056357555.1. Lineage (NCBI taxonomy): Bacteria > Bacillati > Actinomycetota > Actinomycetes > Bifidobacteriales > Bifidobacteriaceae > Bifidobacterium > Bifidobacterium sp. LH_230. The sequence continues at coordinate 61,628 of NZ_JBKEWJ010000003.1, forward strand.
CCGGTTCGCCCTCCAGTGTGGACAGCGCGGCGCGGTCGGCGGCGGTGCCGGCTTCGACCACGCCCACGCCGGTACCCTGTGCGACGGTCGTGATGAGCTTGCCCACGGTCGCGCCGGGACCGAAGTCGACAATCCACAAACGCGCCGGATCGGTGGCCGCAAGCGCGTCCTTTACACGCGCGGCCCAGTCGACGTGGTTGAGCAGCACTTCGGCGGCAAGTTCGCGCGCGTGATCGGCGCTCAGCCCACACGCGGCCGCCCATGCGACGGTCTGTTCGACCGCGTCGGCCATGAGCGGGCTGTGGAACGGCAGCGTCACGTCGAGGTATTCGAGCGTCGGGTCGAACACGCGGCCGCCGCGCACCTTGTCGGCGCGCAGCTTGGCCTGCTTGGCGTGTTCCTTGCCGGCGGCGAGCGCGAACGCGGCGAGGTCCTGCGGGTAGCCGGACAGCACGACGTGGTTCGCGGAGTTGGTGACGGCCACGGCGATCGGGCCGCGCACGGCGGGGTTCTGTTCGACGCGGGCGATGAGCGCGTCGACCTGCGCGCGCGTCGCGTCCTTGACGGAGAGCATCGGCGTGGCCGGACCGGCATCGGAGGCCGTGACGAGGCGCGGCACGAGCGCGAGTTCGCGGGCGCGGCGCGTGCCGGCGATGCCGATGAGCTTGGCGATGGCGAGGATCTCGTCGATATCGGCCGCGGCCGCGTCGATCGAACCGGCTTCGCGGATCGCGCGGACCATGTGCACGGCGAGAATGCCCTGCGAATGGCCGAGCACGGCGAGCGGCTTGGCGGTGGCGGCGTCGTAGCCGAGCGCGGCCGCGTCGATGATCGCGCCGAGTTGGCTGAGCGCGATGCCGGGCACGGAGACGGCCGCGTCTGCGGCGGCGCCAAGCTTGGCCGCATTGGCGTTCGCCGCGGCGGTCGCGAACACGTCGAGCGTACGGCCGGTGGTGGCGAGCAGGTCGGCGGCGACCGGCGCGAGCATCGCGTCGGCGACGGCCGCATGGTCGTGCAGCGCGGTGGCCAGCGTCGGGTCGACGGTCTGCTCGCTCAGCGCCGTGGTCCACGGCGTCGACTGCCCGGCGAACGCGAGCGCATGCGGCTCGCCCGCCAGCTTGTTCAGAAAGAATGTGGTCATTGGTGTTCCTTTGTGTGGGTTGATGGTCGAAGTATTGGATGCGTGAAGTGGTTTTTGGAATGAACTCGCGCTGTGGCAGTGGGATCGCGCTTTGCGCGATGCGGTGTTGCTAGCGGCCTTGCGGCCGCGGACGCTCCCTCAGTCAGCTTCGCTGACAGCTCCCTCAACCGAGGGAGCCGAGGCTCCGCCAGCTTCGTATCGTGATCATGAGACACGCCTTGCTGGCTCCCCGGCTAGTACTTTGTCGGACTTAAACTGACGCGCGCTTATTCTCGGCTCCCTCGGCTAGGACATTGCCGTGAAGCAAACAGCAGAGCTGTTTGTAGGCAATGTGCGAGCTGACAGGCGAGTCAGCAGAGCGCGATCTCAGGCAGTTCGCGTTCGCTAGAAAACTGGCGGAGCCTTGGCTCCCTCGGTTGAGGGAGCTGTCAGCGAAGCTGACTGAGGGAGCGTCCGCGTCGCGCGAGCGACGCCGCCAACACAGCATCGGCCGAAGGCCGATTCCATTAGAGCGGCTGATTCCCATGATGCTTACCCGTCGACCGTACCCGTCGTTTGCCGGCGAGCAGTCGCAGCGATTCGGCGATCGCCTGTCGTGTCTGTTCGGGGTCGATCATCGCGTCGATCTGCCCGGTTTCGAGCGACAGGTTCGCGTTGACGGTCGTCCGCTGGTAGTCGGCGACGAGCTGCGCGCGCAACGCGTCCACGTCGCGGCCGGACTCCTTCGCCTTCTGCAGGTCCTTGCGGTGGATGATGTTGACCGCACCGGTCGCGCCGAGCACCGCGATCTGCGAGCTCGGCCACGCGAAGTTCATGTCCGCGCCGATCGCCTTGGACCCCATCACGATGTACGCGCCGCCGAACGCCTTGCGCAACACGACCGTGACCATCGGCACCTGCGCGTTGCCGTACGCGTAGATCACCTTCGCGCCGCGCCGGATGATGCCCGCATGCTCCTGTTCGGCGCCCGGCTTGTATCCGGGCGTGTCCACGAGCGTAATGACCGGCAGGTTGAACGCGTCGCACAGCCGCACGAACCGCGCCACCTTCTCGGACGAGTCGACGTCGAGGATGCCCGCGTTCACGTTCGGCTGGTTCGCGACCACGCCGACCGGGTGTCCTTCGATGCATGCGAATCCGACGACCGCGGAGCCGGCGAACAGTTCCTGCACCTGCACGAACTCGCCGTAGTCGACGATGCAGCGGATCACGTCGAGCATGTCGTACGGCTGCCGGTCGTTGTCGGGCACGATCGTCGCCAACCGTTGTGCGGTCTCGCGTTCGGCTCGGGTGACCGCGTATGCGTACGTCGGCGGCTGGCTGTCGGAACTCGACGGCAGGTAGGCGAGCACGGTGCGCGCGTAGTCGATCGCGTCCGCCTCGTCCTCGCCCAGATAGTGCGCGACGCCGGAGACGCGGTTGTGCACGAGGCCGCCGCCGAGATCGTCCATGCTGATGACCTCGCCGGTCGCGGCCTTGACCACGTCCGGTCCGGTGACGAACATGTTCGAATGTTCGCGGGTCATGATGATCAGGTCCGTCAGGGCCGGACAGTAGACCGCACCGCCCGCGCAGGGACCGAGGATGATGGAGATCTGCGGCACGAAACCGCTCGCCTTGCAGGTGCGGCGGAAGATGTGGCCGTATTCGGTCAACGCCGCGACGCCTTCCTGGATGCGTGCGCCGCCGGAGTCGATGAGCGCGACGATCGGCACCTTCAGTTCGAGCGCCTTGTCCATGAGCCGGCAGATCTTCTCGCCTTCCGCACGGCCCAGCGTGCCGCCGCGCACCGAGAAGTCCTGCGCGTAGACGGCGATCTTGCGGCCGTACACGTCGCCGAAACCGGTGATGACGGCCGCGCCTGCCTTGCCGCCGTTGATGTCGCCGCCGGCGAAGCGGCCGATCTCCTCGAAACTGCCGGTGTCGAGCAGCAGATCGAGCCGTTCGCGGGCCGTGTTCTTGCCTTTGACGTGCTGGCGCTCGCGGGCGTGCGCTTCGGCGTCGCGCGCGAGTTCGGCGGCGCGGGCGACGGCCGCGCGGATCGGCTGATGGTCGCCGTCGGGCACACTCGCCGAGCTGCCAGTACCATTCGCCGCGGCACCGGCGACCGTACTGCCAACGTGCGCATTCGCGCCATCGTTCGTAACCGTTGCAGCAGTCTGTTTCATGTACTGTTTCACGGCCGGCGACTGCATGATGTCGGTCATTGCGCATCCCCCTTCCGTTGCGTATCGGACTTCACTTCGACACTGTCCGCGGATTCGTCGTTCCGACCGGAATCAGCCCCATCCCTGTCATCTCGACCGGAGCGAAGCGGAGTGGAGAGATCTTGCTTCCCCTTCCCCGATTTCGCACCGTCCACGTCCAGCGTCACCAGCGTCTCCCCCGCCTCCACGCCGGTCGCCGGTCCGACGAAGATCTTCGTGACCGTGCCGGCGGCCGGCGCGTACACGTAGTTCTCCATCTTCATCGACTCGAGCACGACGAGCAGATCGCCCTTGGCGACATGCTGACCTTCGGCCACGTTGATGCGCGTGACGACCGCCTGCATCGGCGCGGAGATCACGCCCGGCCGGTCGGCGGTCTTCTGCTGCGCGGATTCCGTACGGTGCAGTCCGGCACCGCGCAACGGCTGCGTCGGCCGCTGGGCTCCGCGGGCGCGCGCCGAACCGGTGATGTTCTCGACGATGTCGAGCGGCACGGTCAGTTTCATGCGCTTGTCGTTCATCTCGATCACGAACGTCTCGGTCGGCGTCGGCTTCGCCTCAGCCTGCGCGGCCGCACTGGCCGGGCCGGCGGTCGCCGCGCTCAGCGACGCCGGCTGACCGGCCTTCGCCGCGCTCGCCTCGCGGTTGAGATACTTGCGTTCCAGCCACTTCGTGCTCACGTCGAACGCGTGCCCGTGCTCGGCCGTGAACTCGTCGTCACGGAACACCTGCTCGAACAGGCTGACCGGCGTCGGCACGCCCTCGATTCGCAACTCCCCCAACGAGCGACGAACGCGAGCGACGGCCGACGCGCGGTCCTGCGCGGTGACGACCAGCTTGCCCATCATCGAATCGAACTTCGGCGAGATCGTGTCGCCTTCCACCACGCCGGAATCGATGCGGATGCCGGGGCCGGACGGCCAGTGCAGCTCGGTGAGCGTGCCCGAGCTCGGCGTGAGGTTCTTCGCCGGGTCCTCGCAGGTGATGCGCAGTTCGAAGCTGTGCCCGCGCGGCGCGGGAGGCTCGGTGAGCGAGCCGCCGTCCGCGATCGTGATCTGCTCGCGCACCAGGTCCAGCCCGCACACCTGTTCACTGACGGTGTGCTCGACCTGCAGGCGCGGGTTGACTTCGAGGAAGTACACCTTGCCGGTGTCGGTGAGCATGAACTCGCAGGTGCCCAAGCCGACGTAGCCGACCGCCTCGAACAGGCGGCGCGAGTAGGTTTCGAGCTGCTCGTGGACGCCTTCGGGCAGGAACGGGGCGGGCGCCTCCTCGATGAGTTTCTGGTTGCGGCGCTGCACGCTGCAGTCGCGCGTCGAGTAGACGGCGAAGTCGCCGTGGGAGTCGCGGCCGCACTGCGTTTCTACATGGCGGCCCTTGTCGATGAACCGTTCGACGAAGTATTCGTCGAGATCGCCGCCCTGCATCGCGTCGTGGTTCATGTAGAAGCCGCGCAGTTCGTCGTCGCTGCGCACGATGGTGATGCCGCGTCCGCCGCCGCCGTCCGTGCGTTTCATCATGATCGGATAGCCGTGCGTGTGCGCGAAGTCGTAGAGCGCGCGGATGTCGGACACCGATTCGTTGAGGCCGGGGACGGGCGGGACTTTGGCGCGCGTGGCGACGCGGCGGGCGGTGATCTTGTCTCCGAGGTCGGTGAGCGCCTCCGGGGCCGGGCCGACCCAGATCGCGCCGGCCTGGATGACCTTGGCGGCGAACGAGGCGACTTCGGAGAGGAATCCATAGCCGGGGTGCACCGCGTTCGCGCCGGAGCGGTGGAGCACGTCGATGAGCAGGTCCTCGTTGAGATACGTGTCCTTGTACGTGTCGCCGGGCAGCAGGTACGCCTCGTCGGCCATGTCGACGTACGGGGCTTCGCGGTCCTGCTCCGCGTACACGGCGACCGTGGCTATGCCCATTTCGCGTGCGGTGCGCACGACGCGCAGGGCGATCTCACCTCGGTTCGCGATCAGTAATTTTTTGACAATTCCAGTCATAGCGTCAAAAGATAGACCTGTGACCTGTATTGACGGCACCGACGATCCGACAAAAATACGACGACTGTTTTGTATGCCTACACAAACGTAACCATCAGATCGAAGCGTACGATATCGAACCAATGTTGACGGGAATACGTTTTCTGTCAGCATTGAATCAAACAAAACGCCATTATCTCGCCGTTCCGACCAAATGATGGACCGTTATGCAGTCGTTGCGACCGATCGCCGTTCGACCGAGACGACCAAGTGACCATCCTCCGTCATTTCAACCGGGACGATCACCTCTCTGTCATTTCGACCGAGCGCAGCGAGCGGAGAAATCCTCCAGAGCCGACAGCTCCGCAAGCCCCCCGACTCGGCTTCCGCTCCGCCCGACATGGCACGGCGATGATGCATGGCACACTCACGAAGGGGAATTCACATGACCGATCTCACCGAAACCACATCATCCGCCGCGGCCACCGTCGCCGCGCCGGCCACCGCCGGCCACCGCGCGATCATCGGCACCGTCGCCAAGCCGGTCGTGTTCGCCGTGCTGCTCGCGCTGGCGACGATGGCCGGACGCATCCCGATCCCGGGCACGCCGGTGCCGATCACGCTGCAGACCTTCGTGGTGATGGTCGCCGCACTCACGATGACCTGGCGTCAGGCCGGTGCGGCGATCGCGCTGTATCTGGCCGCAGGCGCGGCCGGCCTGCCGGTGTTCGCGGGCGGCGCGTCCACCGCGGCGCTGGTCGGGCCGAGCGCCGGATTCCTGATCGGCTTCCTGCCGGCCGCGATCGTGACCGCGTTGCTCAAGGGCTCGGTGCGGCGTGCGGTGGCGAGCGCCGACCTGCTCGGCGCGGCGCATGCGTCCGGCATTGAGGTCTCCGACTCTTCCAGCCGCATTCTGCGCACCGCGCTGACCGCGGCCCGTTACTTCGCGGCCGCGGTGATCGGCTGCATCGTGCTGGATTATCTGTTCGGCTTCACGGTCCAGTCCGCGATCACCGGCATGCCGTTCGGCACGGTCGCGCTCGCCTCGATGGGCTTCGTGGCGGGAGACCTCGTCAAGGCCGCCGTCGCCTCGCTCGTCATTGCCGGCGTCGCCCGCTTCAAGCGCTGAACGTCGCCAGCACACCTAGGGCGACACCCGATCACGGTATCGGCATTGCCGGCACTATTTGTGCCGGCAATCTGTGTTGTTGGCGGCTTTCGCCGCGGTACCCACCCGTCAGCTTCGCTGCCACCCTCCCCTAAGAGGGGAGGGAAGGACCTGATGACGGTGCGTTTGAGACTGGCGTTGAACACCCTCTCCTAAAAGGGGAGGAAGCATTGCGAGGGCTGCTTCTGTTCTACGGCAAAGCCCCTGAAGGGGAACCCTCTGGTCTTTCCCTCCCCTTTCAGGGGAGGGTGGCAGCGAAGCTGACGGGTGGGGTACTTGCGGCACGCAAGTGCCGCCAACAGCACAGCATCGCGCAAGGCGCGATACCAATATCAAACGGCGTCACGCCAGTACGCCAACATCAGCCGTATGCACGATATGGATGTCGCCATCTGCGTCTCGAATCGTAAGCGAGGCATCCGGATTCAGGGCGAGCGCGGTCCCGCGCAGGGCCGAGCCGTCCGCAAAATGCGCCTCGACTCGCTTGCCGAGCGTCCAGCAGCAATCCCGAGTCTCCTTAAGCAACGCCGTTACGGCGTCATCCGGCTTATCCACAAACGCGCCGAGCCGCGACCGCAGCGACTCCACGATCCGCGCGGCGATCGCATCACGCAACCTGTCCGTATCATCATCGTCGATCCGATAATGCAGTTGCAGCGACGTGGCCTGCGCGGTCGGCAACCGGTCGGCCGGCACCGCAAGGTTCAGCCCCACGCCGAACACCACCGACACGGACCGCGGATCGTCCGGCAACATCACCATCTCCGCGAGAATGCCGCCCAGTTTCCTCCCATCACAGAAGATATCGTTCGGCCACTTGAGCCGGAAATCAGACGGATTGCCGGGCCGCGCACCAGTATCAGCACGCGCGGCATCACCTACGCCAGATGCGGTCACTCCATCGGCAACATCAGGCACATCATCACAGCACGCACCGTCTTTGATCGAGCGACCGTCATCAGTCTTCGGCACGGCTCCATCATCGGTCCCGGCAATCAAATCACAGCCGCGTACGGCATCACGCAACGCGTCGCGTGCGCTCAGGCCGGCGATCATCTGCAGCCAGCCGTTGACGTCCGCGTTCGTTGCAATCGTTCGCGGCACGCACGTCACGAACGACACCGTGAATGACTCCCCCGCCTTGCTGACCCACGTATGATCGAGCCGCCCGCGCCCGGCCGTCTGCGTATCCGTAGCCACCACCGCGATCACATCGGCCGCGCGACCGGAGTCGGACGTGCCGCCGGCACGAACGCGACCGGTCCCGTCAACGGCACCATCGACTACGGAACTCTTGCCGCTGCCGAAACCAGTTTCATCGGCATCGGAGGCGCCGAAGCCAGCCGTCAACCGTCCGTCGGCGAGCGCCTCGCGCGCAAACGTATTCGTCGACCCGATCTCGTCGAACAGCAGCACCACACCGGGCACAAGCGCCCCCACCGTACGCGGCATCCGCGCGGCAGCCCGGACCGCAGCCCCCATCACCACATCATCATGCTCAGTCACAACCCCAGCATAAGCCAGCCGCCACGACGCGCCGTCACCATATGCGAACCAGCCCCCTGGCGTGACATCTTTGCCAGCAACGGCACCCAACTAGCAGAAACATCACGCAAACAGGCGGACAAACCGAACCACCATGACCGGTATCGGTCCATGCATAGCAAACCTACTCATCTTGCGTGATATTTCCGCTAGCACCACCCGGATGCTATCCAAAACACCACGCGAACTAGCCCTCTCGCGTGATATTCCTGCCAGTAACGGCACCCAACTAGCCAAAACACCACGCAAGCGGACCGTCAAACCGAATCACCGACACCAGCCCACACCCGACAAGCACACCCCATCTTGCGTGATATTTCTGCCAGCATCATCCGGATACTATCCCAAACACCACGCGAACCAGCCCTCTCGCGTGACAAATCCGCCAGTAACAGCACCCAACTAGCCAAAACACCACGCGAGTGGACCGTCAAACCGAATCACCGACACCGGCATCGGTCCATATCCGACAAGCACGCCCACCTTGCGTGATATTTCTGCTAGCATCATCCGGATGCTATCCCAAGCATCACGCAAACAGGCCGATTCACGTTGACTTGCATACAGTAGGCCACCGGCCACTGCCCCCGTCATCTCGCGTGACAAATCCGCTAGCAACGGCACCCTACTAGCCAAAACACCACGCAAATGAGCCCATTGCCGTTGGTTTGCATGCAGTAAGCCACCGGCCCATCCATCGCCCCGCCATCTTGCGTGATATTCCTGCCAGCATCACCCGGATACTATCCCAAACACCACGCGAACTAGCCCTCTCGCGTGACAAATCCGCTAGCAACGGCACCCAACTAGCAGAAATATCACGCAAACCAACCCCTTAGCGTGATATTTCTGCTAGGAACGGCGCGTTACTCGCCACAACATCACGCAAAGGGGCTGATTCGCGTTGGTTTGCGCACGGCGGCGGGGGCTACTCGAGCAGGCTGACTTCGCTGGAGAGCAGAGCGCGGATGTCGCCGTCGGCGGTGCGGATGCTCAGCGACGCATCGTCGTTGAGCGCAAGCACCTCGCCGCGCACCGCTGTGCCGTCGATGAGCTGCGCGTGGACCGTGCGGCCCATCATCCAACACACATGACGCATCTCCGAACGCAGCCGGCTCGCCTGGATCAGCGGCATGGCCACGAACGTCGTCAGTCGCGAACGCAACGATTCGACCAGCCGCGCGGCGATCATGTCGCGCAGTTCGGGCACGGGCGGCAACGGGCCGACGTGCATCTGCAGCGACGTGGCCTGCGCGGTAGGCAGACTGGCGGCCGGCATATCCAGATTGAGGCCGACGCTGAAGACGACGGCCATCTGCGGTTTGGCGTTGACGGGTGCGGCATCGCCGGGCACGGTACCAGCCGCATCGGCATCGCCGACTGCAGCATCATCGGACACAGCGATCGTCGCGGTGTCATCAGACATAGCACCGCCCGAAACTTCGTCATCGCCCGCGACACTCCCATCAACCGACGCGCCCGCCGGCAACGGCAGCACCTCGGTCGCGGTGGCACCGATTTTCAGCCCGTGACAGTAGATGTCGTTCGGCCATTTGATCTGGAATCCGCAGTCGGGGTTGAACGGCCGCGCGCCGGCGTCGTCGATCGCACCTTCGAGCGCATCGAGCGCCGCAAGTCCTGCAATCATTTGCAACCAGCCGTTGACAACTTCGTCGTCGGCCACCGATTCGGGGATCACGGCCACGAAGGTCATCGTGAACGACTTACCGGGTTGGTTCACCCATGTGCGGCCGAACCGCACCAACGCGCTGGACAGCCGGTCGGCGGCGATCACGGTGATCGGGATGCCGTTCGGTGATTCGAGGGCGATCTCGCCCCGTTCGATCATGTGACGCGCCTGGGCATGGGTGGAGTCCGCTTCCGCTTCGGCGACGACTTCGTCGGCGACTTGTTCGGTCCGTGGGAGCCGCGGCACTGCGGCTTTCGTCATGGAAATCATGGGCATTACCATACGCCGCAACCGTTTGCACGTCAAAACGCGGGGATCGCACCGACTCGAGATGTGGACGAATCGCCGTCGATCGTCAACTCGGATACGCCGCCACCCAATCACCACACTCCATCACACGACCGTAATTCAACAACACCACCTCACTACCGTTGAAATACGGCCGCCAACACCCCGGAAAACGACCGTAACTCAACAGGAGCGCCTTCTTACTGTTGAGATACGGCCTCCCCTAACCCCTCAAACGACCGTAACTCAACACCACCACCATCCCACCATTGACTTACGGTCTCCCGCAGCCCCTCAAACGACCGTATCTCAACAACACCACCTCACTGTTGTTGAGATACGGTCGCTTACACCTCGTAAACGACCGTATCTCAATGAGCATGTGCTGTTATTGCCTGAGTACGGTCGTCAGGTCGCCCCTTACGGCCGCTTCAGCCGCTCCTATGGCCGTTTCCAACCCGCCCTTATAGAATGGCGTGTTATGACCGCATCCTTCCTCCACCCGCACCGACGTCCCGCGTCCGAGCCGACAGCCGGCGCCTCGGCGACCGGCACCCCACGCACCACCGCCACCACCGTCCCGGCCGCGCTCGCCCGCGTCGCCGCGGCCGCCCGCTGGACGCTGGCCGTGTTCGCCTGCCTGTGGATCGCCCTGTGCATCGGCGTCGGCCCGCTGTACTGGGAGGAAGGTTCGATCGCCGACTGGACCGGCGCGAACACCATGTACGCCATCCTCGCGTTCGCAGTAACGTTCGCAATCATCTGGATGCTCGCCCGCCGCGGCACCGGCCGCCGCGCCCTGCCCGACGACTGGCATCTGCCGATGGAATGGCGCGCGTGGGGCCGCAAGGTCCGCGCCGGCCACACCGCCACCGGCCTGCGCGTCGCCTTCGCCGCGATCGGCCGGGCGATCACCCGGCTCACCGACCGCGGCTGGAAAATCGCGCTCATCCTCGTCGCCGGCTGGCTGTGGGTCCCGCTCACGCTCATGAGCGCATTCGGCGCGGACGTGCGTTCGCAGGCCCGCGAATTCAGTTGGGCGTGGAACCAGCTCACCGGCATGAAACAGCCGTATATCGGCTTTTTCTCGTTCGTACCGATGGACATCTACCCCACCGCGCACTACATGTGGCCCGACCAACCCACGTACCTGACCGACCAGCACAATGTCGTGCTCACCGTCATCTACGGCGCGGCCGCGTCGATCTCGCGTTATCTGACCGATTCGAACGACGCCGGCTTCGTCGTCATGTCGCTGCTGCAATGGCTGTTCGCCGCGTTCTGCTGCGCGTCTGCCGCGCACCGGTTCTTCAATCTGCCGTGGCTGCGTCCTGCATACGCTGTCAACGATCCGGACTATCTGCATCCCGAGCGTCCGCAATACTGTCAGCCGACCGATTTCGCACATCCCGAACGCGGGTTCAAACGCTCGCTGACGATCACGAACCTGCGTCCGCAACCGTATCCGAACCGCGCGGCCGGCGGTTTCGCGCGGTTCGTGACCATGCTGTTCTTCCTGATCTGCCCGCTCGCCGTGTTCTCGACGATCTCGCTGACAAAGTCGCCGCTGTTCGCGTTCGCGTTCGTCTGGTGGTTCGGCGTGTGGTTCGAACTGCATATGACGTGGCGTCGCGGTGACAACGATGGCCGTCATCCGCTCGACCGCATCATCCCGTTGCGCCGGCAGTCGCTGGTCGCGTTCGCCGTGTCGAGCTGCGTGATGCTGATCTCCGCGAAATACGCGTGGTACATCATCGCCGCGCAGATCGTGCTCGCACTGATCGCGGACCGCAAACGTTGGCGTACGTATGTCGTCGCGCTGCTGCTGCCGACGCTGGTCATCCACGGCGGCATCGCGATGCTGATCTCGCGCGGCGTCATCATCGGCGGCGACCCGATCGAAAGCCGCGGCGTGCAGCTGCAGATGATCGCCCGCGTCGCCAAGCTCAATCCGAACGGCATCCCCGACGACGCCCGCAAGAAGCTCGAGCCGATCTTCAACCTCGACCAGATGGCCGAGGCGTACTTCCGCCAGGACGCCGACCCGGTCAAATCGTCCGGCATCCAGTCGAAGAAGGTGAGCTACAAGTGGCGCACGGTAACGCCGGAGGACATGACGAACTTCAACACGGCGTGGGCCGAGATCGTCAAGGCGAACCCGGTGATCGCGCTCGACGCGCTGCTCGCGGAATGTTTCGGCTACTTCAACCCGACCGATCTGCCGTACGTGTCGATGGACTACTACGTGACCAGCGAGTACGTGCAGAAAACCAGCACCTGGCTCAAACTGGTCAACCACGACTGGCGCGAATCGGTGGCCAAGTTCGCCCGCGCGTGGGGCAAGATTCCGCTGCTCGGCTGGCTCACGCACGGTAATTTCTACGTGACGATGACACTGCTGATCGGCGCGGCCGAGGTGATCGCGCGACGCTGGCGCACGCTGCTCACACACTTCCCGCTGCTGCTGCTCATGGGCGTGATGGCGACCGCGCCGGCGAACAATTTCGAACGGCATATGCTGCCGGTCGCGTTCGTGTTCGGGTTCGTGTGCCTGACGTACTGGCGCGAAACGCGTGCGGCGCGGACAGGCGTCGCGTCGGCTGGTGCGCGGACTGGCACGCGCACGGCGGCAACGACTAAGCTGGACTGACATGACGACGGAACGTATGGATGGGGATGGATTGGATCTGCTCGATCTGATCACGTCGCATGGCGGCGATGTGCAGACCGTGGCGTTCGAATGTCTGGCGAACGGACTGACGGATGCGCGGACGGCGTCGCTGATGCATGTGCTGGGATGGCCGGACGACGCGCACTGTTTCGCGATAGCCGGGTTCGCGCCGACGACCGGTGGCTCCGGTGGCGCGGATGCCGTGGCAGTGACGTTGGACCGGCTGCGTAGGACCGCGCATGATTTGGGCGGATCGTTGGCGATCACGGGCACGCATGACGGCGTGTGCGTGATTCTGATCGCGTCGCGTGCGGCGGCGACGCCCGAGGTGACCTGTACGGCGATGATGGGCGTGTTCGATGCCGATCGGCCGGTGGCGCTCGGGCCGGTGCGCCTTGGAGTGGAAGGGGCTTCGGCCACGATCCGCGCGGCGATGGCGACGCTGGCTGCGGCTCCGGCGGTTCGCGAATCCCGGGCCGCGCAGGGTGTGGGCCGGCCGGCGAGCGCCGCGCGGCAAGAATTGAACCGTTTGGTTCGGGCCGAGGACGCGCTGCCCGAGCGGGCGCTGCTTGGCGATGAGGATGCACGCCGCGAGCTGATCGAGGCGGTATATGGCGCCCTGACGTCTGGCGGGCCGGACGATCCGACTTTGGAGACGGTGTCCACGTTTGTATTGTCCGGGGGCTCATTGGAGACGACGGCGAAGGCGTTGAACGTGCACCCGAACACCGTGCGGTATCGGCTCAAGCGCGCCGCCGACACCACCGGATGGGACGCCGCCGATCCGCGCGAGGCGTATGTGCTGCGCACCGCCATCACCTTGGGGCGTATCGCGCGAAACTGATGGGCCAGTCGGCCGGCCCATTCTCATTTCCGGCCCGCCCCACGTCCCATCCAGATCCGACCAGCTTATGCCGGTCCGTCCGCGGCCCATTATCAGACCTATCTCGGGCCATGCCGGTCTATTCCATCCCCCATTCCAGCCCGTCCCGGATTTTCCCGACCTGTTCCCGGTTGTAAGTGGGTGAATCCGGACGTAATAATCAGTAAGTGGGTGTTTACCTACCACGAAAACCGCCAAATCAGGGTTTTCGTGGTAGGCAAACATCCACTTTTCTGTTCATGGTATGGATTCGCCCACTTATGGGCCGTCCTCATGGTAGGTGAACACCCACTTACGGAATCGGAGTCCGAAATCGCCCACTTACCGATATGCCTCGTGGTAGGCCAACACCCACTTACAGAATTGACGTCCGGAATCATCCACTTACCGATGTGCTTTATGGTCGGTCAACACCCACTTACGATTTTCCTGTCCGCAATCGTCCCCTTATCATCCGGCTTTATGGTACGAATCCATCCACTAACAGGTCTCTCATCCGCAATAGCCCGTTTCCCAACCGGAGACATGGTAGGTGAACGCCCACTTACGAATCCACGGGTCCGGAATCACCCATCCACAGCCCCCTTCTACAGTCCGCAAACACCCACTTACAAGCCGAATCCCTACGGATACGACAAGACCCGCGCTGCGAAAGTCGCAACGCGGGTCTTGATCAGTCACTTGCCGTGACCGCGCGATTCGATTCGTTCAGCGAACGAAGCGAAATCAGGCAACGGTCATCGGGTCGACCGGAACGCCCGGGTTCATCGTGGAGGTGATGGTCGCCTTGGTGACGTAACGGCCCTTCACGGTAGCCGGCTTCAGACGCTTGACTTCGTCGGCGACAGCCTTGAAGTTCTCGTCCAGAGCGGCCTCGTCGAAGCTCATCTTGCCGATGAGGAAGGAGAGGTTGCCGTGCTTGTCGACGCGGAAGTCGACCTTGCCGCCCTTGATCTCGTTGACGGCCTTGGTCACGTCCATGGTGACGGTGCCGGTCTTCGGGTTCGGCATGAGGCCACGCGGACCGAGCACGCGGCCGAGGCGGCCGACCTTGCCCATCATGTCCGGGGTGGCGACGACGGCGTCGAAGTCGAGGAAGCCGTCGGCGACCTTCGCGATCAGGTCGTCATCACCGACGATGTCGGCGCCGGCCTCGGTGGCCTCGGTGGCCTTCGGGCCACGGGCGAACACGAGGACCTTGGCGGTCTTACCAGTGCCGTGAGGCAGCAGGACGGAGCCACGAACCAGCTGGTCGGCCTTGCGCGGGTCCACGTTCAGGCGCAGCACCGCTTCCACGGTCTGGTCGAACTTGTACTCCGGCATGCTCTTGAGGAGAGCGATGGCCTCGTTGGCGGTGTAGAGGTTGTTGCGATCGACCTTCTCGGCCGCCTCGCGATACTTCTTGGAACGCTGTACCATTAGTCCTTCTCCTCTTCTCAGTCGGTGACCGTGATGCCCATCGAGCGAGCGGTGCCCTCGATGATCTTCATGCCGGCTTCGATGTCACGGGCGGACAGATCGGCCATCTTGATCTCGGCGATCTCGCGGACCTGAGCCTTGGTGACGGAGCCGACCTTGTGGGTCAGCGGGTTCTCGGTGCCCTTCTCGACGCCGGCGGCCTTCTTCAGCAGAGCCGCAGCCGGCGGGGTCTTGAGGACGAAGGTGAAGGAACGGTCTTCGAAGACGGTGATCTCGACCGGGATGACCTGACCCATCTTGTCCTGCGTCTGGGCGTTGTACGCCTTGCAGAAGTCCATGATGTTCACGCCATGGGAACCCAGAGCCGGGCCCAGCGGCGGGGCCGGGTTGGCCTTGCCGGCCTGGATCTGGAGCTTGATCAGCGCCGTGACCTTCTTTTTAGGAGCCATTGTATGGTTCTTCTTTCTATGAAGCGGTGATAGTGGCGAACGCCTTGGTCTCCCGCGGCGAACTCCTCCCGCAACCGTATGATTGCTGTGCTGTGCTAGCAGGCTTGCGGGCGCTTCTCGCGCGGTCCGCAGGCCCTCCAGACACAAACCATCTCATTATGCCGTATATGGGCGACAACCTCAGTTCCAGCGGTCGGACATGGCGAAGCTGTTGCGCATGTGGTTGCTGCCCTCGTAGAGGACGCGGTCGAGCAGCTTGGTCGCATGCTCACGCAGGTACTCGGCCATGCGATCGTTTGCTTCGCCGAGCACCGCGGTCACCGGCCGGCCGTCGAGCGATCCGTCGCCGTCGAGACGACCGTCGCCGTTGCCGTCCGCGCCGTCGTCGAACCGTCCGCTTTCGATCGCCGCGTCGGTCTCCTCGACCAGACGATGACCGAACGTGCGAACCTGCTCAACGTAACCGCCGATCAGCCGGTTCGTCTCGAACCAGTGCGCGTCCGCGATCACCGCGATCAGTCGGTTCGTCCAGTACAGGTTGTCGGTGGAGACTTCCGGCGTGGTGTCGCGCAGGTATGCCGGCGTGTCAGTAACGTTCGCATAGAACGGCGCGGCCGTGGTGAACGGACCGGAGCCGTACGAGATCCACATGACCGCGCGGCTGCATGCGGGTGCATACGGTCGCAACTGGATGGCGACCATGTGGCCGGTGCGGTTCACGCCGATCGGACGGTAACGGTGGCGCGATTCGGGCGTGCCGAGCGTGCCGTACGGATCGTACGGAGTGTCCTCGAAGTGCGAGCCGAGCAGGAAGTCGATGTCCTCGATCGTCACCTTGTTCTCGGGCACGCGGCACCACGGGATGTCGTCGGAGATCGGCGTGTAGCGGGCCGCCGGCGAATCCCAGTCCTCGCTCGGGTTGAGGTGGCGCTGCATGTACCATGCGCGCGGCGTGTTGTAGATGTGGTCCTTCGGCGTGCTGTCGCCGAACACGGTGCGCGGGTTGAACCGGTCGGACTGCGAGACGGAGCCGTCCGCCGCGAAGCCGATGCGCGTCGAACCGTTGCCTGCCATCGTTCGCATCGTGCGATCGAGGTGATGCTCCGCGATGAACTCGCGCAGATCGGCGCTGCATAGGTATTCACGCTGCTCGCCGAACGCGTCGGTCAGATCGAAGTCGTCCAGCCCAAGCTGGTTCGGGATCGTCGCATAACAGTCGTCCGGCACGCGACGCGCGATCCAGTGGTGACCTCCGATCGTCTCGACGTACCAGATCTCGTCCACATCCGAAATGATGATGCCGTTCGATTCGTACGTGCCGTACGTCTCCAGCAGCTCGCCGAGCCGGCGGACGCCTTCGCGCGCGGTCTTCACGTACGGGATGACCAGCGTAATGATGTCCTCCTCGCCGATGCCGCCCGGCTGTTCCGGCTCATAGCCGTCTTCCCCAGACACGCCGACGGCCGGACGCAGTTCGACGAACGGGTCGGCCGCGGCGACGCGCTCGTTGACGGCGATCGTCTCGGTCGCGCTCATCGCGACGTTGTATTCGTTCGCGCCGGCCTCGGCCAGCACGCCGCGGTTGGGCAGCACGTTCGGCACGATCGAGTACCGGCACGGATCGTCCGGCAGGTCGATCTCGACGTGGCTGAGCACGCTGCGGTAGTGGCGCGGCTGATCGGCCGGGGCTACCGCGACGAAGCGTTTCGGATCGTAACGGCCGGAACCGGAATCGTCGTCGCGAGCGATGATGGTCGAGCCGTCGTAACTGGCGTTTTTGCCAACAAGCAGAGTGGTGCATGACATGGCACCCACTATAGGAACGCCCGTCGAACGCAGTGCACACGTTCGACGGGCGGGAACCATCGTACCGGAACCGGCGACATACAGGCCGATCAGTTGTCCACAAACACGCAGACCGGCGGACAGGACAGCAGTCGACTCAATCCACAGACACGCAGATCAACGGACCGCAATCAACCACCAACCCAGCCGACAAGCCGACCGATCAGCGGCGGGTCATCTCCTCCTCGATCTGCTCGAGCGACTTGCCCTTCGTCTCCGGCACGAACCGCAGCACGAACGGGATCGACAGCGCGGCGAACACGCCGAAGATCGCGAACGGGCCACCCACGTTGTTGCCGAACGCGGCGAGCAGCATGAGGAAGAACTGCGAGACGACGAAGTTGCCGAGCCAGTTCGCGGCCGAACCGAACGACGAGCCGATGCCGCGCACCGACAGCGGGAAGATCTCGCCGATGAGCACCCACGAGATCGGACCCCACGAGACCGCGAAGCCGATGATGTAGAACGCGATCAGGATCATCGTCGGCACGGCGAGTACGGCCACATCGCCCACGAAGTTCATCACGGCGAGGATCGCGAGCGCGACGGTCATGACGACGGAACCGAAGATGAGCAGCTGCTTGCGGCCGAATCGGTCCATGATCATCGTCGCGACGATCGTGGAGACGAAGTTGACGACGCCGATGCCGACCGACACCCAGATCGCGTCGCCTTCGGGGAAGCCGAATCCCTTGATGAAGACCTGCGGCAGGAAGTAGATGACCGAGTTGATGCCGACGAGCTGCTGGAAGAGCATGATGCCGACGGCCGCGACGAGCGCCGGACGGGCGGTGCGGAACAGTTCGCTCACGCCGCCCTTGGTGTCCTGCGCGGCGACGGCCTTGATCTCGTCGAGTTCGAGCTGGACCTGTGCCTGGTCGACGTCCTTGCGGATGAGCGTGAGCACCTTGAACGCGTTGCGTTCGTCGCCCTTGTTCACGAGGTAGCGCGGCGATTCGGGCAGCAGCAGGCCACCGATGAGCAGCAGCGCGGCGGGCACGAGCGCCGAGCCGAGCATCCAGCGCCAGTCAGCGAATCCGAGCAGGTCGTGGTTGAGGAAGCCGAGGTTGGAGGCGTAGGCGAGCAGGATGCCGAACGTGATCATGAGCTGGAACAGCGTGGACAGCGAGCCGCGGCGCTCCTTCGGCGCGAGTTCGGCGAGGTAGGCGGGGGTGAGCGCGGAGGCGGCGCCGACCGCGAGGCCGAGGATGATGCGCGCGGCGACCATCATGAGGAAGCCGGTGGAGGTGGCGCACAGACCGGAGCCGATCAGGAACAGGATCGCGGAGACGATGAGCAGCTTCTTGCGGCCGAACCGGTCGGAGAGCGCGCCGATCGACAGCGCGCCGACGCACGAGCCGATGAGCACGGACGACGTGATGAAGCCGGTCTGCGAGACGGTCAGGCCGAAGTCGGATTCGATGAGTGGGGACGCGCCGGAGATGATGCCGGTGTCGAAGCCGAACAGCATGCCGCCGAGCGCGCCGAACGTGAAGATGAATCCGCTGTTGAGCGGGAATCGTGACGAGAATCCGCGCGATTCGGCGGTTTCGACCGCTTCGATCGCCGATTCGACGGTGGACTTGACGGTTTCTGATTCCTCGTGCGTCACGGATGCCGTGGCGGATGCTGCGGACGCCGTTGTGTCGGTCATGTTGTCTGTTCCTTCCATCTCCATTGATTCGACCGCGGGCACGCACCAACGCCCATCGCCCGAGGTCTCATCGCGTCGCGGCCGGGCGGCGGCCTCGCGCGAGGCAACAAAAAAGACCTGGAGACGATCGGAACATATGTTCCGATCGTCTCCAGGTCTTGCCTCATGCGAGTAACAACCCTGCTACAACGTGTATGTGTGTATAGCAGTATAGATCATGTCCGCAGCGCGACACTCCGGTTTTTCTCCTCTGCTCCCCCTGTTAGGGGGAGCTGTCGGCGAAGCCGACTGAGGGGGTGAATACCCACCAGCGTACATGCCGCCGCTTCTGACCCCACCCGCCGGCCGCCGCCGGCACCCTCCCCTATCAGGGGAGGGAAAGAACCGATGTCGGCTACGCAAGCTCGGCCAGCGTGACGGTCTTGTGGCCGACGGTCAGCACGTTGCCGTCGAGCGCGAACTCGGGCACCGCGATCCTGCCGTCCGCGCCGAGCGACTCGCCTTCCGCGTCGCCCAGATACAGCGAAACGAACACGTACCTGCCGGGTTCGATCACGCGCGTCTGCATCGGGATGCGGGTCTTCGGATACAGGATGTTCACGTTCGGTTCCGGCGTGGACAGCTCCACGTCGAATCCGTCCGCGCCGACGAGGCCGATGATGCCCTGCTCGGTGCGGTAGAACACGGAGTTCGGCGTGCCCGTCTCGATCATCTCGCCGCAGTCCGGCAGCGAGAAGCCGCCTTCCGCGAGGTGCAGCTCGCGCGCGGAGTCGATGACGTGGACGCGCACGTGCCACGGCATGTCCGGCACGACGAAGTTCTTGATGTCGACGTCCTTCCACGGCTTCCACTCGGAATACACGTACTCGTTGTGGACCGCGTAGTCCTCGTAACCGTAGGCGATCTGCCAGTAATGATCACTTTCGCTCACGGCCAGCGTACTGTCGTACGCGCCCTGCTTCAAGAGCACGGCGGCCTTCGGCACGGAGAACGCGAAGGTGGTGGAGTACACGTACTTCTCGTACTTGGCATTGGCGTGCGCGTGCTCGTGGCTGTGCTGGCCGGCGGTGAACGCCTGCACCTCGCGGCCGGTGGCGCTGTGGACGACGAGCATGCGCGGCTCGGGCTGCAGCTTGAGCGGCTCGAACTTGAAGTCCTCGGCCTCGCGCACCTGCCAGAACGGGTCGTCGTCGGGGATGCACAGGAAGATGAACGTCTTGAGCGCCCAGTAGGCGGAGGCCGGGCCGTTGTAGCCCTCGGCCATGTTCATGTTCGGATAGGCGTAGCCGATCGGGATCAGGCCGTCGGACTGGAAGATGTTCTGCGAGAACCACCAGCGCAGGTTGTTCAGCAGCAGGTGCTTGAAGTCGGCGATCGACCAGCCTTCCGGCGGTTCGACGCCGGCGAACGAGGCGGCGGCCCAGAACGCGGCCTGCGCGAAGCGGTAGTCGAGGCTGCGGCCGTACGGCAGGCAGGCGCCGCCGGTGGTGAACCAGTTCGCGTAGCTCGGCACGAACGCGGTGGCGCGCTCCTTGAGCAGCTGCTCCTGCTTGCCGTTCTTCTTGGTCAGGCCGACGAGCACGAGCGTGAAGAACTGGTAGGCGAACGGGATGTAGTTGTCGATCTGGTTGACGTAGCCGTCGTACGACCAGCCGTGGCCGAGATAGTGCGAGTTGGTGATGTCGAAGTCGTCCTGCACGAGCTTGGCGTGCTCGGGGTGGCCGTTGTCGGCGAACCAGCTGTTGACGAGCGTGCGGAACAGCAGCCAGTTGGTCTTCGGCAGGACCTTGTGGTTGACCTGCTCGAGCCAGTCGAAGATGTTGTTCTGCTGCTTGGTGGTCAGGTGATCCCAGAATTCGGACTTGGTCTCGTACAGGAACGCGGTGATCGCGCCCATTTCGACGAACAGCTGATCGTAGTCGGTCAGGTCGCCGCCCCAGTAGTCGGGATGGGTCGGATCGGTGCAGTTGATGAGGCTTTCGCAGGTGAACTGCCACCAGTGGCCGAAGCGGCGGATGTTGTCGCGGTTGTGGAACAGCGGGCCGAGGCCCCACAGCAGGCGCGCGAAGCCTTCGGACGAGGTGCGGTCCTGGCTGTAGACGGCGCCGGAGTCGCTCATGCGGAAGCGGCCGTAGCGGCCGTTCTTGATCATGAGTTCCATGCCCGGGGTGAGCAGATCGATAAGGGCCTGTTCGCATTGGGCCTTGGTACGAAGCGGGTTGCGCGCGACCTGCGCGTTGAATGGAGCGACCGCCATTGCTTTCTCCTTGGGGATTTCGCGCCGCGCGATCGGACCGCCTGTATTGTCCGCCGCGCGACGCCGTTATTGTGATCGATTTTGATTATACACTCACTTTTAATCAGTTTCAATCAGTTTTGATACGTCGTGTCGCAGGTCCTACTGTGATCAATCTCAATCATCGCGTACAATATATAAGCAAAAATGATCAGCACCGCTCAACGGAGCCGTTCGCATACCGTCATGCGACCCACCGTCAGCCACCGGTGCCACCTCGGAAAGCGGAACGATGTCACAGCCACAGTCCAAGGAAACTCCCGCCGGAGCACAGACCGGAACAGAATCCGGTTCGGCCACATCGGCCACGACCGCGCGCGCGGACGAGGCGGCCAAGCGCAGCTATCTGCCGGCCGAACGCCGCGACATGATCCTGAGCCTGCTCACCCGGCAGAACGTGGCGACCGTGCCGGAACTCGCCAAACTGCTCAACACCACGGAGATCACCGTGCGCCGCGATCTGGGCGAACTGGCCGACGCCGGTCTGCTGCGGCGTATCCGCGGCGGCGCGATGTCGGTCGGCGACGGCACCGATCCGGCCGCACGGCGCACCGCCGCCACCGCTCTCTCCGCGAATATCGCCGCCCCGCGCGGCGGCGCGCAAACCGGCCCGGCCAATCCAGCCGCCGGCATTCCGACTACCCGGCACACCGCTGCCGTCACGGGCGCTTCCACGACTACCGGCGCATCAACGACCGCCGCCCGGCTCTCGGCCATCAGCCAATCCAACGTCAGCCCGCAGTCCGCCATCACCGCCAGCAACGGCGCGCAACAGCTCGCAATCGGCGTCATGCTGCCGGAACCGAGCTTCTTCTGGCCCGGCGTCATCAAGCACATGCATACGATCGCAACCGAACTCGGCCTACGCCTGGTCGTGCGCGAATCCTCCTACGACGAAGGCTCGCCGGACGACGAGATCATGGCCGGCATCGCCGCCGATCCGAACGTGTGCGGCATGATCGTCGCGCCGAACTCGCATCCGCAATCCGGCGAGCGCGCGTGGCGATGGATCGAATCTGCTCATATCCCCACGGTCGTGATCGAACGTGATCAACCGCCGTTCGGCACCTGCTACACGGACTCGGTGCGCACGAACCATCCGTACGGCGTGCGCATGGCCGCCGTGCATTTCCTCAACCGTGGCCATACGCGCATCGGCGCGGCGTTCAGCGAGACGCCGACATCGGGCATCATCCAGAAAAGCTGGCGCGAGTTGGTGGACGGCAGCGACGGCCGCATCGTCTGCCCGTTCGTATTCGACGGCATCCAGCCGTATGACGCGCACGGCGTGGACGAAATCGTCGACCGGATCATCGAATCGAACGTGACCGCGATGCTCGTACACTCCGACTATCTGGCGATCGCGATCGCGCAGGTGCTCGAACGGCGCGGCAAGCGCGTGCCGGACGACGTGTCACTGATCTCGATCGACGGATTCGCCACGCCCAGCTCGCGCCCGCTCACCGTGCTGCGCTCGTCCGCGCAGGACTTGGCCGAGGTCGCGATCCATACGCTGATCGACCGCATCCAGCATCCGGACGCCGCCACGCGCCACGTCTTCGTCGACCCAACGCTGATCGACCGCGGCTCGGTGGCCGATCAGCGGTAGCGCTCCGGAACATGGCCCCTAACCCCCGTCTTTATTCTCGGCTCCCTCGGCTAGGCCGAGCCGTATAGCAAACGCCGGCGGCGTTTGTAGGCGAGGAGCGAGCGACAGCGAGCCAACAACCAGTCAGCCGAAGGCTGTCCATAATTGCAGGACGCTGTCAGCCGTAGGCTGACTGAGGGAGCGTCAAACCCATCACACCAGAACCGACAAAACACCAGTCCTTTGTCAGACCGAATGCGATGGGTTCTGATCGCCCCTCAGCCACTTCGTGACAGCTCCCCCCTGACAAGAGGAGCCAAGAATACAGAAGATGACAGTTTAAGTCCGACAAAGCACCAGTACTTTGTCGGACTTAATGCGATGGGTTTGACGCTCCCCCAGTCGGCTTCGCCGACAGCCCCCTCAGCCGAGGGGGCCGAGAATAAAGACGCGTCAATTTAGGGCCGACAAAGTACTAGATATGACGAGCCACGTTGCTTTGACACCCCCTCAGTCAACTTACGGCCGACAGCATCCCGCAATTGCTGGATCGCCGTGGTCGTCGTCCGAGAATAGTTGCACTGCCCATTCCCCAGCGTAACTATTCCCGGAAGAATCCATTGATTTCCGAGAATAGTTACGCTCGGCAGCCGTCAGTGCAACTATTCTCGGGCGAAGCCGCTTTTTTCCGGGATTTGTTGCGCTGAACCGGTGGCAGCGCAACTATTTTCGGACGAAGCCGATGATTTCCGGGAATAGTTGCGCCCGCACCGAACTCGCACTGAGCTCATATCGAACTCGCACCGGAATCGCACCGAGTTATCACACCGAACTCACACCGAGTTGTAGAGTCGCTTGGGGAAGGCGTCGCGGTATTGCCCCGGCGTCAGTCCGGTGCGGCGTTTGAACACGCGCATGAAGTACTTGGGGTCCGCGTAGCCGACCTCGCGGGCGATGTCCGCGACCGGCGACGTGGTGGTGCTGAGCAGTTCGCGGGCGCGGTCGATGCGGTATTCGGTGATCTGCTCGACCACGCCGACGCCGAACACGCGCTTGTACATGGCGGTCAGATAGCTCGGCGAATAGTGGAACCGCGCGGCGATGCCGGCCACGGTCAGGTCGTCGTACGCGTTGGCCATGATCCACGCGCGCACGGCGAGCATCGGGGCAAGCCCGGCCTGTTGGTTGCCGTATGGCACGGACCGCGAATCGCCGGAAGCCGGTCGAACCGACGCACGATCGTCGCTGACCGCCGACGAAGTCTTGCGGTCCGGTTGACGACGATGCTGTTGCGCGGATTGCATTACATCGTCCTTCGCGCTCCCCTGGCCGGCGAGCATGGCGCGATGGATCGGACTCGACAGGTCTTGGGATATCCCGCCGTGCCAACGCCCGGCGACGGCGACGTCGGCGGCCAGAATCGGCCGGCCGTCCGCGCGGATGCCGACGATGCCGGTCTGCGGCGCGGCCTGCGTCGGCATCGCCAGTTCCGATCGCGTCTGCGCGCTGATCTCCAGCAACAGGCTCGTCGCGAAGTAGTCGCAGTACACGTTGCGATGCGGGCCGAACCGCGCGTACAGATCGATCAATTGCCCGCACAATACCGCCACGCGATCGGGGTCGGGGATGCGGCTTCGATCAGGAATGATCAGGACACGATCATCCTGCGGGATGTCCGATTCGCCGACCGTACGCGTGGCCGACAGCCGCACGTGCATCCAGTAGAACTCGAGATCGTCGGTGATGATGTCGCTGCCCGCATGCTCCACCTCGGCCGGCAGCAGGATGATCTCGCCGGCGCTCACGCGCATCTCACGCTCCCCCACGCGCATCGGCAGCACGCCGCGACGCACGAACATCAGCTCGAACGAGTCGATCGTGCGGCGAGTATGCCGCCAGCCCGGGCCGGACACGAACTGTCCGATCGACAGGAATTCCACCGGTCCGTCCAGCCGGCACGTCGTCACGTTCATACCGTCAGCTTAGCCGCGGCGCCGTCCGACGCCCCGGTTCGTGGCCGCCCGACACCCCGATTCGCGCCCGCCGCCGTCCCACTGCACCCCCTCGGAGGCCTTAACTCAACAACAAGGCACGGTTCCTGTTGAGTTACGGCCGTCTCACAGGCAAAAAACGACCGTAACTCAACAATGGGATGACGGTGATGTTGAGTTACGGCCGTTTCGAGGGAGCACGACGGCTGTAACTCAATGGCAGGATGCGAATGATGTTGAGTTACGGCCGTCGGAAAGGCCGACGCGCGGCGGATCGTCGACCCGACGTATGCCGGCCGACCACGTACGACTAACCGTGCGCGGGATCAGTCGTGCAGGAAGACGGTCATCTCGTTTTCGCCACGGTTGGCCCACGCGAAGTACGGGATGAGGGTCGCGGTGACCGGCTCGCGGCGGGCGGGCTGGTACTCGGCGTACAGCGGGGCGAACGCCGGGGACTCCGCGGACGCGCCGGCCGGCACCGGCTCGCGCCATGCGGGCACCTCGAGGCGCACCATGTCACGCTCCACGTCATCGACCTCGCCCTGACCGTCTGCATCGATGCCGGCCGCGCCGGCGTGGAACTCGAACGGCACGACCTTGACCGAGCTCGGGTCGGCCAGGATCGCCGCGACGTCCGCGTGCAGCAGGTGCAGGTTCGCGCCGTTGTCCTGTTCCTCGGCGCAGAACGTGATCGGGCCGCGCACGAACGCGACGCGCCCCGCGTCCTCGCGCACCATCGGGTTCGCCTTCATCATGCGCACCGGCATCGGGAAGTCGAACACGACCTCGTCACCGTCCTGCCACTGGCCGGTGAAGTACACGTAGCCGTCGCGCACCGAACGCACGACACGGCCGTCAGCCTCGCCGGACGCGGAGATCGCACCGGCCGCCGCGTCCACGGAACCGGCCCAACCCGGCAGACGGAACGCCAGCGTGAACGTCGCCGCAGTGCCCGAAGCAGCAGCACCGTCGTCCGAATCGCCGCCGCCGAGCCGCACGGTCACAGCACCGTCGCCCTTCCACGGCAGTTCGGCCGCCACGTCCAACGTCACGTCCGCGCCGCCGAGCGTCGCACGCGCCACGCCGCTCATGTACAGGTGGGTGAACAGGGTGGACGCATCGTCGCTGACCGTGTACGCGTACTCCTGCACCGACTCGACGATGCGGGCGATGTTCGGCGGGCAACACGCGCAGCCGAACCACTTCTGACGCACCGGCTTGACATGGCCGACGCGGTTGTCCTTGTGGCAGGCGTACGGGTTGACCTCGAGCGGGTTCACGTAGAAGAAGCTCTTGCCGTCGAGCGCCATGCCGGCCAGCGTCGTGTTGTACAGCGCCTGCTCCATCACGTCCGCGTATTCGGCCTTCGGCGCGATCTCGAGCATGCGGCGCGCGAAGAACGCGAGCGAAATCGCCGCGCACGACTCGGAATAGGCGGCGTCGTTCGGCAGATCGTAGTCGTAGGAGAACGCCTCGCCGTTCACCGTGCCGCCGATGCCGCCGGTGATGTACAGCTTCTTGTCGACGATGTTGCGCCACAGGTTCTCGCACGCCTCGACCAGCGTCGGATCGTCGGTGAGCTTGGCGACCGCGGCCATGCCCGAGTACAGGTAGCCGGCGCGCACCGCATGGCCGACCGCCTCCTTCTGCTCACGCACCGGCTTGTCGGCCTGCGTGTACTCGCAGTCGAACGTCCAGTTGGTGTCGGAGTAGCCGTCGCGCTTGTCGCGCTCGCCCTCGTAGACGAAGTAGTTCGGTTCGGTGCCGCGCTCGTCGATGAAGAACTTGGCGAGGTCGAGGTACTTCTTCTCGCCGGTCAGGTCGGCCAGACGCGCGAGCGCCATCTCGGCGATCTCGTGGCCCGGGTAACCCTTGCACTGGCCTTCCTTCGGGCCGAAGTACTCGCCCACGTAGTCGGCGAAGCGTTCGGCGGCCTTGAGCAGCTTGTCCTTGCCGGTGCCCTCGTAGTATGCGATCGCGCCCTCGATCAGGTGGCCAAGGCAGTACAGCTCGTGGTGCCAGCGCAGGTTGTGGAACGCGCGGTCCATGCCGTTGAGGATGTAGTACGTGTCGAGGTAGCCGTTGTCAAGCTGGGCGGCGCACACGATGTCGATCGCGCCGTCCGCGGTCTTCTCAAGCTCGGCGTCTGGGTGCTGGGTCAGGCTGTAGCCGACCGCCTCGATCCACTTCGAGAAGTCGGTGTCTTGGAAGACGAAGCCGTAGAACTTGTCCGGGTCCGGGTGCTTCGGGTCTTCGGGCTTGGATTCGAAGCCGCGGTAGGTGTAGGCCGGCGGGACGAACTTCTTGCCTTCGGTGTTCTTGCGCTGGTTCTGCGCGGCGGCGGCCTTGAAGTTGTGCATGCAGTAGCTGGGCGCGGCGCCGGGGACGTTGTCGTTGAGCGCGTTCCACTGGAACGGGATGACGGCGGTGCGCACGAGCTCCTGCTCGGTGTGCCAGAACGGATCGGTGACGGTGACGTTGCGCAGCGCGAGCGGCTTGCTGTGCTGCGGTGCGGCCTGCGCGGTCGGGTTGGGCTGCGCGGATGCGGTAGACATATCGGCTCCTTTGACTTATGCCGGTGACCGGCCGATTGCCGGTGATCGTTGACGAACGATGCCTACCGTACGCCGCTCGCCACATGCCGATAGGTGGACAAATCGTTGACCAAGTGGACTTGATGACGGATTTGCCGTACGCCATCGAAGACGTCTCCACCTAGGCCCCGCTGCCTATCGTCGGCGTTCTCTTATCTCTTATAATGCGCGAACCACCGTCAATCAACCGCTTAAGTCACTCGCAGCGACTCTGCCCCGCACCCTCATAGCCTCGGTACCTCCGTCCTCACCTCAAAGCCTCGGCGTCCCACACTCCAGCGCAACTATTCCCGGGAATCAACCCAGTCGTCCGAAAATAGTTGCACTCAGTCATCGTCAGCGCAACTATTCCCGGAAATGCGCCTTGTCATCCGAAAATAGTTGCGCTCAGCTGACGTCGGCGCAACTATTTCCGGACGATAGGGTTGATTTCCGAGAATAGTTGCGCTGAGATGCGATGGGACAGGATGAGTCGCAGCGACCAAAACCGGACCGCGTGGGCAATCACCCGAATCAGCCGATGGTGCCGTCGGCGGCCTTGATGCGGTCGTATTCGGCGCGGGTGAGGGACATCACGCCGCCGTGCTTGGTGTGCGGTGCCATATAGAAGTCCGCGGAACGCAGATAGTCGAAGCCGCGGTCGGGATCGGTCGACACCATCGGGCGGTAGCCGATCGTCGGGATCACGTCCACATACAGATACACGCGATCATCCGAATGCGAGGCGAACAGCGCCGGGCCTTCCACGCCGCCGGCGTGATGGTCGGGCGTCCAGTCGACGCCGATGTTCTTCTGGATGACGTGCCATTCGGTTCCCGGCTCCCACCAACGCTTCGCATCGGTCGAGTCAAGCCAGATGTTGGCGGTCTGCGACCCGTTGTCCTTGGTCGCGCGGTACGTGCGGATCGTGCCGTCCGACAGCACGCGCTGGATCATCGTCGTGTCGATCGTATCGCGGCCGAGGTCGATGAAGATGCCGCCGTATTCGTACGTCTCATTCGTGAAGTCGCTCGTCGCGCCCCACAGGACGCGGTCGTAGACGGCATCATCCTGGTGCTCGACGTTGTCGTCGGCGAACAGCTTGCTCGACCAGTACAGCACGAACGCGCCGCGCGAACCGTTGTGCTCGGCCTCCGAACCCTCGGGATAGTAATCCGGGACCCACAACGCTTCGGGGGCCCATGCCATGCCGAGCTGCGCGTGCGTGCCGTCGGCGCGGCGCGACACGTCAAGTGCGTGCGGCTCGCTCCAGTGGACCAGATCGTCGGAATACCAGATGATCAGGTTCGTGCTGCCGTGATGCGAGAACGCGTACCAGTCGCTGCCGCCGTCGGACCCGCTGCCGCCGGCGAAGACCTGCAGGTCGGTGGCGATGATGTAGACGCGGCCGGTTTCGGGATTGCGCACGAGGTACGGGTCGCGCACGCCCTTGGTGCCGAGCGTGGAGGTGAGGATCGGATTGCCGCCGTTCAGCGGATGCCAGCGTTCGGGATTGTCGCCTTCGGACAGGTCGAGGTAGATGCGTTCGGCGTAGTGCTCGGGGTCCTCGATGAAGTGGACGAGCAGGTAGCCGTACGGGTCGGTCAGATCGATGGGAGTTTTCATGAGATTGCCTTTCGGAGAGTGTGGATATTGCGATCAACAGACGATCGAGTTGTTACGGAACCTGTCATTTCGACCGAGGCGATAGCCGAGCGGAGAAATCTTCTTGAAGCGTTGATGGCAAGAGATTTCTCCACTCGCTGCGCTCGGTCGAAATGACAAGGGAAGCGTCAAAGCTTGGAAGCGTTCCGATACTTTGACGCTCCCCCAGTCAGCTTTGCTGACAGCCGTCCGCAATTAATGACAGCCTTACGGCTGACTTCTTTCCGGTTCGCCTGTCGGCTCACACATTGCCAACAAACAGCTCTGCTGTTTGCTTAACGGCAATGTCCTAGCCGAGGGGACCGAGGGGTTATTCGAGATCGACGGGGCCGCCGAGGGTGATGGCGTTGAGGGTGCCGGTGGTGCCGCGCGTGGCTTCGGCGTAGAGCCGCAGGTCGCCGGCCGATTCCTCGGGGACGAGGAACAGGTTGCCGTGGCCGCCGCCGAACGTCGTGCCCGGGAACCCGCCGAGCACGACGCGCCCCAGGCACAGGTCGTCGGTGAACGCGGTCAGTTGCAGTCCGTCGCCGTCGAACCGCACGACCGTGTTCATCGAGCACACGGCATCGGCGAGCGCCGCATGCGGCACGCGTAGCCACACACCCTCGCCGGGCGCGACGTCCAGCGGCAGCTTTACGGCCCGCGCATCATCACACGCGTCATCCGCCGCGGCGCGCAGTTCTGGCAGGCCCTGTGCGGCCATCGTCCAGCCGGTGACTTCGCGGCCCGTAAGCAGCGTCATGTGTCCGGCGTTCTCGCCCCACGCGCGCCAGACGACGACGGTGAGTTCGTCGCCGTCACGCACCTCGCCGAGCCACAGGGTCGGCTGCAGCGGGGTGATCGAACCGACCGCGCGACCGTTGAGCCGCACGTCGAGCCGGGCCTCGCCGCGGCGCACATGCAGCGCGGCGACGGTGGTGCCTCCCACGTGCAGCACGCGCGTGTAGGCGAGCTTGTGCGGCCAGACATCGGTGGTGCGGCCGCCGAGTCCGCCGCGCGGTTCGGGGTCGGCGCCGAGCACGAGTCCGGCGTGCTGGAGGCGCTGCTCCTCGGCCGGATCGTCGGGATCGTAGACGGTGAGCCAGCCGGAGCCGAGATCGATGGTCTGGCTGACGGCGAGCGCACCGGTGATGCCGCGTTTGGCGGTCAGTCGCAGCGACGGCAGACGCGCGTCGTCGAAGTTGGAGTGTCCCCAGACACGCGCGGTAACGGACAGTTCATGCGTTGCGGCCGCGGTCGGATCGTAGCCGGTCGCAGCGCAAGCATCGCCCGGTGCAGCGGTGTCGCCCGGATGCGCGCGGAACCGATCGGGAACGAACGGCACATACAGCGATCCGCCGCCGTTGGCCCGCCACGGCGTGACCAGTTCGCGGGCGCCACGATCGGCGGCATCGGAACCGGAATCCGCACCGGCACCGGCAGCACCGGCAGCATCATGAGCGTCACTTCCGTCAACGTCGTCGCCAAGTTCACGGTCCCCATACCGCACGTTGATCGTATCGGCCGCATCGCGCAGCACGACGCCGGTCACGGTGCCGTAATCCGCGGCGTCGAGCGCGGCCGAGTACCGCATGGCACCGGCGTACCGACCGACGTCTTCCATCGGCAGCGCGTGGCCATCGTTCGCCGACGGGTCGATCGGCGACCACGCCGGCTGCGTATCGTCCGTCTCGATTTCGGTGATCGTCGTGACCGGCGCGCTGGTCGGCACGTACTGCGTGACCGGCTGGGCGATGACGATCCGGTACGCGCGCGCACCGCCGCAGATGGTGAACGTGACCGATCCTTCGGTGCCGGAGACGAACAGCGCACCCTGCTCGATATGGGTCTCCACATCGCCGGATTGGCCGCTGACGGCGATCGCGGAATCCTCGCCGGGCGCGAACGCCGCCCACACCGCCCCCGCGTGCATGGTCGGCGCGGACAGTTCGATCACATGACGATCGTCTTGTTCGGCGTCGGTGTGCAGACCGGTCAGTTCCGCGCTGGTCGCGCACAGGGTCAGCCGATCGTCCACCGGCAGATCGCGGACGATCATCACGCCGGCGCCGGACGGCAACGTCACGTCCGGCAGCGACAGTTCACGATCGCGGGCCGTGACCGACACGGTCGGCACCGCAAGATCATGCTTGGAAACATTGGTGAGCGTGAGCAGCTGGCCGCCGCCCGCAAGGTCGAGGATGCCGGTGCCGAGTTCGGTGTTGACCGAGGCGGTCGCGTGATTGGACGCATCGATGTCAGGAAGATGTCTCGACTCCGCTTCGCTCCGCTCGACATGACGGGAGGAGAAAGATTCGCTCCGCTCGACATGACACTGCGCCGCATGGCACAGACCGGCCGTCGTCTCGCGGAACGCAACCGCCTGCGATTCGGCCAGTTCGGCAGACGCAAGCCGCTCCCCCAGCGCCGCGATGATCGCGCTCAGCCGACGGGCATCGTCGGCATCCGAACGTTCCTGGCCCGCCGGGTCGATTACGCCGCCGAAATCATAGTCGTGGGTCATGTACGACTCGATCCGACCCCAGTTGTTCACGGACGTCGTGAAGTCGAAATCCCAGCCGGACACCTGCAGGAACGGGCCGACGAACCGCGCACCCGCGCCGACCATTCGGCGCAGCGTGCGATGCCAGCGGTTCGTTTCGGTCACGATCAGCGGCACGTCGTACCGGTCGGCAGCCGCACGGTAGTAGCGGATGTGCGCGTCCATGTCGACGCCGTTGTCGTCGGCATACAGGTTGACGGCCGGGGTCACGCCGCTCGCGCCGCCGAACGCGCGCTCGATATCGCCCTGGCCGGCGCACGCGACGATCGGCACGTCGATGCCGGCCGCGCGCATCATATCGGCGAGCGCGCCGATGTAGCCGCGCGGATCGCGGCAGGAGTAGAAGTCGAGTTCGTTGTCGGCCTGCACGGCGATGACCGGACCACCGTGGCCGTACTGCTGGCGGGCGATGATCGGCAGGATGTGGCCGTACCATTCGCGCACGGCGTCGAGGAAGCGCGGGTCGTTCTGGCGCAGCGCGGTGCGGCCGCCGCCACGTTCCGGATCGGTGGCGACCCATGCGGGGATCGCGCCGCCGTCCCATTCGGAACAGATGTAGGGACCGGGGCGCACCATCGCGTAGAGGCCGGCCTCGTGGGTCATGCGCAGGAATTCCTCGATGTCGTGGTTGCCGGCGAAGTCCCACACGCCGGGCGCGGTTTCGTGGAAGTTCCACGGGATGTACACGTCGATGGCGTGGTAGCCGAGTCGTTTGACGGCGTCGAGCCGCTGCTGCCATTGGCCGCGCGGCACGCGGAACGGGAACAGCGACGCGCACAGCAACACGCGCGGCTTGCCGTCGATGACGATGCGGTTGTGATCGCAGGTGACTGAAGATGTGGATGCTGTCATGATGATCGCTTCGATGTGATGGATGGAATCGCGGGGCACGCGATGCCGCCGAACAGCATCGGCCGCGGGCCGATTCCGATATGAAAGAGGCCCGTGCGGGGCGAAAGGAGAGAAAACCCGCACGGGCCGGAATGGAAAAGGAGAAGGATAGAAGATGGGATGGATGGATACAGATGGACTGGGGAATATGTTGTTCCATATCGGTTGAACGCGATAGGTATGACGCTCCCCCAGTCAGCTTCGCTGACAGCCGTCCGCAATTACGGACAGCCTGACGGCTGACTTCTTGCTGGCTCGCCTGTCGGCTCGCACATTGCCTACAAACATCTCCGCTGTTTGCTTAACGGCAATGTCCTACCGAGGGGGCCGAGAACACGGATCAGTCCTGCAACAATGGACCTCGCTACGCTCGGACTCAATCCGACCTTCGCTCGGCTACCGCCTCGCTCAGGCTGAGCCTACGGACAGTCCACTGGACTGTCCGCTTAACGGCTCAGCCCTTGACCGCTCCGCCTTCGGCCTTCGCAATTGCGGACTTCGCTGCGCGAAGACTCAACATTGGCTCCGGGCTGCGGCCCATATTGCCGCAGCCCTACGCTCGTCGCCGTCGGAAAGCCCACCGGGCTTTCCTGAAGGGCTGATCGAAGATCAGCCCTTCACGGCTCCGATCATGACGCCCTTGTTGAAGTACTTCTGGAGGAAGGGGTAGAGGATCAGCAGCGGGAGCGTGGAGACGATGATCACGCCGTACTTGATCTGGTCGGCGATCTGCTGCTGGGCGACGGCGCTCACGCCGGAACCGGTCGAGCCGGTGGCGGCGGTCTGCGCGCCGAGCAGAATCGACTGCAGCACGTTCTGCAACGGGTACTTCTCTTCCTTGTTCACGTAGATCAAGCCGGTGAAGTAGTCGTTCCAGTGGCCGACGAAGTAGTACAGCGCCAGCACCGCAATAATCGCGGAAGACAGCGGCAGGACGATCTTCATGAAGTAGCCGAAGTAGCCGATGCCGTCGATCTGGGCGGCGTCGTGCAGGTCCTCAGGAATCGAGGTGTCGAAGAACGAACGCGCGATGATGAGGTTCCACACGGAGACCGCGCCCGGCAGGATGAACACCCACATGGAGTTGAGCAGGCCGAGATCCTTGTACAGCAGGTAGTTCGGGATCATGCCACCGGCGAAGTACATGGTGAACGTGAACAGGAACATGATCACGCGGCG
Source organism: Bifidobacterium sp. LH_230 (assembly GCF_056357555.1). Classification (NCBI taxonomy): domain Bacteria; kingdom Bacillati; phylum Actinomycetota; class Actinomycetes; order Bifidobacteriales; family Bifidobacteriaceae; genus Bifidobacterium; species Bifidobacterium sp. LH_230. The sequence continues at coordinate 95,289 of NZ_JBKEWJ010000003.1, forward strand.
TCCCCACAGGTCCTTGCGGGACAGGGCGAACGCGGCCGGGATGGTCACGATCAGGTTGACCGCGGTGCCGACCACGGAGTAGATGATCGTGTTCAGGTAGCCCTGCCAGATTCGATCATCGGCGAAGACTCGCTCATAGCCCTTGAACGTGACGCCCTTGGGGAAGATCGTCACCTCGCCGGCGTTGACCATCTGCGGGTTCGAGAACGATGCGATGACGATGAACCACAACGGGTAGATCACGGCGAAGATGACTAGGGCGATGATGACCCACATGACGATGTCGACGGCCCAGTCGGACGCGCCCTTGGTCTGCATCTTGTGCTTGTTCCACGGGATCTGGCCGCCATCGAGCTTCGCGGCGGTAGGCATTGACGTTGTTGCGCTCATAATGATTCCCTCCCTGCCTTAGAAGATGCTCGTCTCGCTGACGCGCTTCGAGATGAAGTTCGCGGCGACGACGAAGATGAAGTTGACGATGGTGTTGAACAGGCCGATTGCGGTACCGTAGCTGAACTGGAAGCCGATGATGCCGATGCGGTAGGTGAAGGTCGAGATGACCTCGGAGACCGGCAGGTTCATGGCGTTCTGCATCAGCCAGACCTTTTCGAAGCCGACGGCGAGCACGGAGCCCATGTTCATGATGAGCAGGACGATGCAGGTCGGCATGATGGTCGGGATATCGACGTACTTGATGAGCTGGAGTCGGCCGGCACCATCCATCTTGGCGGCCTCGTACAGCGAGGTGTCAACCGCGGAGAGGGCCGCGAGGTAGATGATGGCGTTCCATCCGCAGTGCTGCCAGACTTCGGTCAGCCAGTAGATCGGGGCGAACGCCTTGGTGGATTCCATAAGGATCTGGCCGTGGAACATCTTGCCGATCATGCCGGTGTTCGGGTCGAGGAAGATGTTGATGAGCGAGACCATGACGACCGTCGAGATGAAGTGCGGCATGTACGTGACGGTCTGCACGAAGCCCTTGACGCCCTTGGAACCGATCTGGTTGATGAGCAGGGCGAGGATGATCGGGGCGATGAAGCCGAGGATCAGCGTTCCGAGTGCGATCACGACGGTGTTGCGCATGATGTCCCAGAACTGCGGGGTCTCGAAGAACTGCTGGAAGTACTTGAGTCCGACGAACTTGCCGCCGGTCAGGCCGGCCAGCGGGTCGAAGTCGCGGAAGGCGAGCTGCAGGCCGTACATCGGCACGTAGGCGAACAGGCCGACGAAGAACACTGCGGGCAGCAGCATGAGGTACAGCACCCAGTTGCGCTGCATCTGGCGCTTGAACTTCGCGCCGAAGGTGGCGTTGTTTTCCTGGACGGTTCCGGCGGGCTTCTTCGCCGCGACCGGGGCGGTCTTGCCGCCGGTCACCGGAGCCTCTTTCGTTGCGGATGACACTTTTTCTCCTTTTTTGATGCCGGGTTGTGTCCCGCGATCACGTCGCGGAGACGTTCCCGGCGAACGTCAAACAGACCGTAAGACATGGAAAGCGCGTCCCGGACGGTTTCGTTCCGACCGGAACGCGCTCTGGTTATATCAGCGATCAGTATCGATCAGATTCGTTCAGTTCCGAATCCGGATCAGTACTTCTGGGACTGGTACTTGTCGTACCACTTCTGCCACAGCTCGATGTTCTGCGTCATGCCGAGCTTGTTGACCTTCTCGACGAACGCGTTCCACGAATCGTCGGTGATCTTGTCGGTGCCCTTCATCCACTTGGCGATCTGCGGGTTCGCGTAGTTGAGGATGTTGGTGTTGTTGTTGGAGATGGTCACCTGGTCGGTCTGATCGGGCTTGACCCAGATCGGCATCGCGTCGGAGTTCTTGTCGTAGTTGGCGTAGTCGGCCTCGTACGGCTTCTCGGCCTCGGCGATGGCGTCGGCGTTCACGTCGCCCTTGATGGTGACGTCCTTCGGGAACCAGCCGGCGAAGCACTGGCCGAAGCTGTACTGCACGGTGGTGTCGGCGTAGAGCTTGTCGGACAGGGTGTAGGTGTTGTTGCCGTCATCGGTGACCAGATCCGGGATGTCGCCGTAGTACTGCTGGATGGAGTACTTGGTGGAGTACAGCAGGTTGACGAGCTTCAAGACGGTGTCCATGTTCGGGGCGTCCTTCTTGATCGTCAGGTGGTAGTTCTCGTACTTGCCGTAGTCGCCGGAAGCGTCCCAGACCACGTCCTTGTCGGACATGCTCGCGGTGGCCTTCGGGGTCGGCATGGAGACGTACTGGTCCTTCCAGGAGCCGAACGCGGCCTTCTGGTAGGTGAACGCGAGGCCGACGGTCGGGGCGGACTCGGTGCCCGGCAGCTCGTCGACGTCGTTGGTCAGCGCGTCGGACGGGATCAGACCTTCGCCGAACAGCTTGGAGTACCATTCGATGACCTGACGCAGGTTGTCGGAGGTCATCCAGGAGCCGACCTTGCCGTCCTTGATGGTGATGCCGTTCTGCCACGGGCCGCCCTGGGCCTGCGTGACGGAACCGGTGGAGTTCAGGGCCAGCATCGGGGTCCACCAGCCGTAGCCGCCGGTGCCGATGGCGTTGAGGTTGAACGGGATCTCATCGGCCTTGCCGTTGCCGTTCGGGTCCTGCGTCTTGAACGCGATGAGGACCTTCTCCAGCTCGTCCCAGGTCTTCGGCATCTGCAGGCCGAGCTTGTCGAGCCAGGTCTTGTTGATCATCCAGTGCTGGGAGTTGGCGCCCATCGGGAAGCCGGCGGAGATGACGGAGAACTTGCCGTCGAGGTCGGCGACCATACGACGGGCCTCCGGGTTCTCCTTGAAGAACGCCTGCACGTTCGGCAGCTTGTCGAGGTGCTGGGAGATCTCCTCGAAGTACGGGTACTTCAGCGTGTCGTCCGGGCCGAAGGCGCGGATGGCGACCTGCGGGACCTCGCCGGAGGCCAGCATGCCGGCCTTCTGCTGCGCCCAGGCGTCCTGCTGGACGACGGTCCACTTGATGGTGCAGCCGCAGTCCTTCTCAAGATCCTTGATCCACGGGTTGGTGTCGACCTTCTTGCGGCCGGTGCCGTCGTACTGGACGAGCACGTTGATGATCGGATTGCCGTTGGCATCGACTTCGCCGGAGGCGTTGGACTTGCCGCAGCCGGCGAGGGCCATCGACATCGCGCCGACCAGCGCGAACGCAGTGCACGCCTTCTTCATCGTTGAATTCATGGGAACCTACCTTTGGAACCTTCCTTTTTTGCTCCGTCAAAGCTGATACGTGCGGCAACATCGCTCCTCGGCTTGGCGCGTCACCGCACCTCGCTTAGCCGTTCAGCAACCGACCTCCCAGTCGCTTACTGATTCGTATCAGTTGATGACATGAAACAATATAACGCTCGTTCTTATTCGTGTCAAATTAACGATATCGGTAATTTGAAAATATCCAGTGATTGGTATAAGTTACCTAATCAGAACGGCTTATTCGTTTCAGTATTTTCAAGCCTTATCGACGAGGAGTAGTCATGGTGACCATGCGCGACGTAGCGGCCAAGGTCGGCGTGTCGCAGGCGACGGTGTCGTACGCACTGCGCGGTGACCCCAGCATCTCCGACAAGACGCGGCAGAAGGTCCTCGACGCGGCCCGCGAACTCAACTACTCGACCAACCTGTCCGCACGCAGCCTCAAATCAGGCCGCAGCGGCGCGATCGGACTCGTGCTGCAGGATCTCGGCAACCCGTACTCGGTGTGCATCGCCGACTCATTCTCCAAATACGCGCTCAAGCACGACATGCAGATCGTCATCCAGCAGACGCTCTACAGCCAGGAAAACGAGACGTCGATCCTCGAGCACGTCACGAGCGCGTTCTGCGACGCGGTCATCTTCAGTCCGACCATCATCTCCAGCTCGCGCATCAAACAGCAGCTCGCCGGCAAACCGGCCGTGCTGCTCTCCCCCTCCGACGCCGCGCCCGAACTCGACGCGATCGTGACGCCATGCCAGGAAGGCACGTTCACGGCCACGTCGTACCTGCTGTCGCGCGGATGCAGGCGACTGCTGTTCCTCGGCAAATCATTCGAACCGTACGAGGTGACGTCGATCAGTCCGAACACCGGCGTGCAGCGCATGGCCGGCTTCCAGCAGGCGCTGCTGCGCAACGGACTGCCGCTGGAGGCGGAACGGTTCATCGACAGCAAGTGGAACTCGTACGACGGACGGTGGGCGATCGAGAACGCGATCGAACGCGGGATCGAATTCGACGGGATCGTGTGCGCGAACGACGCGCTGGCGCTCGGCGCGCTGCGCGGCGTGCAGGATCACGGACTGCGCATCCCCGACGACGTGTCGGTGATCGGATTCGACGGCGTGGTCGAGGCGACGACCAGCAACCCGTCACTGAGCACGATCGCGTTCGACTTCGACGACATGGCCAAGCAGGCGATCGACACGATCCTCGAACAGCTCAACGACGACACGGACGGCGACGGGCAGGCTCCGGCCAAGGCCGCGGGTTCGGGATCGCGTACGAACGGACGGCCCTCCGGTTCTTCCGCGAGCGCGGCCGGCGATGCCGCGCCCAAGCGGCTCATCGCCAAATACCGCCTCGTCGTGCGCGAGTCCACACGGTGATTCTCCACTACACTGGTAGTTTGTCAGGCGCGTGCGGTTTCATCCTCTGCTCCCCCTGAAGGGGGAGCTGTCAGCAAAGCTGACTGAGGGGGTGAACAATCCCGCCACCACAAGTCCGGCAATATGCTGGAACGCCACCCATCCCACCGAAAGGAGCCCGGTCATGGTCACCATGCGCGACATCGCCGCCAAAGCCGGCGTCTCCCAAGCCACCGTCTCGTACGCGCTGCACGGCGATCCCAGCATCTCCCCAGCCACGCGCGCCAAAGTCCTCAAAGTCGCCGAGGAACTCCACTATACGGTCAACATCTCGGCCCGCATGCTGCGCTCCGGCAAGTCGAACGCCATCGCGCTCGTATTGCAGGAGCTGCACAACCCGTATTCGATGCACCTGTCCGACGCGATCTCGCAGTACGCGCTCTCGCGCGGCTATCAGACGCTCATCCAGCAGACCATGTACGCCACGGAAAACGAGGTGTCCGTCCTGCGGCACATCTCCAGCGAGATCTGCGACGGCGTGATCTTCAGCCCGACCAAGCTCAGTCTTGCCGACGTGCGCACGCGGCTCGCCGGCAAACCGGCGATCATGCTCAACCCGCTCGAACAGCACGCCGGCTACGACATGATGAACGTCGCCTGCGAGCAGGGCGCGTTCACGGCGACCTCGTATCTGCTCTCGCGCGGATGCAAGCGGCTGCTATTCTCGTGCGCCGACTTCCGCGAATACGACGACATCAAGAACGCGTGGGATTCCGGATGGCAGCGCGTGGCCGGATTCCAGCGGGCGCTGTGGCGCAACGGCATCGAGCCGCAGCCGTGGAACTTCATTCCCAACCATTCGTGGAGCCGCGAGGCATCGTATGAAGCGATGGTCGACACCGTGCGTTCGGGGCTTGACTTCGACGGCGTGGTGTGTGTGAACGACGAGTCGGCGATCGGCGTGATGCGCGGCTTGCTCGACTGCGGCGTGCGCATTCCCGAGGACGTGTCGGTGACCGGGTTCGACGGCATCGAGGAGGGCGAGTTCTACACGCCCTCGCTCACCACCATCGCGATGGACTTCGACGATTTCGCGAAGCAGTGCGTCGACACGCTCATCGACCGCATCAACGGGGCCGGCGACCCGCCGCGCGACCTGACCGCCGTCTCCCGCCTCGTCGTGCGCGAGTCCACCCGGTGACGTCTTTCCGCAATCCAGTCGCGAACAGCCGACGGGTGTCACCACTATCACAAATCCAGGCTCTGTGAATCAAGCAGGAACTGCTTGAGCCCCATGGTCACGATGCCGTTGTCGTCACGGCTCAACCGAGCGTTGCCACCAACCACGATGATCTTCTTGAATGAATCGCTCACGCCAAGCAACGGTCGCGTCTCCTGCGCCCGCTTATTCGCATCCGGCAAGGCGAATGCGGATTGAACATAGTATCGACGACTGCCCAGATTCGCCACAAAATCAATCTCCACACGCGTGCGGCCGGATTCAGAACCGCCCTTCCCGTCACCGCGGGCGACATCCACCACACCGATATCCACCGCATATCCGCGCAACCGCAGCTCGTTGTAGATGATGTTCTCCATGATGTGCGTCTCTTCCTGTTGGCGGAAGTTCAGCCGCGCGTTCCTCAGACCGACGTCCTCGAAATAGTATTTGGCCAACGCGCCGATATGTCTGCGACCCTTGACATCGTAACGTTGCGCCTTTTCAATGAGAAAAGCATCTTCCAGATAGGCGAGGTACTTGATGATGGTCGGCTGCGACAGAGTGACATGTGCGGCACTTGCGAACGTGTGCTCAAGTCGATTCGGATTGGTCAGCGAGCCAATGGCTGAGGCCACGACGTCCACCAACTCACCGAATCCCGTTTCATTCCTGATGCCGTTGCGGTCAATGATGTCACGCAGGTAGATCTCGTCCATCAAACGATTCAGGTACGCGATTTTCGCGGCTTCGTCCGTCTGTGAGAGAATCAGCGGCAGCCCGCCGAATGTGGAATAGTCGTTCCATGCGTCAGTCCAGTCTCCGCCGACGGCCGAGTAGTATTCGGCGAAACTGAGTGGATGCACACGTATCTCATCACCGCGGCCACGGAACTCGGAGATGATGTCCGTGGACAGGAACCGCGAGTTGCTGCCGGTCACATACACATCGACGTTACGTAGATGCAAGAATCCGTTGAGCACATCCTCGAACTCGGGCATGAGCTGCACCTCATCGATCATGATGTAGTACTGCCCATCGTCCTTCATCAGGGACCGGACGTAGCGATCACACGCATCGGGATCGCGGAGCTGCTTGTTGGTGCGATCATCAAGCGCGATGTCGATGATGTGATCCTCTGGCACACCGCAATCAAGCAGGTGCTGGCGAAATAGCGTGAACAACAGAAACGACTTGCCGCATCGACGGATGCCGGTGATCACTTTTACCAGACCATTGTGCTTCCGGTTGACGATGCGCTGAAGATACGCGTCTCTGGGGATTGGCGCCATCGAACCTCCTAGTTTAGAAAAAACGATATTTATATGATTTTCTAAACTAGAAGGGTACGACGTTCCATATTGCTCCGGCACTCTATTTTAGAAAAATACAAAATATCTTCATTTTCTAAAATAGAACGATGCTTACTATCTGCGATATTCGACTCACACGCGGTCGAGCAGGTAGATGCGTGAGGCGAAGTCCGGACCGAGGTCGGTGTCGTCGATGCCAATGCGCATCAGCTCGCCGCCGGAACGGGTCGCCTCGAACCGGCCGTCCGTGGAGACGACCCGGTAGCGCGCCGTCTCGTCCAGCCCACGCAGCCGCAGCCGCGACTTCGGCTTGTTCGGCACGCCGAGGATCACATAGTCGCCGACGATCGCATGCGCGCGGTCCGCGGCCACGCTCATCCACGCCATGCGGCGGTGGTCGTACGGGGCGACGAGCCGGTACAGGTCGCCGTTGTGCAGCAGCGGCGCATGTTCCTTGAAGAACGCGACCTGCTCGGCGATCTCGGCCAGATCATCGTCGCTCGTGGAGGTCAGGTCCATCTCGTAACCGAACGTGCCGAACATGGCGACGTTCGCACGGGTCGAGAGCGGCTCGTTGCGGCCGGTCTGGTGGTTCGGCGTGATCGAGACGTGCGCGCCCATCGTGGCGACCGGGAAGAAGAAGCTCGTGCCGTACTGGATCGACATGCGTTCGACCGCGTCGGTGTCGTCGCTCGTCCACGCCTGCGGCGAGTACGCGAGGATGCCGTAGTCGAAGCGGCTGCCGCCCGACGCGCAGCCCTCGATGATGAGGTCGGGGAACGCGGCGAACAAGCGCTCGTACAGCGCGTACACGCCGAGGATGTAGCGGTGCATGAGCTCGCCCTGCCGCTCGGCGCCGCGCGTCGCATCGAACGCCTCGGTGATGAAGCGGTTCATGTCCCACTTGATATAGGAGACGTTGGCGGTCGACAGGATCGCGTGCATCTGCCCGTAGATGTTGTCGACCACGGCCGGGTTGGCGAAGTCGAGCACGTACTGGTGGCGGTACACGGACTGGCTGCGGCCCGGCGTGGCGATGACCCACTCGGGGTGGGCGCGGTACAGGTCGGAGTCCTTGTTGACCATCTCCGGTTCGAACCACAGGCCGAACTGCATGCCGATCTCGTTGATCTTGCGCGCGATGCCGGCGATGCCCTCGGGCAGACGGTCGGGGTTGGCGGTCCAGTCGCCCAGGCCGGAGCGATCGGAGGTGCGGGCGCCGAACCAGCCGTCGTCGAGCACGAACAGTTCGATGCCGGCCTTCTTGGCGAGCCGCGCGAGGTCGAGCAGCTTGTCTTCGGTGAAGTCGAAGTACGTGGCCTCCCAGTTGTTGATGAGCACCGGGCGTTCGCGGCGGGCCCACGCCGGGCGCTGCAGGTGGTCGAGCACGATGCGGTGGAAGGTCTGGCTCAGGGCGTTCAGGCCGTTGGCGCTGTAGCCGAGCAGCGCCTCCGGGGTCTGGAACGATTCGCCGGGTTCGAGCCGCCACGCGAAGCCGAACGGGTTGATGCCCAGTTGCAGGCGGGCGGCGCCGTAGGTGTCGACTTCGGCGTGCAGGTCGAAGTTGCCGGAGTACACGAAGGTGAGACCGAACGCCTCGCCCGCGTCCTCTGTGGTGGCGGGGCGGGCGAACACGGCGGCCGGGCTGAAGTACGGGCCTGACGCGCCGCGCAGGGATTCGATCTGCTGGATTCCGGCGTGCAGCGGCTGGCGGTGCGGTTCGCGTTCGCGCGCCCACGCGCCGGTGAACTCGATCATGTCGTAGCCGGCGTCCGGCAGGTCGAGGTTGAAGCTGGCCGCGCGGGTGAGCGTGAGCGGCTCGGCGCCGCGATTGGCGATGCTGGCGGAGCGGGCGATGACCGCCTCGTCGCGGAACAGCGTGTAGTGGAGCGTCACGGTCAGGCCGGTTGGCTCGTCGGCCAGGTCGATGGATAGCGTCTCGGCGGCCGGGGAATCGTGGACGATCTTGCCGTCACGGGCCTCGGGGAAAGTGGCGGGCAGACCGGGCAGCGCGGGCTTGCCGGGCGCGACCCGGTAGCCGGCGAAGCGAAGGTCGGTGATGCGCGAGCCGTTGGGCTGCGCCACTTGGATGGCCGGGTGGCGGTAGTCGCCGTGGCCGAATTCCGGGTATTCGAAGCGCTGGTGCTCCGGGAAGCGCTGGCCGTCCTCGTCGCGCTCGGTGGCGGACTGCACGCGGAAGTGGTCGTCGATGAGATAGCCGAAGTCGGTGGATTCGTCGGTGGTGACCGTGGTTGGAGCCGCGGCGTCGGCTGCCGCCCCCAAACCGGCATCCGGCACCGCCGCGCCGGTGTACAGGTTGACGAGTTTGCCGTCAACCACCTTGAGGATCATGCTGACCTGTCCGTTGGTCAGATGAAACTGCTGAAGATTATCGTTAACTACAATGGTCATGAGGAATCCCTCGGTTGTGGTGGTGTGTTGTGTATGCCATTATGCCAGCTGCCGCCGTGCGCACACGCCACAATGCTGGCGAACCGTCGGCAGTTTGCACATCGAGAGGCTGATTTTCGCCCCTGCACAGGTCGGTTTGACGATCGAGAGGCTGTGTTGCCGACCGCCACGGACGCCAACACCCCCTAAACGACCGGGTTGTATTGAATCTGACGGGTATCACCCGGCAGATCAGCCTCTCGATCGTCAAACCGACCTCGTCACATGCGAAAATCAGCCTCTCGATCGTCAAAGTGCCTGTCCCGCAGAGGCCAAGCCCCCGCAGAACAGGCACTGACGCGCATCATTCGTTCGCAGCGGCGCCCGTAGCCACGCGAATCATCGCGTACTGCGACTCGTACAGGCGGTAGTATGCGCCCTTCTTGGCGAGCAGCTCCTTATGCGAGCCGTGCTCCATGATCTGACCGTGGTCGATGTAGAAGATCTCGTCCGCGTTCTCGATCGTCGACAGGCGGTGCGCGATGATGAAGCTCGTGCGCCCCTTGAGCAGATGCTGCAGACCCGCCTGCAGCGCCTCCTCGGTGCGCGTGTCGATGTTCGACGTCGCCTCGTCCAAAATCAGGATGCGCGGGTCGGCGAGCAGCACGCGCGCGAACGCGATGAGCTGGCGCTGGCCGGCCGACAGGGTCGAACCGCGCTCCTCCACCACCGTGTCGTACCCGTCGGGCAGCTCCATGATGAACTCGTGCGCATGCACGGCCTTCGCCGCCGCCTCGATCTCCTCGTCCGTCGCATCGAGCTTGCCGTAACGGATGTTCTCGCGCACGTTGCCGGAGAAGATGAACGTGTCCTGCAGCATCACGCCCATCTGCCGGCGCAGCGATTCGAGCGTCACGTCGCGCACGTCGTACCCGTCGATCGTGACCGACCCCTCCGATACGTCGTAGAAGCGCGACAGCAGGCTCACGATCGTGGTCTTGCCCGCGCCGGTCGGACCGACCAGCGCGATCGTCTGCCCCGGCTCGACATGGAAGTCCACGAGGTTCAGGATGTTGCGCCCGTCATCCTCGTAGCGGAACACCACGTCGTTGAAGTCGACCTTGCCGCGGATCTGCGGCAGGTCGGCCGCGTTCGGCTTGTTCGCGATCTCGGGCTTGACGTCGAGCGTCTCGAAGATGCGCTCGAGGTACGCCGAGCAGGTGACGAGCTGGTTGTAGAAGTTGCCGATGTTGATGACCGGGTTCCAGAAGTTGTTCGCGTAGCCAACGAACGCGATCAGCATGCCGGTGGTCACGTTCACGCCGCCGAAGCCGGTGATGCCCACGAAGTAGATGAACGCGATGGTCATCACGGAGATGGTCTGCACGCCCGGCCACATGAGGAATTCGATGTGCTTGGCGTGCATCCATGCGGTACGCACGTCGTCCTGCTGCTGCTGGAAGATCTCGAACTGCTTCTTCTCGCGCGCGAACGTCTGCGTCGTCTTCACGCCGGCGATCGACTCGTGGATGAACGCGTTGAGGTTGCTCTGCTTGTTGGACAGCTTCTGGTAGGCCTTGCGCTGGAAGTACTGCAGACCGCGCACCCAGATGATGAGCACGGGGAACAGCAGCAGGCTCCACAGCGCGAGCCGCCAGTCGATCGCGAACATCACGATGAGCGTGACGAAGAACGTGAACACGTCCGCGAACACGCTGATCAGGCCGGACGAAAGCGTGTCGGACAACGTATTCACGTAGTTGACCACGCGGATCAGGATCTTGCCGTGCGGTCGCGAGTCGAAGTAGCTGAACGGCAAGGTCTGGATGTGCGTGAACAGGTCGCGGCGCATGTCCTTGAGCATGAGCTGGCCGACGCGCGTGATCGCCACCGTGCGGTAGCGCAGCGCGAGCTCGTAGATCACGATCAGGCAGAACATGCCGGCCGCGAGCAGGCCGAGCTTGGCGAGATCCTTGTTCGGGATCGCGTCGTCGATCATGATCTTGGTCAGATACGGTACGGTGACGACGATGCAGCTCATCGAGATGACGACGACGAGGATGCGGACCACCTGCGGCAGGTAGGGTTTGAGATATTTGCCGACGCGCAGGATGTCGTGGAAGTTGATGGTCTCCTCGAGTTCCTCATCCTCGCGATAGGTATTGCGTTGTGCCATGAAAAGTCCTTGTACAAGTCCTTAATGCGGATGTCATTGTCCACTCACGTTGTCATTTCGAGCGACGCGAAGCGGAGTCGAGAAATCCTGCCGGAGCATTGCCGTTCGAAAGATTTCTCCGCTCGCTTGCGCTCGGTCGAAATGACAACGCACGCATAATGATCAGAAGCCTTGCGAAGCGCCGGACTGCATGCCGAGCTGCTTGTGGTAGATGTCCCAGTAGCGGCCGTGCTGCGCGACGAGTTCGGCGTGCGTGCCGCGTTCGACGATGCGGCCGTGCTCGAGCACGAGGATCAGGTCGGAGTCCTTGACCGACGAGATGCGGTGCGCGATCGTCACGATCGTCTTGTTGCCGTCCATCTCGCGCAGGTGCTTCTGGATCTCGGCTTCCGTCTCCATGTCGACGGCCGACGTGGTGTCGTCCATGATGAGGATGCTCGGGTTGTCCGCGAGCGCGCGGGCCAGCGACAGGCGCTGCTTCTGGCCGCCGGACAGGCCGACGCCGCGTTCGCCGACGACCGTGTCGTAGCCTTGCGGCATGGCCTTGATGAAGTTGTCCGCGCCGGCGATCTGCGCCATCTTGTGGATGTAGCAGTCGTCGGTGTCGGAGCCGGCACCGAAGCCGATGTTGCCGCCGATCGTGTCGGAGAACAGGAACGTGTCCTGCGCGACGATGCACACCTGCGAGCGCAGGGTGGTCAGCGGCCAGTCGCGCGCGTCGATGCCGTCGATGAGCACGTGGCCGACGGTCGGGTCGTAGAAGCGCGAGATGAGGCTGACGAGCGTGGACTTGCCCGCGCCGGTTTCGCCGAGGATGCCGAGTTTCGCGCCGGCCGGGATGGAGAAGTCGATGTCCTTGAGGATCGGCGTCTCCGGATCGTCGGGGAACGCGAAGCTGACGTGGTCGAAGCGGATCTCGCCGCTGATGCGGTCGGGGGTGGTCGGATGCGGCGCGCCGACCTGTTCGGCGATGGCGACGGCCTGCTTGACGGTCTCCTTCGCGTCGGGCTTTTCGGTGATGCGCGGCTGTTCGGTGAGCAGGCGGCGGATCTTGATGCAGCTGGCGTTGAATCGCTGCCAGTCGTTGATGAGCCAGCCGGAGGCGCGCACCGGGCCGTCGATCATCCACAGGAACGAGTTGAAGCTCACGAGGTTGCCGAGCGTCATGTCGCCCTTGATGACGAGGAAGCCGCCGAGGCCGAGCGTGATGAGCTGCAGGCTGAAGCCGAGGCCGTCGAGCCAGGGCATGTACTTGCGCGAGTTGTAGGCGAGCGCCATGTTGCGCTGCATGTAGTCGTCGTTGTGCTCGTCGAACTTCTGCGTCTCGTACGGCTCGCGCACGAACGCCTTGACCACGCGGTTGCCTTCGATGTTCTCCTCGACCATCGAGTTGAGGGACGCGAGCGAGTTGCGGATCGCGAAGAACAGCGGGTGCGCGTGCGTGGAGAGGCTGCGCGTGAGCACGAAGATGAACGGCGTGACGCAGGCGAGCGCGAGCGCCAGTCGCCAGTCGATCGAGAACATGACGCACAGCGCGCCGATGAACATGACCACGCAGTCGGCGATCTGGTAGCTGACCCAGCTGAGCATGTGGCGCAGCGCGTCGGTGTCGGAGGTCATGCGGCTCATGATGTCGCCGGTGCGCGTGTGGTTGAAGTAGGTGAAGTCGAGTTCGTGCAGCTTCTCGTATTCGTCGCACACGAGACGGTAGATGGAGTTCTGGCCGAAGCGTTCCATCCACATCTGGTATCCGTATCGCGAGGCGACGCGGATGACCGTCATGACGATCATGAGCATGCAGAAGTGCAGCAGTCGTTCGGTGTGGCCCTGGGTGATGACCTGGTCGACGATCATGCCGGTGATCAGCGGGATGGTCAGGGCCATCGCGTTGTTGGCGCAGAACAGCAGCATCGCGCCGGCCACGCGCGGCAGGTCGGGTTTGCAGTAGGGCAGAATCCAGCGCAGGTTGCCCTTGTCTTGGTTTTTCGTCGGATCGACGTACATGTGAGGAAATCCCCGCATTCTTGATTGTTTGCTTGTGGTATGGTGCGGCGTTCTCCCCGCCGCACGCGACATTCGCTGCCGCCACGATTCACGACCGTCGCGTTTCGAGCGTCCCGCAACCGGCGCTCTCCATCGCCGGCCGAAACCCCTGTTCGGATTCGCAAACGTGAACTAGGTTAGTCGAACCATATTTCGTTTCAACCTTGCGCCCATGTGCGTGTTGCCCTGATATTCCAACGGTTTGCGGTGATTCGACGGTGGTTTTCGGCTCGTTGCGAAATTCCGTCGTCTTTCCTCCCCAGGCGCCAGTCAAGCCTCACGCCAAGCGCCAGCCAAGCCGCACGCCAAGCGAGAGCCACCCGCGACCGGATACCACCCGAGCCATACTCTGCGTGATATTTGTGATAGCAGCGAAGCGATAATCGCCCCAACATCACGCAAATAGACTGTTCGCGTGATATTCCCGCCAGCATCCACTCCTTCCTATCCCAAACATCACGCCAGTGAGACCTTTGGCGTGATATTTGGGATAGGACCGGGACGCTAATATCCCCAACATCACGCGAACAGGCTCGTTGGCGTGATATTGGGGATAGTAACGGTCGGGCACTAGCACGGATGTCACGGAGGCTTCGCGCTTAACGGCTCAGCCCTGCAATTACGGACCTCACTACGCTCAGGCTGAGCCTACGGACAGTCCACTGGACTGTCCGCTTAACGCGTCGCCTTCGGCCCTGCAATTACGGACCTCACTACGCTCGGACTCAATCCGACCTTCGCTCGCCTATCGCCTCGCTCAGGCTGACGCTACGCGTCAGCCGACGTGGCGCTCGAAGCGCTTGAAGCCGAGGATGCGGTCGATCTGCTCGAGGGCATCGGCGGGCAGCTCCACGCCGGAGGCGGCGATGTTGGATTCGAGCTGGCTCGGCTTGCTCGCACCGACGATCACGGAGCTGATCACCGGCAGACGCAGGATCCACGCAAGTGCCAGCACCGGCATCTTGATGCCCAGTTCGTCGGCGATCTTGCTCAGCTGCTCGACCTTGTCGAGGTTCTCGTCGGTGAGCAGGTCGTTGATCTGGTGATCGGACTGCCAGGTTGCGCGAGAGCCGGCCGGCAGCGGCTGGCCCTTGCGGTACTTGCCGGTCAGCAGGCCCTGGGCGAGCGGCGAGAACGGCGTGATGCCGATGCCGTAGCGCTCGCACGTTTCGACGATCTCATGCTCGATGTAGCGGTCGACCATGTTGTACTGCGGCTGGACGACGGTCAGCGGGTGCAGTCCGCGCTCGGAGATGATGCGCTCGGCGCGCTCGAGACGCGCGGCGCTCCACTCCTCGGACACGCCGTAGTACAGGATCTTGCCCTGGTCGACGAGGTCGCTCAACGCCTGCAACGTCTCCTCGAGCGGCGTGGTCGTGTCGAAACGGTGGCAGTAGTACAGGTCGATGTAGTCGGTGCCGAGGTTCTTGAGGCTGCGCTCGCAGTTGTTGAAGATGTGCTTGCGGCTCAGGCCCCGGCCGTTGACGCTCTTGCCGGTGCCGAAGAAGACCTTGCTGGAGATGACGAGGTCCTCGCGGTCGTGCTTGGCGATGAAGCGGCCGAGGAAGCGCTCGGCGTCGCCGCCCGAATACGCGTCCGCGCAGTCGTAGAAGTTGATGCCGGCGTCGAATGCGGCGTCGGCGATGGCCATCGCGTTGTCGACTGCGGCGGCGTCCTCGAGGCGGGTCATCCAGCTACCGAGCGCGATTTCGCTCACCTTGATGCCGGCCTTGCCCACGTTGCGGTACTTCATTGTTGCTCCTTGTTCCTGTGTTGTACAGCGTCTGATCGAATCGATTCACCAAATGGGATCGAAGCAGCCGTGCCATCGATCTCATCCGGAACCGTATCCGATGTTTACGCTAACAACCCTAAAGGTTCAACCCCACTTGAACGCAAATCGCGAAACGCCGATGCGGGGATGGCACGCGTAGCTCACCAAGAAGATCAGTCTGTACGCTTTCGCCTTATCCGTGGGCATCCCATGTCACGCTTTGCCGATTTCGGCGCTTTATGGCACTGCGTGCCCCGATAATCTGTCACACCCTGCACCATTGCCAGCTTTACGAAAGAGTGTGACAAGGATATTGTCACACTTCGCCAATCTCAGCCGATAATCGCGGTACGTGACAACATCTCTCATCAAGGATCATTGGAAAATGGCCAATCCATACGCGCAGCCGCAATCCCCATTCACAGCCCTCTGTCACACTTTCCCAAACATCCGCAAACCGACGAAAGCGTGACAAGATATCCGGTCACACTTCATCATCCGGCTCCCTTCCGCGGAAAGTGTGGCAGCATCGCGCACATACCCGCGTCAAACCGGATATCTTGGCTCCGCACCGCAGCAAGCCTGACAAATCACATACGAAAAAAGCCTCCCCGCGCCGCGCCGAACAGGCACGCCGCGGGGAGGCCACGTCCGATCGCGGACGCGCGCGCAGAATAAGGAGAAGTAAGACGCGCGCGAACGCGATCACACCCGCCCGCCCGAGTGTTCCCGACTCGGTCAAGGTGGGACATTCAGTTATGGAGGGAAATCTTCCGACACCCCTCAGCAAGCCCCTCACAGGAGAGGCGAGGATGCAGACCGGTCAGCGACAGACTCAAGCAAGCTCGTGCGAGACCGGCCCATTCTTCAGAAGCGAAGCCCGCTCAGGCTCACTTCTCCCAGCCGATGTTCTGCGGCAGGTTGCCGGCGAAGCCGGACGGACCGTAGTTGGCGAGGCCCTTCTTGACGGCCACGTAGGCGCCCGGGTTGGAGACAGGGACGGTGCCGTAGAGCTTGAGCGCGGCCTTCTCGGCCTTGTTCATGGCGGCGGCCTGGTCGTCGTACTTCTCGTGGGCGCCGGCGGCCTTGACGAGCTTGTCGACCTCGTCGGAACCGACGTAGGTGAAGTTGGACGGGCCGTTGGAGGTGTACAGCTGCGGGGCGGAGGTCACGAAGCCGAGGGCCGCGGTGGACTGCCAGGCCATCGGCAGCACCTGGTAGTCGCCGTTCATGACGGTGTCGGAGAACTTGGACTCGGCCACGTTCACGACCTTGACCTTGATGCCGGCCTTCTTCATCATCGCCTGGTAGGCGTTGGCGAGGGCCTGCTGGGTGGCGTCGTCGCCGAAGAACGTGAAGGAGACCTCGAGGGTCTTGCCGTCCTTGGCGTAGTAGCCGTCGTCGCCCATCTTGTAGCCGTCGGCCTCGAGGGTCTTCTTGGCGTTGTCGGTGCTGAACTTGGACTCGGCGGGCATGTTGTCCTCATAACCCTTCTGGAACGGCAGCAGCATCTCGGAGCCCGGGCGCTTGGCGTCCCAGTCCATGCCCTGGAACTGGATCTTGTTGTAGGTGTCGGCGTCGAAGGCCTGGGTCAGGGCCTTGCGCACCTGCAGATCGTCGAGCGGCTTGGACTTGCCGTTGTACTCGAGCACGCGGGTCTTGGTGCTGTAACCGTAGCGCAGCTGGGCGTTCTTGACGGAACGCACGGCCTTCAGGTTGTCCTTGGTGGAGATGGAGGTGGAGGCGTCGATCTCACCGTTCTGGAACGCGTTGATCTCGGCGGTCGAGGACATGACCTTGTAGACGACCTTGTCGAGCTTGGCCTTGTCGCCCCACCAGTTCGGGTTCGGCACGAAGGTCACGCTGTTGTCGTTGAAGGAGTCGACCTTGTACGGGCCGGCAGCCCACTCGTTGTGCGGGTTCTTGACCCAGCCCTGGGTGAAGGTCTTGGCGTCGCCGGCCTCCGGGTTGACCAGCGCGGAGAACACGAGCTGCCACGGGTAGTACGGCTCGGAGTAGGTCACGATGACCTGCTTGGCGTTGTCGCCCTGCTTGACGCTGGCGATGCGGTCGAAGCCGTCGGTGCTCGGCGGGTTGTAGTTGGCATCCTTGCCGTTGAGGGCCTTCCAGGTCGCCTCAAACGCGGTCCAGTCGATGTCCTTGCCGTCGTTCCACTTGGCCTTCGGGTTGATGTCGTACTGCACGACCATCGGGTCGGAGCTGACGAGCTTCATGTCGGTCAGGTAGTCCGGGTTGACCTTGATCGGGTCGCCGCCGACCTCGTCGGTCATGAGCAGCTGCGGCTGGTACCAGCCCCACAGCTCGGACATGTAGGCGGTGTTGCCGTCGGTGGACAGGTAGTTCCAGTTGGAGGTGATCTCGGAGATCGGCAGGGTCAGCGTGCCGCCGTCCTTGACCTTGTCGCGGTCGAGGTGGTTGTCGTAACGCTGGTCAGTCTTCGGCATCGGCAGCGCGCCGGTGTACGACGAATCGAAGCCGGCAGCCGGTTCTTCGGTCGCGGTGGCGGCGCCGTTGGAGCCGTTGCCATTGCCCGTGCTGCCGCAGCCCGCGAGCAGCATGGCGAACGCCGCGACGGACGCCGCGACGGCGGTCATCTTGCGCATGTTCTTCATGGTTGTTTCCTCTCTAATAAACCTGCGTGGGATTCCCTCGCGCAGGGTCCGACCTGTCATGCGAAATGGCATGCGACCTGATGGCCGCTCGGTCGGGAAGCATTGGCGGCGCGCAGCATCGGCTTTTCGCCGCGGCAGCGGGCCTGCTGGTCGGCGCTCAGCGTGGGCATGAGCGGGCAACGGCCGGCGAACGGGCAGCCCTGGAACGTTTCGGTCGGGCTGGGCACTTCACCTTCGAGCACGATGCGCTTGCGCGTGCGCTCGGCGGCCGGGTCCGGCACGGGCACGGCGCTGATGAGCGCCTGCGTGTACGGGTGCAGCGGATGTTCGAACACGTCCTCGGTCTCGCCGGATTCGACGATGCGGCCGAGGTACATGACGGCGACCTGGCTGGAGATGTGGCGGACGACCGACAGGTTGTGCGCCACGAACAGGTAGGCCACGCCGAGCTTGTTCTGCAGATCCTCGAGCAGGTTGATCACGCCGGCCTGGATGGACACGTCGAGCGCGGAGACCGGTTCGTCGAGCAGCACGAGCTTGGGGTTGACGGCGAGGGCGCGCGCGATGGCGATGCGCTGGCGCTGGCCGCCGGAGAACTGCGTCGGGAAGCGGTCGACCTGATCGGGGTTCAGTTCGACGAGCCGCATGAGTTCGGCGATGCGTTCGCGGATCTGCTCCTTGGAGTAGTGCTGCACTTTCATCGGCTCGGCGAGGATGTCGTAGATCGGCAGACGCGGGTCGAGCGAGCTCATCGGGTCCTGGAAGACGTACTGCACGGCGGAACGCAGTTCGCGGCGCTGTTCGCGCGGCATCTTGCGTTCGAGCTTGGTGCCGAACATCTCGATCTCGCCTTCCTGCGGCTTGGCGAATTCCATGATCTCCATGAGCGTCGTGGACTTGCCGGAGCCGGATTCGCCGACGAGCGCGACGGTCTCGCCTTCGCGCACGTTGAGCGTCACGTCGTCGACCGCGCGCACCTCGCCGATCTTGCGGCGCAGGAATCCGCCGCCGGTCAGCGGGAACGTCTTGCGCATGTGCTGCACGTCGAGCACGGTCTTGCGCTGTTCGCGCGGCACGCCGTCGAACTTCGACTTGACGGCCTCGCCCACGGTGTACACGTCGCGGAACGTGAGGCCCTTGCTCACGATCTCGGCCGCGCGATGGCAGGCGACGAACTGGCCTTCGCGGCCCGGCACCGGCTGCATGGACGGCTCGCTCTGGCGGCACACGTCGGTCGCGAGCGGGCAGCGCGGGGAGAACGGGCAGCCCTTGGGCATGTTCACGAGGTTCATCGGCGAGCCGGGGATCGGCACGAGGCGGCTGGCGCGTTCGCGGTCGGAGCGCGGCACGGCGCCGAGCAGACCCATCGTGTACGGCATGGCTGGCTTGGCGAAGATCGTGTCGACGTCGGACTTTTCGACCGGGCGGCCCGCGTACATGACGACGATGTCGTCCGCGATGCCGGCGATCACGCCGAGGTCGTGGGTGATGAAGATGACGGCCGCGCCGGTCTCGCGCTGGGCCTTGCGCAGGACTTCGAGCACCTGCGCCTGGATCGTCACGTCGAGCGCGGTGGTCGGCTCGTCGGCGATGATGACGTCGGGGTCGTTGGCGATGGCCATGGCGATCATGACGCGCTGGCGCATGCCGCCGGAGAACTCGTGCGGGAACGACTTCAATCGGTCCTCGGGGTCCGGGATGCCGACGAGGTTCATGAGCTCGATCGAACGGTCGTGGATCTGCTCCTCGGTCATCTTCGGATTGTGGGTGACCAGCGCTTCCTTGATCTGGTCGCCGATCGAGAACACCGGGGTCAGGGCCGACAGCGGGTCCTGGAACACCATCGCGATGCCACGCCCGCGGATCTTGCTCATCTCGAGATCGGACTTGGTGAGCAGCTCGTCGCCGTGGTACGTGATCGAGCCGGTCACCTTCGCGTTCTTGTCGAGCAGGCCCATGATGGCCATCGACGTGACGGACTTACCCGAGCCGGACTCGCCGACGATGCCGAGCGTGCGGCCGCGGTACAGGTCGAAGTTCATGCCGCGCACCGCGTGCACCGTGCCGGCTTCGGAGGCGAAGCTGACGGTGAGGTCGCGCACGCTGATGACCGGCTGCTCGTTCTCGTTCGCGGTGTCGTTCACGGTTGCTCCTGTTGCGTTCGTAGTCGTTGCGTTCTTGTCGTTCATGATGATCGCCGTCCTGGCTTACTCGGCCTTGCCGCCGGAACGGGAGTACGGGTCGATCGCGTCGCGCAGGCCGTCGCCGATCAGCTGCACGGAGAAGGTCAGGATGATCAGCATGATCGACGGGAAGACCAGCACCCACGGGGAGGTCTGCACGACCGACTGGCCGGCGTTGAGCAGCGTCCCGAGCGACGTATCGGGGGCCTTGATGCCCAGGCCCAGGAAGCTCAGCGAGGTTTCGCTGTTGACCGCGCCGATGACGCCGAGCACGGTGTTGATGACGAGCACGGAGCCGAGGTTCGGCACGAGGTGGCGCACGATGATCGTGAACGACGGCACGCCCATGAACTTCGCGGCGCGCACGTACTCGCGGTCGCGCAGCGAGAGCGTCAGCGTGCGCAGAGTTCGCGCGTAGCCGATCCAGCCGAACGCGGTCAGGCCGGTCGCCAACCAGATCCAGTCGCTGCCGCCCTTGGCCATGCCGACGATCAGCGCGATGAGCAGGAACGACGGGACGACGAGCAGCATGTCGAGCAGCCACATGCCGACGTGCTCGAACCAGCCTTCGAAGAACGCGACCGCGGTGCCGACGAGCGCGGCGATGATCGTGATGCAGATCGAGGAAAGAATACCGATGGTGAGCGAACGGCCGAGGCCGCGCACGATCATCGCGTACAGGTCGGAGCCGCCGACGGTCGTGCCGAGCCAGTGCTCGGAGGACGGCGGCGCGGCGAGCGCGGCGAAGTCCGGCTCGTCGTAGCTCCACTGCGAGAAGCGCGCGCCGAACGCGGCGAAGAAGATCAGGATCAGCAGCACGATCAGGCCGACCACGGCGGACGGGCGGCGGCAGAAGCGGCGCACGTACAGCATCATGCGGCCGGTGCGCTTGAAGTCGTCGTGCTCGGACTTGCCGGACTTGTTGTCCGCCGTCACATCGGCCGTCTGGCCGTCTCCCTGCTGGAAGTCGCGCACCTCGTCGGTCGCGTCCGCGTCGGCGACCATGTTCTCGGAATCGTTCATCATATCGATCGTCCTTTTACTCACGTTCCACGTATCGGGATCGGGCGTCTCAGCTCAGTCGGATGCGCGGGTCGAGCCACGCGGAGAAGATGTCGGCCAGCAGCGCGCCAGTCAGCGTGCACACGCCGCCGAACGCGGCCACGGCGACCGCGCCGTTGATGTCGTTCTGCGCGATCGTCTGCGTGAAGTACATGCCCAGGCCGTTGATCGCGAACACGTTCTCGGTGATGACCGCGCCGGTGAACACGCCGGCGATCGAGAACGCGACGTCCACGGCGGTCGGGATCAGGCTCGTGCGCAGCGCGTGGCGGCGGATCGCGATGTTGAGCGGCAGGCCCTTCGCGCGGGCGGTGCGCACGTAGTCGGCGTTCATCGTGTCGAGCAGGTACGTGCGCTGGGTGAGGTGATAGCTCACCGTGCCGGGGATCGTCATGACGATGGTCGGCAGGATCAGGTGCTGCAGGTAGTCGAGCACCCACAGGACCGGGTTGTTGCCTTGGTACGAGTGCAGGCCGGTCACGTAGAACGCGCGGGTGCCGATGAGGTTGTTGAAGTTGATGGCGATGAGCACGACCATCAGGCCCATGACGGCGGCCGGGATGACCAGGAAGAACGTGGCGACCGAGTTGAGCACGCGGTCCTGCCACTTGTACTGGCGGATGGCGGTGTACACGCCGATGCTCACGCCGAAGATGATCGCGAGGATCGTCGCGAGCGTCACGAGCTGCAGCGACGCGGCGATGCGCGACGCGATGGCCGGGCCGACCGGCGACTGGTCAGGGCTCAGACCCCAGTCCCAGCGGGTCACGATACCCTTGAGCCAGCGACCGTAGCGAACAATGACGGGTGTCTGATCGTTGATGTTCGCCATGTCGAGCGAACGGTTGATCGACGCCATCGGCGGGCGCGGATTACGCGACATGTAGTTCGAACGCGGGTCCATGAACGCGCTCGCCAGGAAATACGTCATCGACACTGCCACGAACAGCATGATGATGTAGTTGCCGATGCGCTTGATGATGTACTTGAGCACCCTTCACCTCCTAAAGCCTCGATAGGTTTATCCCGTGGAGGTGAATCCACAAAATCGAATCCAATATATGAGATGAGGTATTGACTGATTTACGATTTCGCTGTAAGTCAAAATCGCTTTAGTTAGCGGTAACGAGCCACCTCGGACCCGTTTGTTAATTTTGTGTTTCGATTCCGTACAGCAAACACGCAGTACAATGCGGGAGGTTTTTCAGCCCAATCAAAGGAAGTGTCATGCCAAGCAACGTAGCCATCAACCCCGAGCTGCTGTCCAAGTACGCCGCCGACTTCAACGCCGACCGCGCCAACCTCGTCGCCGCCGACGCCGCCGTCTCGTCCGGCGTGCTCAAGGCCGCCACCGACTACCGCGGCGTGCGCGAGCTGCCGCGCGATTTCTCGGTCGAACTCAAGCAGGGTTCGATCACCAACCAGAAGCACTCCGGACGCTGCTGGATGTTCGCCTCGCTCAACACGCTGCGCTACGAGCTCATGCACCGCTGGAACCTCGAGGACTTCGAGTTCTCCGAGACGTACCTGTTCTTCTGGGACGCGATGGAGAAGTCCAACACGTACCTCGAGAACGTGCTCGCCACGCTGGACGAGCCGACCGACAGCCGCGTCTTCGAGGCCATCAACTACGGTCCGTCCGACGACGGCGGCTGGTGGCAGATGTTCGCCGCGCTCGTGAACAAGTACGGTCTGGTGCCCAAGAGCGCCTACCCGGAGTCGGCCAACTCCACGGACTCCTCCGCGTTCAAGCAGTACCTCAACTCGCGGCTGCACGGCTTCGCGGCTGAGCTGCGCCGCCGTCACGCGGCCGGCGCGTCCGTTGACGAGCTGCGTGCGGCGAAGGACGAGGAGATGTCGGTCGTGTACCGCATCTGCGCGATCTCGCTCGGCGAGCCGCCGGCGAAGTTCGACTGGATCGCGCGTACCAAGGGCGACGACGATGCGAAGGGCGACAAGGCCGGCAAGGACTGCTGCAAGAAGGCCGAGGGCTGCTGCAAGGACGGCTCCAAGTCCTGCGACTGCGGCGACGAATGCACGTGCGAATCCGGCAAGTCCTGCGGCTGCAAGGACGGCAGGCATTCCGGCATCGACGATCGTCCGGTCATCCGCGAGACCGGCATCACGCCGCTCGAGTTCTACAAGAAGTACGTGCCGGTCGACGTGAACGACTTCGCGTCGCTGTGCAACTCGCCGATGGAGCGCACGCCGTTCGGCAAGCGCTACGTCATCAAGTATTCCGCGAACGTGGCCGAAGCCGGCGACATGGAGTTCGTCAACGTGCCGCTCGACGTGTTCCGCAAGGCCGCGATCGACCAGCTCACGGCCGGCCATCCGATCTGGTTTGCGTGCGACTGCATGCAGTTCGCGCTGCGCGACGCCGGCTTCTTCGACCAGTCCGTCGTGCGCGTGGATCGCCTGTTCGGCACCGATTTCCCGCTCGACAAGGCCGACGGCCTCGAGTACGGCGACAGCCCGAGCAACCACGCGATGACGTTCACCGGCGTGAACCTCGACGAGAACGGCAAGCCGAACCGCTGGAAGGTCGAGAACAGCTGGGGCAAGGACAACGGCGTGGACGGATACTACGTGATGTCCGACGCGTGGTTCGACCGCTTCGTGACCGAGATCATCATTCGCAAGGAATACCTTGACGAGGCCACGCGCGAGCTGCTGACCGCCGAGCCGGTCGAGCTCGAGCCTTGGCAGCCTCTCACCAAGCCCTGCCGCTGAGTGCGGCCGCCGGGTCCCTTATCTGGCCGCTTGGTCTGCCCTGATCCGACCTGACCTGGAGATTTGATCTGGTCCGATCTGGTCGCTGGGTCTGACCGCTGAGTTTGGCCCGATCTGGAGGTTCGATCTGATCCCTGATCTGGTCACTGAATCCGGACCGATCGGACCAGATCTCTGAGTCAGGACGCTGAGTTTGACCCGATCTGGAGGTTCGATCTGATTTCTGGTCTGGAGATTCGATCGGTCTCTTCCGGTCGTCCTATGTGTCCGGATTCACCCACTATCCCGTCATGAGTGGGCGAATCCGGACACGAAAAATCGTAAGTGGGTGTTTGCCTACCACGAAAACCGCGCTTTGGCTGTTTTCGTGGTAGGCAAACACCCACTTTCTGTTTCGTGGTATGGATTCGCCCACTTACGGACCGTGCTCACGGTAGGCAAACACCCACTTACGGATTCCGCGTCCGAATCCACCCACTTACGAATCCCACTCATGGTACGCAAACACCCACTATTCGTTTCGGGATATGTATCCACCCACCGACGAGGCTGCGTTGCATAGTATGCAAACACCCACTAACGTGGCAATCTTCCGGAAATTGTTGCACTGAACACTGAGCGGCCATTCATTGCCCTCAGCAGCCGCCCAGCATCCTCATCACTTGCTGCCCCTCTGGCGTGACAAGGTTGCTAGTAACCGTTGGTTACTAGCAACCTTGTCACGCCAGAGGGCCTCAGTTCCTGCAAACCCATTCCAATAGCAAAAAGGCTTCCCCCGGAAAATTCCGAAGGAAGCCTTTTGCTAATGAATACGCTTACTGAAGCTTTTCGACCTGGTTGAAGCCCAGCTCCACCGGCGTATCGCGGCCGAAGATGGACACGAGCACGGTGAGCTTCTGGGTGGTGGGCTCGACGTCAGAGACGACGGCGGCCATCGTGGTGAACGGGCCGTCGGTGACGGTGACCTGATCGCCGACCGCGTAGGAGACCTCGACGGTACGCTTCTTGGCGGCGGCAGGCTTGTCGCCGGCCTTCTTGAGCGCCTCGGAAGCGATCATCGGAGCCATCATCTGGACGACTTCCTTGCGCGACAGCGGCGCCGGGTCCTTGGTCGGGCCGACGAAGCCCGTCACGCCTTCGGTCTCGCGCACGATGCGGCGGGCGTCCTCATCCGGCCACATGCGGATGAGCACATAACCCGGCACACGCACACGGGTGATGACCTTCTTGCCCTTGTCGGTGTGCTTCTCGACTTCCTCCATCGGCACCTCGACCTGGAAGATCTTGTCTTCGAGACCGAAGCTGACGATACGGGATTCGACGTTGGTCTTCACGCGCTTCTCGTAGCCGGAGTACGTGTGCAGCACGTACCACTTGCCTTCGAGATTGCGCAGCGACTTGGAGAACTCTTCGACGGCTTGAGCGCCGGCATCCTGAGCCTCGTCGGTACCGGACTGGTCGGACTGCTGGTCCGCGCCATCGTCGGATGCAGACCCGGTCGTGTCGTCATCCGCCGGTTCCGCAGCGGAAGCGGTATCGGCCGGAGTGGATTCGGTGGCGATGTCAGAGGCGGTCTCGTCATTCTCGTCGTCGACCGGCAGGGCATCGAGATTCACCTCGGGCTGCTGCGCCTCGTCATCCGGCGCGATGTCCGGCAGGGCATCGAGATTTTCGAGATTCACTTCATCATTCATGCGTCAATTCACCTTCAGGTTGGTTCGAAAATCAGCCGAAAATCCACAGCACGAGCTTGCCCAGACCGAAGTCCATGCCCGTGACGAGCGCCATGAGGAACAGCACGAAAAGAAAAACGGCCAGCGACCAGAAGAACAGTTCCTTGGCGGTGGGAGTAACGACCTTGCGGAGTTCGTCGATGATCTGCTTGATGAACAAGCCGATCTGCATAAAGATATTAGGTTTCTTTGCCGAGACGGCCTTGCTTGCCTTCGCCATAACCATCCTTACGATCACATATTCATCAAGAAGACTTGGCAGGGAAGGCGGGACTCGAACCCACAACCTACGGTTTTGGAGACCGTTGCGCTACCAATTGCGCCACTTCCCTAGGTGAACTCTGCCATGCTAGCGAACCTGTCAGACAGGACGCTTGCGCCCGGCAAAACCGCCAAGATGGAATAGTAGCGCATGGCTGCGATTTCGTCCAGTCGTACGAAAAAATCCCGTGGAAAACCACGGGATTTCAACGTTTTTACGGCATGTCTCGATGTGGAATCGCACTGCGTGCGATGCTGCAATTTGGCGGCTTACGCCGCGAGTACCCCACCCGTCAGCTTCGCTGACACCCTCCCCTGAGAGGGGAGGGAAAGCATCCTGCGCGGCCTTCAGACTGTCCTTCGTCGCACCCTCCCTGAGAGGGAAAGGACCGACATAGGGACCTTGAGACTCGATCGGCACCCTACTCTGAGAGGGAAAGGTTAGCGCTTCCCTTTCCTCTCAGGGGAGAGCGTCCGGCAAATCAACGATCCGATACGAGCCCCCACCTTTCCCTCCCCTTTTAGAGGAGGGTGTCCTGCCGTCGATGTCCATGGTTTCGGTTGTCATGATTCCCTCCCCTGTTTAGGGGAGGGTGCCCGGCGCAGGCCGGGCGGGTGGGGTACCGCGGCCGTCAAGGCCGCAAACAACATCGCATCGCACGTCAGCGCGATTCCGCCCATTTCTCGAACCGACACACTCAGTCGCCATCTCTCCCTCCCCTTTTAGGGGAGGGAGTCAGAGAAGCTGACGGGTGGGGTACTGCGGTCTC
This sequence comes from Bifidobacterium sp. LH_230, assembly GCF_056357555.1. Taxonomy (NCBI): domain Bacteria; kingdom Bacillati; phylum Actinomycetota; class Actinomycetes; order Bifidobacteriales; family Bifidobacteriaceae; genus Bifidobacterium; species Bifidobacterium sp. LH_230. Next base: position 122,135 of record NZ_JBKEWJ010000003.1, read on the forward strand.
AGGCCGCAAACAACACAGCATCGCGCATCAGCGCGATTCCGCAATCACGGGCTTGCCTACGGCGAGATTCACACTGCCTTCGCTCAGCCTATCGGCCTCACTCAGAACTCGCCTATGGACAGCCCACCGGGCTGTTCGCTTAACGGCTCGGTCCCGCAATTATTGACCTCGCTACGCTCGGACTCAACACTGCCTTCGCTCGACTACCGTCTCGCTCAGGCTGACGCTACGCGAAGCCCACTGGGCTTCGCGTTCACGCGTCAGCCCACTCCTTGAACCGGCGCATGCCTTCGGCGAGCTGGTCGTCGGCGAGGGCGTAGGAGAAGCGCAGGTATCCGGGAGCGCCGAACGCCTCGCCCGGCACGGCGGCCACATGGGCCTCGTCGAGCAGCGCGGCGGCCAGCTCGGAGGAGCTTGCGCACACGGTGCCCCGCTCCCCCAGCGGACGGTTCAGCAGTCCGGTCACATCGGCGAACGCGTAGAACGCGCCGCGCGGCGTCGGGCACACCACGCCGTCGATGTCGTTCAACGCGGCGACGATCGCCTTGCGTCGCGCATCGAACGCCTCACGCATCGCATATACCACGTCAAGCGGCCCGGAAACGGCCGCCAGCGCCGCACGCTGCGACACGTTCGCCACGTTCGAGGTCATATGCCCCTGCAGCTTGGACGCGGCCTTGGCGACCGGCAGCGGCGCGATCAGCCAGCCGACGCGCCAGCCCGGCATCGCGTACGTCTTCGCCACACCGTTGAGCACGATGAGCTGGTCACGGCACTCCGGCACGGCCGCGCCGATGTACGTGGTCCTCTCGCCGTCGTAGTTGAGGTGCTCGTAGATCTCGTCGGAAATGATCCAGATATGGTGCTCGATGGCCCACTTCGCGATGCCGCGAATCGTTTCGGCCGACCACAGCGCGCCGGTCGGATTGTTCGGAGAGTTGACGATGATCGCCTTCGTGCGCTCGGTGCGCGCCGCCTCCAACGCGTCGAGATCCGGCTCGAAACCGCGGTCGCCGCCCGCGAACACCAGCACCGGCTTGCCGCCGGCCAATTTCACGGCCTCCGGATAGCTCGTCCAGTACGGGGTCGGGATGATGACCTCGTCGCCGTCGTTGAGCAGCACCTGGAACGTCGAGTACACGGCCTGCTTGCCGCCGTTGGTCACCACGACCTGATCGGCGGCGACCTCGTAGCCGGAGTCGCGCAGGGTCTTCGCGGCGATCGCCTCACGCAGTTCGGGCAGGCCCGGGGTCGGCGTGTACTTGTAGTTCTTCGGGTCACGGCACGCCGCGGCGGCCGCGTCGACCACATAGTCGGGGGTCGGGAAGTTCGGCTCTCCCGCACCGAAGCCGATCACGTCGAGTCCGGCGGCCTTCATCGCCTTCGCCTTGGCATCGACGGCCAGCGTCGCGCTGGGTGCCACGTTGTTGATACGGTCGGAAAGAGTCTGCCAATCAGCCATAGTCATGGCTTCTAAGATAACCCCGGCGCACGATGTATGGAAGCGTGTCGCGTCGCCGAAATACGCGGCAGGACCGGAACGGCCGATTGGATACGACGTATGGTGCAATGGTGCTACGAGAAGAGACCCAAGGAGCAGTCATGACCGGTTCCAGCCATCCTCCGCAACACGGCGGCGAGCGCATCGGCCAGCATGTCAGCGATCGTTCGCACGCACAGATCACCGCACGCCGCCGCCGAATCAACGTCGTGCTTGCCGGCTTGCGCAACGCGGTGGCCGCACTGTCCGTCTTCGCGATCGTGTTCGCTATCGCATACGGCATCCCGCGCTATTACGCACGCCACAGCACGTCCGGCAACGCAGCCGGCCAATCATCCCGATCCGACAATGACACGACCGCAGCCAGTCCCACGCACGATGCGTTGAACAGACGGTCCGCGCCGCAAACCAACCCCGGCGACATCACGATCGGCCTCAACGGTTCCGCCGTCACCTACGTGCTCAAGGGCGAGCAATACGTCGAGGGCGGCGCGCACGCGATCGAACCGACCGACGGCGTGCTCACGTCGAAGATCGCCGTCAGCGGCACGGTCGACACGGCCACGCCCGGCGACTACACGGTCCGGTACGCCGTGCGCGACTCGCAGGGCCACGCCGCGACCGTCACGCGCACGGTCAAGGTCGTCGATTCGATGGACACGCAGTCCGGCGGCATCCCCGTGCTCATGTACCACTACGTGTACGATCCGGCCGATCCGCCCGCCGATCTCAACGCAAACTTCATCCCTGCCACGTCGCTCGAGCAGCAGCTCAAGTACCTCACCGAACATGACTTCTACTTCCCGTCGTGGGCCGAGGTGCGCGCGTTCATCGACGGCACGCATTCGCTGCCCGCGCGCAGTGTCGTGCTCACGTTCGACGACGGCGAACCGCGGTTCTTCCGTTACGGCGAGCCGCTGATCACCAAGTACCAGGTGCCGGCCACGTCGTTCGTCATCGGGTCGGACGGCGACGCGCTGAACAAGATGAAGCAGTACGCGTCGTCGTATCTGGAGTACGAATCGCATTCGTTCGACATGCATCGCGCGGGAGGCACGGTCGGTCACGGCGGGCGGATCAGTGCGATGACGAAGGACGAGATCGTGGCCGATCTCAAGCAGTCGGAGTTGGTGACCGGGTCGCTGCAAGCGTTTGCGTATCCGTTCGGCGATACGACCGCGGACGCGCAGGCCGCGGTGGCCGAGGCCGGCGTGCCGCTTGCGTTCACGACGGCGTACGGCTGGGCGATGATCGGCGATGATCCGACGCTGCTGCCGCGCGTGCGGATTCAGGGCGATGGCACGCTGGATGCGTTCGCCGCCGCGATTCAGTGATGATGGCGACTGTGGCGGGGCGGCAACGCCATGCTTTCCGGGCTTCGCCCCGCTACGGGCACTCCCAGCGGGGCAACATCGCCACGACTTCGGGATTGCGCCCCACTACGCATGGTTAGCAGGGTAGTTCCTAGGGGATCTCAGGATGTTGCCCCGCCAAGCACACACCTAGCGGGGCTGTTCCCCGGACCTTTCTGGATTCCGCCCCGCAAAGGGGTTACTCAGCGGGGCGGTTCCTAGGGAATTTCAGGGTTCGACCCCGCCACTCACCCGCCTAGTACTTTGTCGGACTTAATGTGATGGGTTTGACGCTCCCCCAGTCGGCTTCGCCGACAGCGTCCCGCAATTGCGGACGGCCTACGGCCGCGCCTTGTCGGCTCGCTGCCGCTCGCACCTCGCCTACAAACGCCGCCGGCGTTTGCTTCACGGCTCGGCCCCCAGCCGAAGGGCCGAGAGTAAAGACGCGTCAGTTTAGGTCCGACAAAGTACTAGCAGGGCAACATCACCGCGCCTTCGGGGTATCGCCCCGCACATACTCAGAGGGGCGGCTCCTAGAGAATTTCGGGGTTTTGCCCCGCTGAGGGCACTCCCAGCGGGGCAGCATCACCGCGCCTTCGGGATTGTGCCCCATTGCGCATACTCAGCGGGGCAGTTCCTAGGAGATTTCAGGATGTTGCCCTGTCAAGTACACACCTAGCGAGGCTGTTCCCGGGCCTTTCCGAATACTGCCCCGCAAAGGGGCAACTCAGCGGGGCGGTTCCCGGGATTGTTCTGGATGTTGCCCCGCCAAAGAGCGGCTTAGCGGGGCAACATCATCATGGTTTCCGGGGTTTGCCCCGCTTAAGGCATGCTCAGCGGGGCGAAACCCGGAAAAGTTTAGGAACGGCCCCGCTCACACCAGCACGAGGTTGTCGCGGTGAACGAGCGGGTGGGCGTATTCCTCGCCGAGGAAACGCTTGAGCTGGGTGGTGGTGCGGCCGAGCATCTGCGGGATTTCCTCCGAGTCGAAGCCCGCGAGGCCACGTGCCAGATGCGTGCCTGCCTCGTCGTCGATCCACACCGGGTCGCCGGCCGAGAACTCGCCGCGCACCTCGAGCACGCCCGCGGCCAACAGGCTCGCACGCCCGCCGCGCACCGCCGAGGCCGCGCCCGCATCGGCCACCAGCACCCCGCGCGGATTCGCCGCGAACCCGATCCACAGCCGGCGCGACGACCCGCGCTGCTTGACCGGCGCGAACGCCGTGCCCACCGGGTCGCCCATCAGGGCCGGTCCTGCGAACCGCGCGCACGTCATCACGGTCGGGATGCCGGACGCCGCGGCCACGCGCGCCGCCTCCAGCTTGGTCACCATGCCGCCCGTGCCTACGCCGGATGTCGACCCGCCGATGCGCACGTTGTCAAGCGTCTCGACCACATCCGGCACGAACGAGATACGCCGCGACCCCGGTTCGGACGGCGGCGCGGTATACAGCGCATCCACATCCGTCAGCAGCACGAGCGCGTCGGCCCGTACGAGATTCGCCACCAGCGCCGACAGCCGATCGTTGTCGCCGAAACGAATCTCGTTGCTGGCCAGCGAATCGTTCTCGTTGACGATCGGCACGACGCCGAGATCGAGCAGACGGCCGAGCGTGCGCTGCACGTTGCGGTACTGCTGCGGCCTGATCGTGTCCTCCGCGGTGATCAGAATCTGTCCGACGCGCACGCCGAACCGGCTGAACGCGGCCTCATACTGGGCCATGAGCAGACCTTGGCCGACCGCTGCCGTCGCCTGTTGCGTGGCGACGTCGGACGGTCGGGAATCGAAGCCGAGCGGGCCGAAGCCGGCCGCGATCGCGCCGGACGAGACGAGCACGACACGCGCGCCCTGCTGTGCAGCCGCCGACAGCGCGGCGACCAACGCGCCGAGTTTGCCGGCGTCCAGATGGCCGGACGGCTTGGTCAGCGAACTCGATCCGACCTTGACGACGACGGTCTGCGCGCCCGCGACCGCGCGGCGCACCTCGGCTTCCGTAAGCATGATTGCCCCCTCTGCTACCCGCATATGTCACGTCGACCGAGGCGAAGCCGAGCGGAGAAATCTTGCGAGGACATTGCCATCGAAGAAGATTTCTCCGCTCGCTCACGCTCGGTCGAAATGACACGTCATAGGCATGGACTACTCCTCGTCCGAGTCGCCGCGGCCGAACAGGCTCGTCTCGTCGTGACGGTCGTCGTCGACGGACGGGTCGGCCCAGTGGCCGGCCGCACGTTCCGCGGCCATCGCCTCGCGCACGGCCGCACGCGCATCCATCATCTCGTGATACTGACGGCGACGCTCGGAATTCGTACGGCGACGGCCGCCCGGCTCCTCGGTCTCCAGTCGCAGATCCTTGCCGCGGGCGCCCAGCTGAGCGCCGTCCAGCATCTCCGCGCCGGCCGCGATCGTCGGGTCCCAGTCGAACTCGACCGCACGCGGGCCACGGCCGATACGCACCTCGTCGCCCGGCTTCGCACCCTGACGACGCAGCTCGTCCTCCACGCCCAGCTTGGCCAGACGGTCGGCAAGATAGCCGACGGCCTCGTCGTTGTCGAAGTTCGTCTGCATGACCCAACGTTCCGGCTTGGTGCCACGCACCTCGAACCAGAACTGCGAACCGTCCGCGCTCTCGCGGCGCTCCACCGTGAAGTCGAGCGCGGTGCCGCCCTCATCGGCGCGGCGACGGCGGCGACCACCCTGCTCGAGCGGCTTGATGACCACGCGGGCCTCCTCCTCGGCCTGCTCGCGCTTGGCGACCTCGGCACGCATGTCGGCCACCATCGCGGCCAGCGCGAAGCCGAGCTCCTTCAAGCCCACATGCGAGGCAGTGGACACCTCGAAGACCTTGAAGCCGAGCTTCTCGAAGTCCGGGCGCACGAAATCGGCCAGTTCCTTGGCCTCCGGCACGTCGATCTTGTTGAGGATGATGATGCGCGGACGGTCCGGGATCGGAATCGCGCCCAGCGGCAGCTCAAGCTTGTCGGCATACTCGGCCAGCTCGTGCTCGAGCGCCTGGTAGTCGCTCATCGGGTCGCGATCCGGCTCGAGCGTGGCGCAGTCGATCACATGCGCGATGATCTCCGTGCGCTCGATGTGGCGCAGGAATTCAAGTCCCAGGCCCTTGCCCTCGGACGCGCCCGGAATCAGCCCCGGCACATCGGCGATCGTGTAACGCGAATCACCAGCCATGACCACGCCCAGATTCGGCACGAGCGTGGTGAACGGATAATCCGCGATCTTCGGCTTGGCCGAACTCATCGCGGCGATCAGACTGGACTTGCCGGCCGACGGGAAGCCGACCAGCGCGACATCGGCGATCGACTTAAGCTCGAGGATCACATCGCGTTCCTCGCCCAGCTCGCCAAGCAGCGCGAAGCCCGGGGCGCGACGCGTGCGATTCGCGAGGGCCGCGTTGCCGAGACCGCCAGCACCGCCGTACGCGGCGACGAACCGGTCGCCCTCGTGACGCAGGTCGGCGAGCTGCTCACCGGGACGCTTCGACTGGCCGGCCGCGCCCTTGGCCTCGAAGACGACCGTGCCGACCGGAACCGGCAGGATCAGGTCCTCGCCCTTGGAGCCGTCCTTCGTGTCGCCCAGGCCCATCGTGCCGTTGCCTGCCGCGCGGTGCGGCACGAAACGGTAGTCGAGCAGGCTGTTCGCGTTGCGAGTCGCCTCGAAGATGACGGAGCCGCCGTCGCCGCCGTTACCGCCGTTCGGGCCGGCGAGCGGCTTGTACTTTTCGCGTCGGATGCCGGCGGAGCCGTTGCCGCCGTCGCCGCCCTTGACATGGACGGTTACGCGATCCACAAAATCACTCATGTGTTTACCTTATCGTTGCCGTTGGTCTTGCTGTTGCGCCGCGTTATCCACGATGACGATGTATTTCGTCGTTCTGTTGCGTGGGATGGATGCGTATTCCCGACACGTTACGTAGTGCCCGCTACCGCGTGGGATGGGGCATATGTTGCTCGACACGCTCCGGGGCGCTCGCCCAAGTCTTACGGTCGATCAACATATGCCCCATCCCACGCTACGTATGTGCGAAATGTTGCGTTGGAATGCGGTACTTATTGTTGTGCCGAGATGGGCTGATTCTTTACGATCCAGAGGGGTGTGTTTGTGGATCGCGTGGGGAGGGAGAGGGAGGGGAAGGAGGGTATAGAAAAAGCCGCGTCCGTGGGGCGCGGCTTTTTACGCTTGGGATTGCGTGTCTCAGGCGGCGATCACGTCGACGACCTTGCGGTCGCGGCGAACGCCGAACTTCACGCTGCCGTCGGTGAGGGCGAACAGGGTGTGATCCTTGCCCATGCCGACGTTCTCGCCCGGGTGGAACTTGGTGCCACGCTGGCGGATGATGATGTTGCCGGCCACGACGGCTTCGCCGCCGAACTTCTTCACGCCGAGGTATTGCGCGTTAGAATCGCGACCGTTGCGCGAGCTGGAAGCGCCCTTCTTGTGTGCCATGATCTGTTCCTTTCGGTCCTAAGCCCAAGCCTGAAATCAGGCGATCGCCGTGATCTTGACGGCGGTCAGCTTCTGGCGGTGACCCTTGCGACGGGCAACGCCGGTCTTGTTCTTGTACTTCATGATGTTGATCTTGGGGCCCTTGGCCTCATCGTCAACAACTTCGGCCTTGACGGACACCTTCGCCAGATCAGCGGCGGACAGGGTGACCTTGGCACCGTCGACAACGAGGGCAACCGGGAACTCCACGGCATCGCCCTTCTTGGCGTCGAGACGGTTCACGAGGATCACGTCACCGACCTCGACCTTTTCCTGATGGCCACCGGCCTTCACAATCGCGTACATTCTTCGTTCCTTGCTATGGTGTTATAAAGCTACTTGCCTGACGCACGCAAGCCGCTGGTCAGACACCGACTGTCTAACTTACACCGACCCATGTACTAACGCAAGTTGAACTCCGGGCGTGTCAATCACGACACGCCCGGAATATCTTAAATTATGGCGTCGAACAGGCGACGGATCACTCCTCGCCGTCGGCGTTGTTCGCGGCGACGGCGGCCGCGGCGATCGCGGCGAGCTTGGCCTTCACGTCCGGCGAGGACCCCTGCGGAACCTGCACGTCCGTGCCGCGTCCGTGCTTGTTCGTCTTGATGAACGGGTCTCCGCCCTTGAGTGCGTACGGATCGTCGTAGTCGGCGTTCACGGTCGGCTCGTCGTGCAGGATGAAGCCGCGGCCCTTGCAGGTCGGGCACTCCTCGGAGAACGCCTCCACGAGGCCCTGGCCGATGCGCTTGCGCGTCATCTGCACGAGGCCGAGCGAGGTGACCTCCGCCACCTGATGCTTGGTGCGGTCGCGCGCCAGGCATTCGACCAGACGACGCAGCACGAGGTCGCGGTTCGCCGGCATGACCATGTCGACGAAGTCGATCATCACCATGCCGCCGATGTCGCGCAGCCGCAGCTGGCGTGCGATCTCCTCGGCCGCCTCGAGATTGCACCGGGTCACCGTCTCCTCGAGCGACTTGCCGCGGCCGATGAAGCGGCCTGTGTTCACGTCGATCGTGGTCATTGCCTCGGTGCGGTCGATGACGATCGAGCCGCCGGACGGCAGGTACACCTGACGTTCCATGCCCTTCCTGAGCTGCGAGTCGATCTGCCACTTGTCGAACACGTCCTTGCCGTTGTGCTCGGCCGGGTCCCACTTGACGAGCTTGTCGCGCAGGTCCGGGGCCATCGTCTCGAGGTATTCCTCGATACGCTCGTACACCTTGTCGCCCTCGACGATCATCTGCTTGAAGTCGTCATTGAAGATGTCGCGCACCACGCGGATCGCCACGTCCGGCTCGCCCTGCAGGAGCTTCGGGCGACGGCCGTGCAGGAACTCCTCGCGCTTGGCGTTGATGCGCTCCCACTGGCGCACGAGGCTCTCCAGATCCTTGACGATCGCCTCTTCGGACGCGCCCTCGGCGGCCGTTCGGATGATCACGCCCATGTCCTTCGGCGCGATCTTCGACACGATGTTCTTCAGGCGCGAACGTTCGCGGTCACTCAGCTTGCGGCTCACGCCGGTCATGCCGCCGGACGGCACGAGCACGAGGAAACGACCGGCCAGCGTGACCTGCGAGGTCAGACGCGCGCCCTTGTGGCCGATCGGGTCCTTGGTGACCTGCACGAGCACCGGATCGCCTGACTTGAACGCCAGCTCGATGCGTCGCGGCTGGCCGTCGAGACGCGCCGCGTCCCAGTTGACCTCGCCCGCGTACAGCACGCCGTTGCGCGCCTGACCAATGTCGACGAACGCGGCCTCCATGCTCGGCAGCACGTTCTGCACGCGGCCGAGATACACGTTGCCAACGGTTGCAACCTCTTGGATGTCGGACACGTAGTGCTCGACCAGCACGTTGTCCTCGATCACCGAGATCTGCGTGTGACGGCCGCGTTCGCGCACGACCATGAGCCGTTCGACGTTCTCGCGGCGCGCGAGGAAGTCCTGCTCGAGGATCGTGGACTGGCGGCTGCGTTCGCGACGGTTGTCGCGGCGGCGCTGCTTCTTCGCCTCGAGTCGCGTGGAGCCTTCGATGTCGGTGATCTCGTCGATGTACTGCTGCTTGCGCGAGCGGCGCGGCACGAGATCCTCGACGGACTCCTCGCCCGACTTGGAGCGGCGACGGCGACGGCGACGCGTGACGGTCGAATCCTCGGACTCCTCGTCGTCACGGCGGCGGCGCGACGATTCGTCGCGCTCGTCGGACTCGGTGTCGTCGGCGGATTCGGTCGCGCTCGTCTCGTCGGCGACGGCCGTGTCACGCTCCGCGTCACGGTTGCCGCGGCGACGACGGCGACGCGAACGGGTCGGGCCTTCCGACAAATCCTCCTCGGTGATCGGCGCATATGTGATGTCGTCGAACTCGAGGTCCTCCTCGATCTGTTCGACCTCGGCGGCGGCACGACGTTCCTGCGCATTCAGGCGGCGGGAGCGGCGCGAACGGCCGGAAGTCGGCGCTTCGTCGGACTGCGCGGATGCGGACTGCTCGACGTTCGTGTCGTCGGCGTTCGCAGTGCCATCGATTGCAGCATCCTGCGGCACGACCGTCAACTCGGTGCTGGCACCGCGACGGCGACGCGAACGACGTGACGGACGGGCGGACTCGGCGTCGGCGTTGTCCGATGCCGAACCGTCGCGATCGGCGCGAGCCGGGCGGCGTGAGGCGCGGCCGTCATCGGCACTGTCCTCCTGATCGTCGTTGCGGTTATCCGCACGGCCGGCCGCGGACGGCAGCACCGGCTCCTGGAACAGCAGCGAGGTCATCGGACGACCGGAACGCGGCGACGGTTCGATCGGCAGCGAATCGAGCGCGTCGAACGCGCGCTCGTCGCTGGATTCCTCACGATAGTCGTCGTGCGAACGATTGCGGCGAGACGCAGCACGATCGGAGTGACGGTCATCGCTGAACGGTTCGTAATCGGACACCGGGCCACGCCGGCGCGAACGGGGCTGATCGTCGTCGTACCGGGTGTCGTAATCGTCGTCGTACGACGAGCGACGCCGACGCGAACGGACGCGGCGAGACGAACGTTCGTCGTCGGACTGGTCGTCGCGATCGTCATGCGCAACCGTGGCGCGCGAATCGTCATGCTGATCGTCATGCGCGAGCGAACGGCGGCGAGCGCCGGAACGCGACGCGCGACGCGGCGAATCGGCATCCGAATCAGCCGCCGGGACGACGACCAACGACTCGGAATCCTTGCGCTGCGCGGCTTCCGCGGCCTCAATGTCGGCGACGCGCGGCTCCTCGAACAGCGGCGCGGCGTGCTCCTGCACGGTCAGTTCGAGCGCGGCGCCGGCCGCACCCGCGCCACGCACCACGCGACGGCCGCCACGACGGCGACGCGGGGCGGGATTGACGGACACGGATGAGCCGGACGGCTGCGCGGGGGCCGCGGTTGCGGGCTGCGACGCGTCGGACGATGCGGTATCGGCGGCTGCCGGAGCGGTCTGATCCGCGTTGTTCTGGATTGAATTCTGGTCAACGGCTTCGGCTTCGCCAAAGCCCTCATGGTTCACACTGGGCACGATGCTCCTCGGCGTCGCGCTGCAATCGCAACGCCTATGTCAAGCCTCATACGGTCGTCACACCGCGCTCTCACCGCGGCCGCGCATCGATTGCGCCCATATGAAGCACCGGTCAAAAAGTCAATGCTGCGACGGCGGACACCGGCCCCGCGGAATTCACACGCGAGGGGATCGACGCCATCGGATGCTCGGCGGCTTGCAGAACCGCCGCCATTAAGTATGACACAAAAATTGACGCCCGGTGAACAACGGCGGAATCATGCGGCCTCACGCGAGTCGCAGGCCTTGATGGGCGCTTGTCGGGGTTCGATCCTCCGTATGTTCGCGCGATCGGCACCACGACGCGAACATGAGGAGGATAGACTCGTCAGGCTCATACTGCGCGAAGCCCACCAGACTTAGCGCTTAACGGCTCGCCTTCGGCCCTGCAACAACGGACTCGCCTACGGCGAGACTCAACGTTACCTTCACTCGGCTATCGCCTCGCTCAGGCTGAGCCTACGGACAGTCCACAGGACTGTCCGCTTAACGGCTCAGCCCTGCAACAACGGACTCGCCTACGGCGAGACTCAACGTTACCTTCACTCGGCTATCGCCTCACTCAGGCTGAACCTACGGACAGTCCACAGGACTGTCCGCTTAACGGCTCAGCCATTCCCCCAAAATATCCGCGAGGAGGGTGAGTTCGGATTCGGGGAGTTGTTCGTCGTGTTTGTGGGCGAGCAGGGGGCTGCCGGCGCCGAGGTTCACGGCGGGGATGCCGAGGATCGCGAAACGGGCCACATCGGTCCAGCCGAGCTTGGCGAGCGGTTCGCGGCCGGCGCGTTCGCGCACAAGATGGGCCAGCGAAACCGCCAGCGGCGAGTCCATGCCGGGACGGGCGCTCGGCGACTCGTCGGCCATCTCGATGCCGAAGCCCTCGAACATGCCGCCGGTAGCCACATGCTCGCCGTTGCCGAGTTCGGCCCCGCAGTCCGCGCCCATCATCAGCGCCTTGGCGTCGGCGATCGTCTTGTCCGGCGCGAACCGGTAGTTCACGTGCACGCGGCATTCGTCGGGAATCACGTTCGTGCCCTTGCCTCCGGAGATCAGCGTCGCGTTCACGCCCTCGCGGTAGACCAGCCCATCCACCGGAACGTCGGCCGGTCGGTACGCGGCCAAGCGGGTCAGGATCTCGGCGGCCTTGTGGATCGCGTTCTCGCCCATCCACGCGCGTGCCGAATGCGCGGCCACGCCGTGCGTGACCACGTCGAAGCGGATCGTGCCGTTGCAGCCGCCCTCGATGCCGCAGTCGGTCGGCTCGCCGATGATCGCGAAATCGCCGGTGATCCAATCGGGATGCGATTCGACCACCTTGCGCAGACCGTTCTTCTCGGCCGCGACCTCCTCATGGTCGTAGAACACGTACGTCAAGTCGTAGTTCGGGTCGATGCCGGTGGCCGCACCGCCGTTCAGCACGGCGGCCAGGTACAGCATCACCGCGTCGGACGCCTTCATGTCGGTCGCGCCGCGCCCCCACAGCACGCGCTCCCCCGGATGCGCGGCGGCCACGTCCTCGCGGATCAGCGGATCGCCCGGATCGAGCCAGCGCGGCGGGAAGTTGTCGATCACCGGCACCGTATCGATGTGTCCGGCCAGGATCACGCGCTGCGGTTTGCCGAACGCGGTGCTCGCCACCACCGTGTCGCCGTGGCGGCGCACGGTCAGATGCGGCTGCTTGCGCAGGAACGCCTCGACCGCGTCCGCAAGCGGCCCTTCGTCATCGCTCACCGAATACGCGCCCATGATCTGTTCGAGCAAGGCCGCGAGCGTCTGTTCGCGCGTCGCGCCCGCATCGAATCCGAGTTCCGTCGCCGTCTGCTGTGCCAGTTCGTTCGTCATGCGGCTCATCGTAGCGGGTTTCGCCCGCCGCTCCCCCACCCGTCCCAAGTTCCGAGGCATAGTTTGACGATTCAGAGGCTAAAAAAGTGTCTTGTCGAGATCGGTTTGACGATCGAGCGGCACCGATTCCTCGTATCAACCGCGAAAAGGACGGTGCATTACCCCCGAAAAAGGCCTTATACGTTTACGCATAGCCTCTCGATCGTCAAACAGACTCCGACGAAACGACAATTCAGCCTCTCGATCGTCAAACTGCATCACACGACGTTATGAGACAGTCCCGCGCGGTTCGGCGGCGTGTGGCACTATGGGGTTAGGTTTTCAGATTCGCGAGGCGTGAGCCAATTGCAACGCCTGTGATATATGCGGCGGTCAGCCGAAGCAGCGGAAAAGAGGGATTATGGCGGGTTTGTTGAGCGCAATGGAAGGCTTCTGCGTCATCGGCATCGTGATTTTGGCGGGGTACATCGCCGCGCGCATGCAGATCGGCGGTTCGACCGCCCAGATGGTGCTCAACCGGTTCAGCTTCTTCGTCTCCAGCCCGTGCCTGATGTTCGCGATCCTATCGAAGGAGCCGATCTTCGACATCTTCCACTCGTCGATCATCGTGGCGTTCTTCTCCGCGATGCTGGTCGGCGTGGTGTTCCTGATCTTGAACCGCATGTTCTTCCACATGAGCACGCCGGACGCGATCATCGGCTCGCTCAACTCGCTGTACCTCAACTCGAACAACATCGGCCTGCCGATCGCCACGTACATCCTCGGCAACGGCGCGCTCGTCGCACCGATCCTGGTCATGCAGCAGGCCCTGTTCACGCCGATCGGCCTGACCGCGCTCGACGTGACCACCAAGGGCAAGGTGTCGGCCAAGGCGATCCTGCAGCAGCCGCTGCACCAGCCGCTGCTCATCGGCTCGCTGCTGGGCATCGCCCTGTCGGCCATCAACGCGAAGACCGGCTGGTTCATCCCGAACTACCTGTACGACCCGATCAACATGATCGGCGAATCCGCGGTGCCGATGATCCTGATGGCGTTCGGCATGTCGTTGCACGGCACGAAGCCGTTGCAGCAGAAGGGCGATGTGCCGGCGATCTTCACTGTCGCGGTGCTCAAGAACATCGTGATGCCGATCATCGCGTTCCTGCTCGCGTACTTCGTGATGGGCTTCCGCGGCAACGTGCTGTACGCGTGCGTGGTGCTCGCCGCGCTGCCGACCGGCCAGAACGTGTACAACTACGCGGCGCGCTACAACGTGGGTCTCACGTTCGCACGCGACGGCATCCTCATTTCGACGCTGACCAGCCCGGTGTTTATCGCGATCATCGCCGCGTTGTTGAGCTGACGATCGTTGCGCTGCGACGACGATGAACCGTCGCGACACAGCCGTTCCCGATCAGGACGCGTATGGCCGTAGACATAAGCCCACTCGGATGAGTGGGCTTATGTGTCAGTGGCCGCGATGCGCTGCGGCGATCGCGTCGAGCCGTGCGCGGAAGCGCGGCCAGTCGGTCTTCATCGCGGTGAGCAGCTTGCGGTTCGGCACCTCGTCGATCGGAATCCACTCGATCTCTATGCTTTCGTCGTCGTTAGCGCGCGGCTCCACGCGATGCCCCGGCTTCTCGAACGCGAACACGGTGGTGTACGCCCAGTTGCCGTGGTCCTCGCGCCACGAGCCGACCACCTCGATGTCCTCGGGCGTGATATTCGCCTCCTCGTAGGACTCGCGCAGTGCACCCTCGATCGGCGATTCGCCGTCCGCGGTCGCGCCGCCCGGGATGCCCCACGTGCCGCCTTCCGCGCTCCATGCGGCGCGATGCTGCATCACCACGTGCGTCACGGCCCCGGTCGCTGCGTCGCGCCGCGCCAGCAGCACGCCGGACGCCCCGTTCAGCCCCCAGTGCCGCCGTCCGCACATGCAGTCGACCCAGCCGTCGCCCGGCTGGTGCACGTTCTCCGCCGGCGGCACGAGGCTTGACGGGTCGGATTTGCCGTTCGGGAACAGCTCGCCGCGCTCCACGTTCCACAGGTCGGTCCACTCGATGCCGAGCTGGCCGGTCAAGTCACGCAGCAGCGGCAGGCTGATGCCGATCACGCCGTGCGGGTCGCCCTCGATGCCGTCGATGAACGCGCCGCCGAAGCCCTCGAGCGTGAACGAGCCGGCCACCTCAAGCGGCTCGCCGGTGGCCAGATACCGTTCGATATCGTGGTCGGAATAGTTGCAGAAGTGGATCTTCGCGTAGCTCACGCCGCGCACGACGCGGCCGGTCGCGAAGTCGATCAGGCAGTGGCCGGTCCACAGTTCGCCGGTGTTCCCGCGCATCGCCTTGAGTCGTTCGCGCGCGATCTCGACGCTGTGCGGCTTGCCGTAGCATTCGCCGTCGAACAGGAACATCGAGTCGCAGCCGACGATAAGCGGGCCGACCTGCGCGTGCGTCAGTCCCGGCTGCATGACGACGATGTTGGAGATCGGCTCGGTCTGGGTCGGCACGTCGACGCCGGAGAAGTCGCGGGTCGTCGCGTTGATGTCGGCGTCGTGCGCGTTCGGCTGGTCGTTGGTGAGTTTGGCGAGGAGGATGTCACGCGGGGATTCGCCGGCGGCTGCGGTGCCGTCGTCCGTCGCGGTACCGTCTGCGACGGATTCGGACGACGGCTCGGCTGCCTGCAGCGGATATGCGATAACCCGTTCGCCGGTCGCCGCCGCGGCTGCATCGGCGACGTTGCGATACACCTGATGGACGGCCTGCGCCTTGGCTTCGGCGAGGATCGCGACGCGCTTGTCGACGGTCAGATCGTCCACATCGCATCCGGCGGCCGCGGCGGCGCGTTCGAGCGCGGCCGGTTCGTCGACGTGCGAAACGCGGATGGTCGGGCAGATGCCGGCCGAATACAGCACGTCGCGGCGCGGCTTCGACTTCGATGCCAGAATCAGCGGAATGGACATGACGATCTCCTTCTTACGGCTCGATTCGACAGCTTCTCCATGCTTTGTCAGATTTGACGGCGCGCCGGGTGCTTCACCCCCTCAGTCAGCTTCGCTGACTGCTCCCCCTTCAGGGGGAGCAGAGGAAAAGGACGGGCGCATCACAACTGGCCACGGGAACCGAGACTCACTGCGTCCGCGTTACTTGCCTATTTGCGGATGATTTCGACGCCCTTGGTGTTGACGGCCGGGTGCAGCACGCGCCAGTGGCCGTCCGCGAGACGGTCGCCGGCCACCTCGTCGATGGCCTCGGCCGCGTCGCCGTAGTGCAGCACGAGCACGCACGGGCCCGCGCCGGACACCATCGCCGCATAGCCGCGGGCGCGCAGGTCCTCGATGAGCTGCCACGAGGGCGCCATGAGATCCTTGCGGTACGGCTGGTGCAGCTTGTCCTGCGTGGCCGCGAACAGCAGCGCGTTCGGGTCGGACGACTTGGCGAGCGCGGCCGGGTTCATCGCGGCGGCCAGCAGCGCCACGCGCGAGACGTTGAACACGCCGTCGCGGCGGGCGATCTGGTCGGGCAGCGCCTGGCGCGCCTTTTCGGTGGACAGCTCGTAGTCCGGCACGAACACGGAGGTCTTGATGTTCGGATCGACCTTGTACTTGATCGTGTGGAAGCCGCCGTGCAGGGGTTCGCCGCCCGGGATCGGCACGGAGCCGACGCCTTCGGCCGTGTCGAAGTTCCACGACGCGGTCATGCCGCCGTAGACGGCCGGAGCGACGTTGTCGGGGTGGCCTTCGATCGCGGCGGCCAGTTCGAACACGGAGTCGCGGTTGAGGTCGTCGTCGTGCGCGAACGCGGCGGCCGCTGCGATGCCGGCGACGATCGCCTCGGCAGACGAACCCATGCCACGCGCCTGCGGGATGTTGTTGTGCGCCTCGAGGATGAAGCCGATGCGCCCCAGGCCGAACGTCTGGCATGCGCGGCGGAAGGTCGAGACGACCAGATGCGTCTCGTCGCGCGGCAGCGTGTCCTCGCCCTCGCCGTAGATGAGCACCTGCGCGGCGCGGTTCGACGGGTCGGCGCACAGCGTGAACGTGAGCTCGTCGTGGTATTCCAGCGCGAGGCCGACCGCGTCGAATCCGGACCCCAGATTCGCGCTGGTGGCCGGCACGCTGACCTTGACCTGTTTACAGATCGGTTCCATTCCTATCCTTCCTTGGCTCCCTCGCGACCGTCAGTCCAGCACGCGCAGGATGGACGGCTCGCCGGCGACGCAGTCGAGCTTGCACACCGCGTCGACGGTCTTGCGCAGCGTGACCTCGTCGGTCAGGTGCGTCACGAGGCGCAGCTGCTGCAGCTCGCCGTCGTAGCCCGGCTCCTTCATGGTGGGCTTCAAGTCCTGATTCACGCCGTTGATCGACACGCCGTTGTCGGCGAATTCCTTGGCGATCGCGGCGAGCACGCCCGGCTTGTCGTGGATGAGGAAGCGCACGGCGAACGCGGCGCGGCTCGCCTCGATCGGGGCCTTGGGCAGGTCGTTGTACATCGGGATGGTCGGGCCGGTGCAGCCCTGCGCGATGTGGCGTGCCTCGGTCACCACGTCGCCGACCACGGCGGAGGCGGTCGGCGCGCCGCCCGCGCCGCGACCGTAGAACATGAGATCGTCGGCGGCCTCGGCCTTAACGAAGATCGCGTTGAATGAGCCGTGCACGGAGGCCAGCGGATGCGTTTCGGGCAGCAGCGCCGGGTAGACGCGCGCGGAGACGCCCGCCTCGCCGTTCTCGACCACGGCGAGCAGCTTGATGACCTTGTGCTCGGCGGTCGCCGCGGCGATGTCGTCGGCGGTGATGCGGGTGATGCCCTCGACCGAGACGTCGTCGATCGTCACGTTGGTGTGGAAGCCGAGCGTGGCCATGATCGCGGCCTTGTTCGCCGCGTCGTGGCCCTCGATGTCGCCGGTCGGATCGGCCTCGGCGTAGCCCTTGGCCTGTGCTTCCTTGAGCACGTCGTCGAACTGGAGGCCCTTGGTGGTCATCTCGTCGAGGATGTAGTTGGTGGTGCCGTTGACGATGCCGAGCATGCTCGTCACCTTGTCGCCGGCCAGCGATTCGCGCAGCGGCAGCAGGAACGGGATCGCGCCGCCCACGGCCGCCTCGAAGTAGATGTCGACGCCCTTGGCCGCGGCCGCGTTGTAGATCTCCGGGCCGTACTTGGCGAGCAGCGCCTTGTTCGCGGTCACGACGGACGCGCCGGATTCGATCGCGGCCATCACGAACGTGCGGGCCACGCCGGTGCCGCCGATCAGTTCGATCACGATGTCCGCGTTCGTCGCGACCTTCATCGTGTCGGTCGTCAGCAGCGACTTGTCGATCCACGGATAGTTCACTTCGTCGGGGTCGAGGCAGGCGACGCCGACCAGTTCGACCGGCCGGCCGATGCGCGCGGCCAGCTCGTCCTTCTGCTCGACCAGCAGGCGCGCGGTCTGCGATCCGACGGTTCCCGCGCCCAGAAGTCCCACGCGGATCGGGGTTTCGTTCGGCTGTGCCACAGGCATCCTTTCCCTGAAAGTCACTTATGCCGCCGCAACGGGCGGCGATCACAATTCCTCCACTATCCTACGGTCCGAATCCGACACGCCGGAACGCAAGTTTCTTAACAAACGTGCGGTGACGGTCCGTCAATCGTTGCCGTCAATCGCCAGTAGTGCTCAGCGATGACGGCAAACGTTGCTGCAAGTCATTTGCAGTAAAGAAACTTAACAAAATGTTCGACAACGGTGTCGCACGTGCCGTAAACTAGCCACTAGAGCGATATAGCCGCCCGGGTTACCGGGGTCCGCCAAGGATGGCGGAGCGCGATCGATGACGAGAGCCGGCGATCACAGAAAGCAGTACCCGTCGCTCACATGACCCTGCATCGTTGCAGAGGGAGGATGGAAAGAAATGAAGGACTATATCCAGCGCATGGGCCGTTCGCTCATGCTGCCCGTCGCCTGCTTGCCGGCGGCGGCGCTGTTCGTGGGCGTCGGTAACTGGATCGCCAGCTTTACCGGCGGAGACGTCGTCTCCACGTTCCTGACGACCGCCGGCGGCGCGGTGCTCAACAACCTGGGCATCCTGTTCGCGGTCGGCCTCGCGTTCGGCATGTCGCGCGACCAGCACGGCGCCGCGGCCCTCGCCGGCCTCGTCGGCTTCCTGACACCGATGACGCTGCTCGTACCCGACGCGGCCTCGAAGTTCCTCGGCTATGCCGACGCCGCGGCCATGCAGGAGTCCGCGGTCAACACGTACAACGCGTTCTCCAAGATGAACAACGGCAACGTATTCATCGGCATCCTCGCCGGTCTGCTCGCGGCGGCGATGTACAACCGCTTCCATCAGGTCAAGCTGCCCGCGGCGCTGAGCTTCTTCAGCGGCAAGCGCCTCGTGCCGATCGTCACGGTCGCGCTCATGTCGGTCGTCTCGCTGATCCTGTTGTTCATCTGGCCGCTCGTCTTCGGCTGGCTCACCGCGTTCGGCGAGGCCATCATGTCGCTCGGCGCGGTCGGCGCGGGCATCTACGGCTTCGCGAACCGTCTGCTCATCCCGACCGGTCTGCACCACGCGCTCAACAACGTGTTCTGGTTCAACATCGCCGGCATCGACGACATCGCCCGCTTCTGGCAGGGTGCCGCCTATCAGGGCGACCCGGTGTCCATCGCCGGTTACCACCCGGGCATGTACCAGGCCGGCTTCTTCCCGATCATGATGTTCGGTCTGCCGGCCGGCGCGTTCGCGATCTACAAGAACGCCCGCCCGGAGCGCAAGAAGGCCATCGGCTCGCTCATGCTGGCCGCCGGCGTGGCCGCGTTCTTCACGGGCGTGACCGAACCGCTCGAGTTCTCGTTCATGTTCGTCGCGTTCCCGCTGTACGTCGTGCACGCGGTGCTCACCGGCATCTCCGTGGCGATCGCCGCCGCGATGGACTGGATGGCCGGCTTCAACTTCTCCGCCGGTTTCGTGGACTTCATCCTCAGCTGGCCGCTCGGCACGAAGCCGTACATGCTCATCGTGCAGGGCCTCGTGTTCGCGGTGGTCTACTACTTCGTGTTCGATTTCGCGATCAAGAAGTTCAACCTGATGACCCCGGGCCGCGAGCCTGACGACGAGGCCGCGGACGACGCGGTGGTCGGCGCCGCCTCCGGCGACAAGTACACGATGCTGGCCGAGCGCATCTACGCGGCGCTGGGCGGCAAGGCGAACGTCCAGGAGATCGACAACTGCGCGACCCGTCTGCGTCTGGTCGTCAAGGACACCGGCGCGGTCGATCAGGACGCGATCAAGAAGACCGGCGTTCCGGGCCAGCGCGTGATGGACAAGACGCACATTCAGGTGATCGTCGGCACGGACGTCGAGTTCGTCGCCGAGGAGATGAAGAAGATCGCCGCCAAGGCGTGACGACTCGCTTCCACAAATAGTGTGAAGTAGCCAGTGGGGGCTTCCTCTCGATCGAGAGGAAGCCCCCACTTACGTGTGCGGCCAATCGGTCTATCGACTCAGCCGCGGGGCTGACTTGGCCCACTCAGCCCAGATCGAGATCGAGCAGGTCATCGATGGTCTGGCGGCGCAGCATCACGTGCGCGCCTTCCTCGCTCACGGCCACGACGGCCGGGATCAGCGCCTGGTTGTAGTTGCTCGCCATCGTGCGGCCGTACGCGCCGGTCACCGGCACCGCGAGCACATCGCCGCGCTTGAGATCGGCCGGCAGACGGTCCTCGTGGATGATGATGTCGCCGGACTCGCAATGCATGCCGACCACGCGCACGAGCATCGATTCGTCCGAGCCGCGTCGGTTCGCGAGCCGCACCGTGTAATCCGCGCCGTACAGCGCCGGACGGATGTTGTCGCTCATGCCGCCGTCCACCGAGACGTACACGCGCTCGTCGATCGGATTGCCGGCGCGATCGGTCGGCTGGTGGCCTTCCGCATCCGCGCTGAGCAGCACGTGCTTGATCGTGCCGACGCGGTACAGCGTGACGCCGGCGGGCGCGACGATCCAACGGCCCGGCTCGAACGAGATCGCGGGTGCGGGCATGCCGAGCGCGCGGTTGATCGCCGTGACCGCGTCGGCCAAGCGGCCCAGCTCCACGTCGATGTCCATCGAATCCTCGCCGTCCGTGTACGCCACGGAATAGCCGCCGCCGAGATCGACCTCGGGCAGCGTGTAGGCGTCGGTGGCGTAGAAGGTCTTGCGCAGGAGCATCATGCGCTTGGCGGCCTGGATGAACGCGTCCGCGTCGTGGATGTTCGAGCCGATATGCGAGTGCACGCCGACCAGCTCGAGCACGTCCTCGTGGCGGCGGATCTCCTTGAGCACGGCGAGCGCCGGGCCGTTCGCTACGGCCGTCATCGCCTCGGCGAGCTTGCGGTCGGGTTCGGATAGTTCCTCGCCGCTCAGGTCGTACGGGTATTTGACGTCGTAGCGCAGCTTGCGTTCCGGCTTGGCGGTCGCACCGGAGGCAGACTCCGCGTCGTCGTGCCGCTCCCCCACGCGCGCGTTCGTCGCGGCCGGGGTCACGTCGGTCAGGTCGTCGAGGATCGACAGCACGGACGTGTCCGCACCGGCCGGCAGCAGCGGCACGCCGAACTTCTGGTCCTCGTGCGCGGTCGAGATGTACTCGTGGCCGCCGGCGTGGATGCCGGAGGTGACGCGCAGCATCACGCGGGCGCGTTTGCCGAGGCGATGAGCGATCGCGGCGATGCGCGCCGGTTCGTCGGGCTCGTCGACGACGATCTTCGCGAAGCCCTCGTTGATGGCCAGCTCGATCTCCGCATCGGACTTGTTGTTGCCGTGCAGCACGAGGCGGCGGCCGGGAGCGCCGGCGGCGAGCGCGATCCTCATCTCGCCCATCGTGCAGGTGTCGACGTACATGCCGGCCGCGAGCACGAGACGCACGATCTCCTTGGAGAGGAACGCCTTGCCGGCGAAGCTCACGTGCGTGGTCGAGTTGTTGAACGCGGTCGCGGCGGCGCGCACGAAATGCTTGGCGCGGTTCGCGACCTCGTCGGTGTCGATCAGGTAGAGCGGTGAGCCGAACTCGTCGAGCAGCGACTCGGCGGTGCGGCCGTGGAACGTGATCGCGCCGCTCGCCGGGTCGATGGCCGCAGCGGCCGGCCAAATCGGGGTGATTGCCATAGGTGATTCCTTCTTCTCCATGACTGTGCTCCCCTATCAGGGGGGAGCTGTCGAATGTGTCTGACTTTTCGGGATGTTCCAGCATGCGCTTCCCTTATCAGAGGGAGCTAGACGGCATCCTGTTCGGCAGGCTCCCCGCCAGCATATGCTCCCCCTGATAGGGGGAGCTGTCAGCGAAGCTGACTGAGGGGGTTCATACGGGACAGACCTCGAGATACCCCCTCAGTCTCACTGCGTTCGACAGCTCCCCCTATCAGGGGGGAGCAAAAGGAAATAAAACAGCGATAGCGTCGTGAGCGCCGCGAAACACAGCAACGGCCGAAGGCCGTTACATCTTGTCGGGAGAGGTGACGCCGAGCAGGTCGAGGCCTTCGGCGATCACGGTGCGCACGGCGTCGTTGAGCTTGAGTCGCGCGGCGGCACGGGCCGGCTCCGGGGCCTTGGCGATGCGCAACGCCTCCGCCTCGTCGCCGCGGGCCTCCGGGTCGGTCAGTTCCATCGGCACGACGCGCTCCACGTTGTACCACTTGTGGTACGCGGCGGCCAGGTCCTCGAGGTAGTGCGCCACGCGGTGCGGTGCGCGCGCGTCGCCGGCGAGCGTGAGCAGCGCCGGCCACTGGGCGAGCGCGGCGAGCACCTCGCCGTCCGCCTCGGTATCGAGCAGGGCGAGGTCAGCACCCTCATAGGTGATGCCGGCGGCGGCCGCGTTGCGGTCCACGTTGCAGGAGCGCGCGTGCGCGTACTGCACGTAGTACACCGGGTTGTCGTTGGAGTGCGAGGCGAGCAGGTTCAGGTCGATGTCGACCGGCGAGTTGTAGTCGGTGCGCGCGAGCGAGTAGCGCGATGCGTCCACGCCGATCGCCTCGGTCAGGTCGTCGATCGTGACGACGTTGCCGGCGCGCTTCGACATGCGCACGGCCTTGCCGTCCTTCAGCACGTTGACGAGCTGGCCGATCAGGATCTGCATGTTCTCGCCCGGCTGGTCGCCGAACGCGGCGCACATGGCCATCATGCGGCCGATGTAGCCGTGGTGGTCGGCGCCGAGCATGTAGATCGCGATGTCGGCCGGATCGGTCGCGCGGTGGCGCTTGTTCCAGTAGTACGCGATGTCGGCCGCGAAGTACGCGAACTCGCCGTTCGACTTGATGATCACGCGGTCCTTGTCGTCGCCGTGCTTGGTCGACTCGAACCAAGTTGCGCCGTCCTTCTCGTAGATGTCGCCGCGCTCGCGCAGCACCTCGATCGCGCGCTTGACCTCGCCGTCGGTGTACAGGCTGTTCTCGTGGAACCACACGTCGAAGTGAACGCGGAAGTCCTTCATCGACTTGCGGATCTCGTCGAACATCATCGGCACGGCGCGCTTGCGGAACTCCTCGCGCTGCTCGGAATCGCCTTCGCCGAGCGGGTTGCCGTCCTTGTCGAGGCCGCCGTCGACGCGCGGCAGGGCGAGCACGTCCACGCCGTCGGCCTCGGCCTCGGCGATCACGCGGTCGGCGATCTCGTTGATGTATGCGCCCTTGTAGCCGTCGATCGGCGTCTCCTCGCCGTGCGCGGCGGCGACGAGCGACTTGGCGAAGCGGTTGATCTGCTCGCCGTGGTCGTTGAAGTAGTATTCGCGCACGACCTTCGCGCCGTTCGCCTCGAGCACGCGGGCCATCGAGTCGCCGACGGCCGCCCAACGGGTGCCGCCGATGTGGATCGGGCCGGTCGGGTTCGCGGAGACGAATTCGAGGTTCAGGGTCTTGCCGGCGAGGTGCGCGTTCTTGCCGAACGTGGAGACGCCGTTGGCGTCGGCCGGGGCGGCGAGCACCTGGTCGACCACGGCCGCGGCGGACGCGGAGTCGAGGGTGATGTTGATGAAGCCGGGGCCGGCCACTTCGACGGACTTGATGCCGTCGGCTGCGGTCAGGCCGGCGGCGAACAGCTCGGCCAGGTCGTGGGACTTCATGCCGGCCTTCTTGGCCAGCTGCATGGCCGCGTTCGAGGCCCAGTCACCGTGCGCGCGATCCTTCGGGCGCATGACGGCGAGCTTGTCGACGGGCGGGATCAGGTCATCGGTGAGGTTGCCGGCCTTGCCGGACGCAACCAGTTCATGGGCAATACGCGAAATCAGTTCGCTCAGGGCTTCAGGACTCATTCTTCCAAGAATACCGGCGAGTCTGACTTCCGGCGAACGGGCCGACTGGCGCATCGGACGTTGTAAACCGCCGGAGTACAACCAAAATGTCTGATTCCGTTCGGCAGTTTGACGATCGAGAGGCTGATTTGTGTATCCGTCGAGGTCGGTTTGACGATCGAGAGGCAATCAACACGACATCAACCGCCTTTCCCTTAACCTTGTACCACATTTAGGGGGTATCGAGGCGGGATGTACATCCTATGAATGCCTCTCGATCGTCAAACCGACCTCGTCAAAGCGCCAAATCAGCCTCTCGATCGCGAAACTCCTCGTCTGAAATTCGTCACGATTGACGATCATCCTTCCGCCGCGCGTGTTCGATCGCCCAATAGCCGCCGTAGCACAGCGCCACGAACGGCACCATGCAATACAGCGTCGACCGCTGCGTGTCGTCCAGCGCCACCAGCACCAGCGCCCCAAGGCACATCACGATCGCCAGCCACGGCAACACCGGGTATCCGGGCGCGCGATACCCGAGTTCGGCCGCGTCATGCCCGCCGCGCACCCATTCACGCCGGAACCGGATATGGCACACCGCCACCGAGAACCACACCACCAGCGTCGCCAGTCCCGACACCGCCACCAGCACCAGATACACGGTCGAGGCCGCCACCACGCTCGACAGCAGCGCCAACAGCGATCCGCACATCGAAAACAGCACCGCCCATACCGGCACGCCACGAAAGTTCGTCTTGGCGAACCGCGCCGGAATCAGCCGCTCCTTGGCCAGCGACCATACCATGCGCGAGCACACGTACAGCCCGGAGTTCGCGGCCGACAGCACGGCCGTGAGCACCACGAAGTTCATGATGTCGCCGGCGAACGGCATGCCGATCGACTGGAACACGAGCACGAACGGACTGGTGTCCACGCCCGCCTGCTGCCACGGGATGAGCGCGGCCATCACCGCGATCGAGCCGATGAAGAACATGGCGAGGCGGAACACGGTGGTGTGCACGGCCTTCGGGATGGCCATGCCCGGGTCGCGCGTCTCTCCGGCCGCCACGCCCACGACTTCGGTGCCGGAGAACGCGAACACGACGGTAAGCAGCGTGGAGAAGACCGGCGCGATGCCGCGCGGGAACCATCCGTCCGTGACGAAGTTGCCGAACAGCGGCGCGCCGGCGTCGGCCGGGCGCCCGGCAATCGGAATCGCGCCGAAGATCGCGAGCAGGCCGATCACGATGAACGCGACGATCGCGAACACCTTGATCGACGCGAACCAGAACTCGGCCTCGCCGTACAGCCTCACCGACATGATGTTGAGCGCGAACACCGCCGCGATGAACACCGCCGACCATACCCACGCCGGGCTGCTCGGGAACCAGCGCTGCATGAGCAGCCCGGCCGCGGTGAATTCGCTGGCGAACGCCACCGCCCAGTTGAGCCAGTAGAGCACGGCGATCACGAACGCGGTGGCCGGGCCGATGAAACGTTTGGCATACAGGTGGAAACTGCCCGCGTACGGCATGGCGACCGACAGTTCGCCGAGGGAGACCATGACGCAGTAGACGAGCAGCGAGCCGATCGCGTAGGCGAGGATCGCGCCGAGCGGACCTGCCTGGTTGATGGTGTATCCGGAGCTAACGAACAGGCCGGTGCCGATCACGCCGCCAAGGGAGATCATGGTCAGGTGGCGCGATTCCATGCGCCGTTCGAGATCGGTGTCGGTATTGTCCGTGTGGCTTGCCACGGTATCCGCAGCGTTCGCCTCGCCGGTGCCGCGTTCGGCCATGTCGGACTCCTTCGGTTCGTGGTTCGGGTCGATGGTTCCGTCGCGCGCGTCATCGCGCGGGCGACTTACGTATGATAGCCGCGATGTACGAACAGTCGCCGCATACTGGCACTGTGGCAGCCATAGCACTCTGTACGACATCCATGCCGCGCGCGGCTGCATATGCTGTTGCTGATGAATACGGCCGTATTCATCGAACATGAACGATGACATGCCCCGTTCGGGGGATATTCCACAACGCCATCAGCAAACCAGACGAGTCCACGAGCCAGCGCGACTTTCCCCGGGAATCAACCCATTGTCCCGAAAATAGTTGCACTAAGACGACATCAACGCAACTATTTTCGGAAATCATCTCAATCTTCCTAGAAAAGTTGCGCTGAACCAACGGCAGCGCAACTATTTTCGGAACGATGGGCTGATTTCCGAAAATAGTTGCGCCGAATATGCGCCGAATATCCTGAATAGGACCAGCTCAACGTTACGCCGGATGGCCCGGCACAGAACACGCGCCAATGCGACAACAACGGTGCGCCGCCCATCCGTCATCGGATGAGGCGGCGCACCGTTTGGAATACGTATCGCGCGACACAGCGCACGCCGCAGCACGCACCGTCATGCGTACGTATGCGTCACAGCGCGGCGATCGCGTCGATCTCGACGAGCGCTCCCTTGGGGATGTCGTTGCCGCCGAACGCGACGCGGGCCGGCTTGACGGAGCCGATGAACACCTCGGCGTAGCGGGCGTCGACCTCCTTGAAGTCCTCGACGTTCTTCAGGTAGATGGTCGCGCGCACGACGTGCTCGATGCCGGTGCCGGCCGTGTCAAGAATGCACTTGATGTTCTTGAGGGCCTGTGCGGCCTGCTCGCCCGCCGTCTCGCCGGCCAGTTCACCGGTGGCCGGGTCGATGCCCAGCTGGCCGGAGACGAACACGAAGCCGTTGGCCTTGACGGCCTGGCTGTACGCGCCCAGTGCGGCCGGGGCCTGCGAGGTCGCGACCTCTTCCATCTTTTCGCTCATAATCGATACTCCTTTGCGGTTCGGTCGAACGTCACATCACCGATGTTTCACGCGCGGTTTCGCGGCATTCCGTCACGGTCGCCACGCGCGGCATCATGCCCGCCATTCTAGGCGCGCCGATCATGCGCGAGACGAACCGTTCCGCGACTCGGAACGGACCGCGACTCGGAACGGACCGCTCGCACCGCCCGGCTCACACCATCCGGTTCTTACCGAAGAACTGCATGAACTGCGGCCCGTCCGCCGCCAGCTCGCGCTCGAAGTCGTCCTGCCATTCGCGATACGGACGCCCGGCGAGTCCGTCGTTGCTGAACCGTGCCTGATCGGTGATCTCAGTGACGCAGAATTTCGGGATGATCAGATTCGTGACGGGACTGCTGCGTTCCGCCTCCGCGACGATGAGCGGCGCGTTCGCCCCGCCGAACACGTCGATGCTCCAGCCGTCCTCGTCCAGCCAGACCGAATAGCGGTTCTTGATGATCGGCGCGCCGCCGCGCAACGCGAGTTCGGCCGCGATGCGCGAGTCGATCTCGCGCTCGGCCTCGTACCGCGTGCCGCCCACGGACGGCCCCTTGACCGTCACATACGCCTCGCCGAACAGATCGCGGTACTCGCGCAGCACCTCGATCGGGTCGAGATCGGGCGTCATGTCGAGCCGCATCGCGCGGGTCGTGAGCCGCACGCGCAACGCATAGTTGCCGTCGTGCACGTAGTAGCTTTGCACGATGAGCGCCGGCGCGTCCCCGTCGTCGAGCTCAGCCGGCATGTGACGGCAGAAGAACCGACGCTCAAATTCGAAATCGTTCAGGTTATCGGCCATAAAACCAGTGTAGACGCGATTGCGCGTGTTATGGCGGTTTTGGAAGTCTTGCACCGCACAATTCGCGTTCGGTCCGCCCGCCGTGTAAAGTAGTGCGTTGCTTGGGTCCGTAGCTCAGTGGATAGAGCGTCTGTCTCCGGAACAGAAGGTCGAGGGTTCGATCCCCTTTGGGCCCACCATCAAGCCCCGCTTCCGCACGTTTGGAACGCGGGGCTTCGTCGTTTCCGCGCGCCCTTGTCGACACCGGATTCGTTCTGCAGGATGATGCCGTTGCCGCCCATCCGCACCCATAATGAAGGCGGGATTGGTTCGACTTTGCAGGAGGTGCGCAATGGACGATCAGAACAGCCGCTCGTACACGGATACGCACGCGACCACGTTCCGCCGCATGTTCCGTTGGATGGCGCCGTTGTTGTGTCTGTCGCTGGTGTTGACCGGGGTTGCGGCCGCGCGTCTGCGCCGGCGCGAACACGCCGACCAGTGGGAGATCCGACCGGTTGCGATCGCGCATCGCGGCGACGATTCCGCGCCGGAGAACTCGCTGAATGCGATCGCCAACGCAGGCACGGACGGTGCCGATTACGCGGAGATCGACGTGCGGCTGACCGCGGACGGCACGCCGGTCGTCTTCCATGACGAACGCACCGGCCGACTTGCTGCGAACGGTCGCAATCTGCGCGTCGCGAAGCTCACCGACCGCGAACTCGAGCATATGACGATGCGCGATCGCGGCGCGGACTATCACGTGCCGACGTTGGCTCAGGCGATCGAAGCCGCGCAACGGTCGTCCGATCATTTGAGTCTGCTGCTCGATCTGAAAACCGGTTCGAAAGGCGCGCCGAAACTGACCCGCGCGGTGGCCGACGTGATCGAACGGTACGGTTTCGCGGATCGCGTGATGCTGATGTCGGTGACCGACGCCGCGGTACGGATGCTGCTGCGCGATCATCCGGACTGGACGATCGGCAAGTGCGTCAGTCCGAAGGGCGATCCGGCGATCGTGTGGCCGAAGGGCGTGGATTTCGTGGTGATGCGCGGCACCAGGCTCACGCGCGAGGTCGTGGAGCGCGCGCGGCGCGACAACGTGCCGATCTACGCCGGAGTGGGCAATGATTACCGCGAGGCGAACCGATGCCTGACGATGGGCGCGGACGGCATTCTGGGCGATAACACGTACCGCGTGAACAAGGTGACCCGCTCGCACGCGGTCTACGTCGCCGCCGGCGACATGACCGGCGACTGAAGCGCTTCACCCCCGCTGAGCAACAGGCCGAACCATCTTCCGAACATCTTCCGGCGTGATGTGCTGGCTAGTACGCATTCGGTGCTAGCCAGCACATCACGCTCAAAGTCTCATTTGCGTGATGTTTTTGCTAGCAACCATCCGTTACTGGCAAAAACACCACGCTAGAAACCCTGTTTGCGTGATGTTTCGGATAGCCAACCACCTCTTACTATCCCCTACATCACGCGAGAGGACCTGTTTGCGTGATATTTCGGATAATAGCCGCGACCGCTAGCCAAAACATCACGCAAACAGGTGCTCTCGCGTGATATTGCTACCGCTACCGATGCTCCGTTGCGCCGACCGCACCAATGCCAGCTACCGCCGACCACTACTGATGCCCGTTATCCACCGACCATTATCCGATGGAATAGGCGCGTCCTGGCGGAATCCCGCGGGACTCCGTTCAGAACATCAACGTGGCGAGGCGACGGCGGGCGCGCTTCAGGCGCTCGTCGGTCGGCTCGGGGATCGCGAAGTATTCGAGCAGACGCTTGCGCACCGGCTCGAGATCGGCCTTGTGACCGGCTGCGAGGAAGTCCAACAGACGGTCGAACGCGTCTTGGATCTGCCCGCCGATCATGTCAATGTCGGCGACGGCCAGCTGCGCGTCCACATCGTCCGGATGCGCGGCCGCGGCCGCACGCACCTCGCGCACGTCGGCGGTCGCGGAACGGGCCAGCAGCAGCGCCTTGGAGCGCTCGCGCGCGGCGAGCGCATCGGCCGGGTTCGCCTCGAGCACCTTCGCGTACGCGGCGGCCGCACCGGAGTAGTCGCCCGACTGGGCCAGGCGGTGCGCCTCCTCGTGCTCCGGCGGCACCTGCTCGGCCGCTTCCTCGGCAGCCTTCCTGTCGGCTTCCGGATCGCCGGAATACGGCGCGGTGCCGGTCACGCCCTGCTGCTGGGCGAGCTTGATGATCTGCGGAATGACCGCGTCGGTGACCTGCTGCAGTTCGTCGTCGGTGAGCACGCCGGGCTGCGCGACCATCATCGGCTGGCCGTTGACGAGCGCGAACAGCGCGGGCACGGCGGTGACGCGGAACGCCTGCGCGATCTGCGGATTGTCGTTGACGTCGATGCGTGCAAGCTGGATCTTGCCGTCGAGCTTGTTGACCGCGTCGCCGAGCGCGCGGGCCATGTCGAACAGGCGGTCGTCCTTCGCGGTCCACAGGAGCAGCAGGATCGGGAACGTGGCGGAAGTCTGCACGGTCGCCTGAAACGTGGATTCGGTGACGTCGATCACGTACGCGCCGGCCGCGGGGGCGCCGCCCGGCTGGCCCGGCTCGGCCTTGGTCTGGTGCTTGAGTTCGTTGAGATCGCCGCTTGCGGCAGCGTTGTTGCCCTGACCGACGAGCCAGGAATCATACTGATCTACCATGATGCCTCCGTGAGTGCGTATTGCAGTCCGCAATAACTATAGACACGATTGCTAGATGACGGGCAACGTGTGCGGCCTCAAGGCGCACCGAAGGAAGGCGTGCTTAAGCACGTCGACCGAGGAGCAACGCAGAGGACGCTCCGATTGTGCAGCAATCGAATAACGTGTGCGGAGACGGCCGTCCGAAACCGAAGGCGTGCTTAAGCACGTCGAGGTTGAAGAAAGGCCGTATACGCTCCGTTATTCGATTGCTAGATGGCTTCGACTTTGACGACTTGCCTATCCGCTCCCACCGCGGTGATCTGTTTGCCGGAGTCCTTGGCCGGCACGTAGAGGGCGATGGTGTTGACGTAGGAGACCTTCATAGTGCTGGTGGTCTTGCCGTTGCCGAAGAGGGCGCGCTCGTCGTTGGATGCGGGCTGCGATTCGCGGCCTTCGCCGGCCTGGCGGGTCCATTCGGAGTTGATCTGCGCGACGACGAGATCACCGCCGTCGACCGAGCGCATGACGTAGATCGCACCGTCGACGGGGGTGAAGGTCTGCTGCTGGGTGCCGTTGTTGCGGGCCATGCCGTCGGCCACCTGCTTGGTGGTGGTGGCGAGGTTCTGCCGCAGTTCGTCGTCGGCGATGTTGGCCGCGTACTGGCTGTTCGAGCCGTTGGCGAGCACGTCGGCGTACTGTTTGACCGCGTCCTGCGGCGTGGCGACGAGTCCGGAATCGGTGGCGGTGCCCATCGACGCGCCGATCTTCGGCACGGCGAAGCTGGGCAGCGTGGTGCCTTGGAACAGGCGGGCCATGCCCCACAGCTTGTAGTTGGACTGCGCGGATTCCTGCACCATGACGAGCAGTCGCTTGGACTGCTGGTCCTCGGTGGTGGTGGTGATACTGAAGACGGTGCGTGGCCAGCCGGAGTCGGTCGGGATGACGGTCTGCGCGATGTCGGACGGGATGGTCGCGTACTTGTCGACGTCGCTGTTGGCGGCTTTGGCGATGGCGATGCGGCTCGAGTAGATGTCGAACGCGGGGCCGGTGACGCGCGCGTCGAGTCCGTCGGTGTTCTTGGAGTCGCCGGCGGACTGGTAGACATCGAGGATGGCCTTGCGGATGGCCTTCTCCTGCGCTTCGGTCAGGTCGGGCGTCGCCTTGGCGCCGGACGCGGAGGTCGAGGTCGCGTCACCGGATGCGGGCTGCGGAATCTGGCCTTCGCAGCCGGCGAGCGACACGGTTGCGGCGACGGCCAGCACGGCGGCCGCTATCGTTTTCATGGTCTTGCTGTTCATTTCGCCTCCTCGCCATCGTGCGCATCGTCATGTGCGCCGTCCGTATCGTCGCCCGCGCCGGCTGACGATTCCTGCGCGAACCGCGCGAAGTACGCCTGCAGTTCCTCCGGTGTGATCACGGACGTGGCCGCTTCGTCGGCCGCATCGTCATGCTGCGTGGCCGACGAATCCGCAGCCGTATCGTCGGTCGAGATCGGCTCTGCGGACGGCGTCTCGGCATCGTTCGTATCGCTGCCCGGTTGCACGACCGGCGTATCGATCGACGTTTCGGAGAACGATATGGCTGCGGAGTCAACGGTCGTGCTGTCCTGTGCGGCTTCCGCGACGAGGTTGCGCGACGACGGGTCGACGATCGTCGGACCGGTCTGCGATTCGTCGGTCACCGGCAGGATCGTGCCGGTGTCGGTGATGCGGTGCGATGCGTGACGGCGACGGCCTCGGCTGGCCCGCTCGGCCGATACCGGCTTCGGCCTGATCGCACGCCAGCTGCCGGCGATCGCCTCGCTGACGCTGACTTCCTCGGCCTTGGCGGCGGCGAGGGCGCTGGCGACCACGCGCTTGCGGCGCTTGTGCGGCGGCATCGCGAACAGCGAGGCGGTGAGCACGGCCATGCCGGCCAGCAGTCCGCCCGCGAAGTAGAACGGCATCGCGAAATCGGGCAACGTCTGGCGTTCCCATTTCAGTGAAATCGTCGCGTCGCCGGACTTGCCGAGATCGATCAGCGCCATCGTGGAGGAATCGGCGTCCACGTCGGTCTTAAGCGACACCGATCCCGTATTGCAGGACACTTTGGTCCACATATCGGAATCCTTGAACGCGACCGCGGTCTGCCCGTCAGCCGTATCGGACGAACCCTTCGCAGACGCCTTTTCAGTCGCCAACTCGGTCCAGCTGCTCAGTCCGGTCACGCGCAGGTACTGCGACCCCGCGACCCAGCCGTTGACATCCTTGCCGGACGCCAGCGCAACGCACACGTTGTCACCCGCCGACGATTCCACCGTCAGCGTAGAGCGCCGGTCGACCAACGGCAGCACGCCCGGATCGGTCGTGATGTACTGCACGCCACTGGCCTGACCCGTGGCCGTGATCTCACGGCTCGGCTTCCACACCGTCGCATTGAGCAGCCCCAATGCAATGCTCGCGACGGCCAGCAACCCCAAAAACGGCGTGACCAGGCCGCGCATGATCCACACGCGGCGGGCGTCGGACTTGCCCGGCTTGTCCGCCGTGCCCTTCTTGCCGTCCGACTTGCCCGGCTCGCGTTCGGGTTGAGATTCTTGTTTGTTCACAGTCATAGCCATCCCATTCTACAATCCCCCGCATAATCAGGCACTGCCGGTAGTGTGGAGATCATGCGTAACAAGACCATTCCCCAGTATCTGCGCGCCGCTCTCGCCGGCGCATGCGCGTTCGGCCTGTGCCTGACGCTTGCCGCGTGCGGCGGCTCGTCGAACTCGTCGGATTCCAGCAAGACCAACGATTCGTCCAGCTCGTCCAACTCGTCGTCGGACAGCAAGTCCGCACTCAAGAACCTCAAGCAGATCGCCGGCGTCACGGCGACCGGCGAACTCGGCAAGAAGCCGACGATCGCGCTGGCGAAGACGCCGATGAGCGTGGAGAACGGCTCGTACGCGGTGCTGCAGAAGGGCAACGGCGCCGAGGTCAAGGCCGACGAACGCGTGTGCGTGCAGGGCATCGCCGTGAATGTCAAAGACGGTTCCGAACTCGACAGCACGTGGGAGAAGAACACGCCGGACTGCTCGTGGAACCTCGCCAGCACCCAGCTCAACGAGGCGTACAAGGAGCTGTTCGTCGGGCAAAAGATCAACGCAACGGTCGCGATCGGCGTGAACGATTCCAACTCGTCGGGCACGTCGTACATCATGGCGCTCACGATCGTGTCCGCGTCGAAGGACCCAACCAAGGCGTCCGGCACGGAAGTCACTGACGTGCCGGCCGACCTGCCGAAGGTCACGCGCGCGGCGGACGGCAAGCCGTCGATCAAGATCAACGGATACAAGGGCAGCGGCAAGCTCGTGTCGCAGACGCTGATCCAGGGCTCCGGCACGAAGCTGACCGACAGCATGACCGCGGTGGTCAAGTACACCGGCTGGCTGCTGGATGGAACGCAGTTCGATTCGTCGTGGGACAAGAACACGACGTTCGACGCCGATCTGTCGTCGTCCGGCCAGGTGATTCAGGGCTGGAAGGACGGTCTGAAGGGCCAGACGGTCGGTTCGCAGGTGCTGCTGGTGATTCCGCCGGACTTGGGATACGGCTCGACCGCGACCGGCTCGATTCCGGCCAACTCGACGCTCGTGTTCGTGGTGGATATCCTCGCCGCGTACTGATTTTAGGGGATGGCTGCTTAGCGAAAACGAAATCGGCCTTCGGCCGATGCTGCGTTGCTGGCGGCGCATTCGCGCCGCAGTACCCCACCCGGCGCTTCGCGCCACCCTCCCCTGAGAGGGGAGGGAAAGGCCATGCGCATCCCTCCCCTCTCAGGGGAGGGTGTCCGGCACAGGCCGGACGGGTGGGGTACGGCGGACGAAGTCCGCTATCAACACAACATCAGCCGAAGGCCGATTCAGTTTTCAGAACAGGCGCAGCGCGTCGTCCTCCCCTTAGAGGGGAGGGAAAGGCCAAGCATCCTCTCAGGAGAGGATGCTGACCGACATATTGAATGAAAAGGCCAAACACCTCCCTCCCCTCTCAGGGGAGGGTGTCCGGCACAGGCCGGACGGGTGGGGTACGGCGGACGAAGTCCGCTATCAACACAACATCGGCCGAAGGCCGATTCAGTTTTCAGAACAGGCGCAGCGCGTCGTCCTCGACGCCGCGCATCTCGTCATAGTCGAGGATGAGGCATTCGAAGCCGCGGTCCTGCGCGAGGACGCGCGCCTGCGGGGTGATGGTCTGCGCGGCGAAAATGCCGCGCACCGGGGCCAGCAGCGGATCACGGTTGAGCAGCTCGCAATAGCGCGTGAGCTGTTCGACGCCGTCGATGCCGCCGTGGCGCTTGATCTCGATCGCCACATGCGTGCCGTCCGCATCGGTGGCCATGATGTCGACCGGCCCGATCGCGGTCGGATATTCGCGGCGCACGAGCTTCGCGCCCTCGCCGATGCGCGTGATCTGCTGCGCAAGGTAGCGCTGCAAATGGTCTTCCACGCCGTCCTTGATCAGGCCGGGGTCCTCGCCCAAATCATACGATTCGTCGGAGTAGACGCGGTACAGCGCGACTTCGAGGATGTCGCTGGACTTGTCGGCGGAGACGCGCAGCGTCTTGATCGGCGTCAGTTCGGATGGGTCCTTGCCGACGACGGAATCGACATCCACAGCATCCGCAGCAGCATCAGCGTCCCCCTCCGGCACGATCTCCTTGATCGTGCACGGCGCGGCCATCCAGTTGAGCGGCTTGTATGACCCGAGTTCGGAGAAGATCAGCAGACTGTTGTCGGCTTTGATCAGCAGCACGCGCTTGGCCGGCGGCAGCGAGGCCGTCAGACGGCCGGAGTATTCAGCGGAGCAGTCAGCAACAATAATTCGCACGTCGCAACACTGTAGCATGACGCACGGGATGGGGGCGGAATCGGCCTTCGGCCGATGCTGGTTGTTGGCGGCTGACGCCGCAGTACCCCACCCGGCGCTGCGCGCCACCCTCCCCTAAGAGGGGAGGGAAAGGCCGAACACATCCCTCCTAGGGGAAAGCAATCATCTT
Organism: Bifidobacterium sp. LH_230; assembly: GCF_056357555.1. Taxonomy (NCBI): domain Bacteria; kingdom Bacillati; phylum Actinomycetota; class Actinomycetes; order Bifidobacteriales; family Bifidobacteriaceae; genus Bifidobacterium; species Bifidobacterium sp. LH_230. The sequence goes on from NZ_JBKEWJ010000003.1 coordinate 157,426, forward strand.
TCCCTCCCCTTTTAGGGGAGGGTGCCCGGCGCCAGCCGGGCGGGTTGGGGTACTGCGGCGTCAGCCGCCAACAACCAGCATCGGCCGCACATCATGCGGCCGATTCCACAACCACACGCGGCTCCGCAACCAAGCAAAAGGCCTCCCGCACAGCGCAGTGTGCGGGAGGCCAAAAGCGCGAACCGAGCGAAACTACTCGGCGTCGGCGTCCGCGCCGGAGGTGCGGACCACGTCGCGGCCGCGTTCGACCGCGACGGTGAGCTTGTTCGAGTCGAAGGAGATGAATCCGTCAGTGACCTCGAACACGTGGCGTTCGCCAGCCGGGTCGACCACGGTGAGCGAACCGCCCTTGATGACGGTCAGCACCGGCTCGTGGTCGGCCAGAATGCCCATCTCGCCTTCGGAGGCGGGGATGGTCACCGACTTCGCCTCGCCGTGCCACACCGGGTGGTCAGCGGCGACGATATTCACCTGCATCAAGGTCTTTGAGGATCCAGCCATCACTCACCAAGCTCCTTCTGCATGTCGTGCCACTTCTTCTCGAGGTCGTCGATGCCGCCGATGCCGGAGAACGCCTGCTCCGGAACGTCGTCGTACACGCCATCGCAGATGCGCGTGAAGGCTTCGATGGTCTCGTCGGCCGGCACGTACGAGCCCGGGCGACCGGTGAACTTCTCGGCCACGTAGAAGTTCTGGCCGAGGAACTGCTCGATGCGGCGGGCGCGGTTGACGGTGGTCTTGTCCTCTTCCGAGAGCTCGTCGATACCGATCAGGGCGATGATGTCCTGCAGCTCCTTGTTACGCTGCAGAATCGCCTTGACGCGGTTGGCGCACTCGTAGTGGGCCTGGCCGACGTAGCGCGGGTCAAGGATTCGCGAGGTCGACGAAAGCGGGTCCACGGCCGGGTAGATGCCCTTCGAGGCGATGTCACGAGACAGCTCGGTGGTCGCGTCGAGGTGGGCGAAGGTCGTGGCCGGGGCCGGGTCGGTGTAATCATCGGCCGGCACGTAGATGGCCTGCAGCGAGGTGATCGAGTGGCCGCGCGTCGAGGTGATGCGCTCCTGCAGGGCACCCATCTCGTCGGCCAGGTTCGGCTGGTAACCCACGGCGGAAGGCATACGGCCCAGCAGCGTGGACACCTCGGAACCGGCCTGCGTGAAGCGGAAGATGTTGTCGATGAACAGCAGCACGTCCTGGTTCTGCACGTCGCGGAAGTACTCGGCCATCGTCAGTGCGGTCAGCGGGACGCGCAGACGGGTGCCCGGCTGCTCATCCATCTGGCCGAAGACCAGTGCGGTCTTCTCGAGCACGCCGGCCTCGCCCATCTCGCCGATCAGATCGTTGCCCTCACGGGTACGCTCGCCGACGCCGGCGAACACGGACACACCGCCGTGGTTCTGCGCGACTCGCTGGATCATTTCCTGAATCAGAACCGTCTTGCCGACGCCGGCGCCACCGAACAGACCGATCTTGCCGCCCTGCACGTACGGGGTGAGCAGATCGATGACCTTGATGCCGGTCTCGAACATCTGGGTCTTGGACTCCAGCTGATCGAATGCCGGCGGCTTGCGGTGGATGGGCCAACGCTCGGTGACCTTGATGGTCTCGTCGGGCTTCTTGTTGAGCACGTGGCCGGTCACGTCGAACACGTGGCCGAGGGTCACGTCGCCGACCGGCACGGAGATCGGGCCGCCGGTGTCGGTCACGACCGCGCCGCGGACCAGACCATCGGTCGGCTTGAGCGCGACGCAACGCACGGTCGAGTCACCGAGGTGCTGCTCGACTTCCAGCGTGATGGAGTGGGCGGTCTCGCCCTCCTCATGCTTGCCGGTGCTGGTCAGCTGCACGGTCAGTGCATTGTAGATGTCAGGCAGGTGGCCCACCGGGAATTCGACGTCGATAACCGAACCCTGGATACGCGTGACGCGACCATTGATCGGCTCTGCGGCCGTCTCGGCAGGTGCTGTGGTCTGAAGATTCTCAGCCATGTTCCTACTCTTCCTTGTTGTTCAGCGCGTCGGCGCTGCCGATGATTTCGGTAAGTTCCTGGGTGATCGAGGCCTGACGCGAGGCGTTGAGTTTGCGGGTCAGGTCGTCGATCAGGTTACGGGCGTTCTCCGTGGCCGTATGCATGGCGTTCTGTCGGCTGGCGGTCTCGGATGCGGCCGCCTCCAGCAGGCACTCGTGGATACGCGACTGGATGTACTTCGGCAGCACCGCGTCGAGCACCTCTTCGAGGCTCGGCTCGAAGGAGTACAGCGGCGTGGCCTTGCTGGCATCGCTCGGCGCGTCCAGACCGGGGTCGGCCTGCTCGCGCTCGGGTTCGATGACCTCGACCGGAAGCATCCGCAGCACGCGCACCTTCTGAACCACCATGTTGATGAACTCGGTGTAGACGATGTAGAGCTCGGAGACTCCACCCTCGGCGGCCGGCTTCATGTAGGCGTTCATCAGTGCCGTGGAGATCGCCTCGGCGACTTCGACGCCAGGCTTGTCGGTATCGCCCTCCCACGTATCGGCGACGTCGCGGTTGCGGTACTTGTAGTACGTCACACCGCGGCGACCGTATACGTACAGCTCCGGCTGCTTGCCGTCCGATTCGAGACGGTTGAGCAGATCCTCCGTCTCACGGATGATCGACGACGTGTACGCGCCGGCCATACCACGATCCGACGTGAGAGCAAGCACAGCAACCTTCGGGTTGTCCTCTTCCTTCTTCACGATCGGATGCGTGATATGCGAATGGGCCACCACAGCCTGTACGGCATCGAAAATCGCATCGGCATAGGGCTTCGCGTTCAGGGCAACGTCACGTGCCTTGGCAATGTGCGAAGACGCGATCATCTCCTGGGCGTTGAAGATCTTCTCCAACGAACCCGTGGAGGCGATCCTGCTCTTCAATGCGAGTTGCGATCCCATGAATTACTTCTTTTCTCCGGCCATCGGGTGCTTGTTCGGGTCGTGTTCCGGCTTCTCGGCCTTCGACACGATCTTCTCCTGCTCGATCGGGGTCGGGTTCTTGGAGACCTTCTTCTTCTCGACCAAGGGCTTGCCGGCCTTGGTCACGTAGGTCTCGCGGAACTCGTCCACGGCCTTGTCGAGGGCCGCTTCGGTGTCGGGCGTGAAGTTCTCGGTGTCACGGATGGTGGTGAGGATGTCGGTGTTGTGGTCGAGCCAGTCGAGCAGCGCATGCTCGAACGGCAGCACGTCGCCCAGCGGCAGATCGTCCATCTTGCCGTGGGTGCCGGCCCACACGGACACGACTTCCTGCTCCATCGAGTACGGCGAGAACTGCGGCTGCTTCAGGAGCTCGGTCAGGTGCGCACCACGGTTCAGCTGGGCCTTGGACGCGGCGTCCAGATCGGACGCGAACATCGCGAAGGATTCCAGCGAACGGTACTGCGCCAGCGAGATCTTCAGCGTGCCGGAGACCTTCTTCAAGGCCTTGGTCTGCGCCGCGCCGCCGACTCGGGACACGGAGATGCCGACGTCCACGGCAGGACGCTGGTTCGCGTTGAACAGGTCGGACTGCAGGAAGATCTGACCGTCGGTGATGGAGATCACGTTGGTCGGAATGTAGGCGGACACGTCGTTCGCCTTGGTCTCGACGATCGGCAGACCGGTCATCGAGCCGCCGCCGAGGTCATCGGAAACCTTCGCGCAGCGTTCGAGCAGACGGGAGTGCAGGTAGAACACATCGCCCGGGTAGGCCTCACGCCCCGGCGGACGACGCAGCAGCAGCGAGATCGAACGGTAGGCTTCGGCCTGCTTCGACAGATCGTCGAAGACGATGAGGACGTGCTTGCCGTGGTACATCCAGTGCTGTCCGATGGCGGAACCGGTGTAGGGGGCAATGTACTTGAAACCAGCGGAATCGGAAGCCGGGGAGGCGACGATGGTGGTGTACTCCATCGCGCCGGCCTCTTCGAGGCTCTGACGCACCGAGGCGATGGTCGAACCCTTCTGGCCGATGGCGACGTAGATGCAGCGGACCTGCTTCTTCGGATCGCCGGATTCCCAGTTCTTCTTCTGGTTGATGATGGTGTCGATCGCGATGGCCGTCTTGCCGGTCTGACGATCGCCGATGATGAGCTGGCGCTGGCCGCGGCCGATCGGCGTCATCGCGTCGATGGCCTTGAGGCCGGTGGACATAGGCTCATCGACCGGATGGCGGTGCATCACGTCGGGGGCCTGGGCCTCGAGGATACGACGATCCTCGATGTCCGTGATCTCGCCCAGACCGTCGATCGGGTTGCCCAGCGGGTCCACGGTGCGGCCGAGGTAGCCGTCGCCAACAGGCACGGAGAGCACTTCGCCGGTGCGACGGACCTCCTGGCCTTCCTCGATGCCTGCGAAGTCGCCGAGGATAACCACGCCGATCTCACGGGCGTCAAGGTTGAACGCCAGGCCGAGCGTGCCGTCCTCGAAGGTCAGCAGCTCATTGGCCATGCAACCAGGCAGTCCCGTCACGTGCGCAATGCCGTCGCCGGCCGTGGCCACGTAGCCCACTTCCTGGGTGGGCGTGTCCGACGGCTTGTACGACTCGACGAAATCATCGAGCGCCTTGCGTATCGTGGTGGGATCAATGGTAAGTTCTGCCATGATCACTCCTTGTTGTTATTGGTAAATCTTGGGATCTCGCGCCGCGCGCACGTCCGGTTGGCTTGCCGGGCGGCGGCGTTGCGGGCGCGGGATATATGCCGTCAGGCGCTGGCCTGGACGGTGCGGTTCAAATGCTGGAGCTGGGCGACCACCGTGTTGTCAGTGACCTCGTCGCCCACCTGGATGCGCATGCCGCCGATCACGGACGGGTCCACGACCGAGTTGATGTGCACCGGGCGGCCGATCTTCTTCGTGTAGATCGCGACCAGCTTCTTGATCTGTTCGATCTTGAGCGGCGTGGCGGTGGTCACGGTGACCATCGACTCGCCCATGTGGCGCGAGAACTTGTTGATCAGCCACTGCACGGTCTGCAGGTAGCGGCGGTTGCGCAGGTTGCAGGTCGCGTGTTCCGCCAGGCGCTTGGTGACCTTGTTGAGGTCGCTGGAGCCGATCAGGCTGTTGAGCAGCTTGGTGCGGGCCTCGGCCGGGGCGCTGTCGTCCGACAGTTCGGAGCGCAGGACCGGCATGCCGAGCAGCGCCGAATGCAGTTCGGCCAGCTCGACGGACACCTGCAGCGTGGTGCCGGTGGCGTCCGCGTAGTACATCATGCCGTCCACGCCGAAGTCCTCCACGGCGTTGGCGATGTCGGACACGCGGCTCCAACGACGACCGACCAGATCGGTCATGATCTCCATCGTCATCGGGTGCGCCTGAGCACCGATCAGGGTGTTCAGTACGGCGACCTTGTCCGCCACCGGGCGCGACGGGTCGGTGAGCGCGCGTTCAAGCTGGACGTTGTGATCGAGCACGTTGGTGATCGAGAACAGTTCGTTCCCGATGCGCCACGCGTCCTCGCCTGCTTCGCGCAGCTTGGGTGCCAGCGAGTCACGAGAGACGCGATCGGCGATGCGCGATGCTTCTCCTCGCATTGGTCACCTCCCTTTCCTTGACGTTTGCGTTGTAGTCTTGACAGTCACTGCCAGACGATCACTTCTTGTCGGAGTCCATCTCGTCGAGCATGTTGTCGATCATGCTCGACTGCACGTCCGCGTCCTCGAGCTTGGAGCCGAGGATCTTGCCCGCGAGGGCAGCGGCGAGCGTGCCGACTTCGCCCTTGAGGCTGACCATCGCCTGACGATGCTGCGACTCGATGGAGCGCTGCGCGTTGGCGGTGATCTGCGCCGCGTCGGATTCGGCGCGGGAGCGGGCGTCGGCGATGATGTGCGAGGCTTCGGCGCGGGCGTCGTCGCGGATCTTGGAGGCTTCCACGCGGGCGTTGCTCAGCTGGGCCTCGTACTTGGCCTTCGCCTCGTCAGCGTCCTTCTTGGCCTGTTCGGCCTTGGCGATGTTGCCTTCGATCTTTGCCGCACGCTCGTCGAAGATCGCATTGAACTTCGGCAGGAAGAACTTGTAGAAGAACAGCGCAACGATGACAAGGATGATCAGGGACCACACAATGTCATAGGTCTCGGGGATGAACAGATCGATTCCGCCTTCTGCCAGTGTCATCATGAAGCCCTCCTTTCATTGTTGGACATGAAATCGTTGTTTCGTGCGTCGGGTGATCGTTACTTGATGATCAGGGCGGCGACGAAGCCGATCAGGGCCAGCACCTCGACCAGAGCCAGGCCGATGAACATGATGGTCTGGATCTTGCCGGACATCTCGGGCTGGCGGGCGGTGGATTCCATGGCCTTACCGAAGAGGATGCCCAGACCGATGCCGGGGCCCAGAGTACCGATGCCGTAGCCGATGACGGACAGGTTGCCGGCGACCTCAGCGAGGGTGATGATATCCATTTCTGTTTCCTTTCTAACGTACGAGGTGACGTTATAAATCTTGGGGTTCCGCTTGCGTTCCGCTGGTTGGTGTGATTGGTGCGATTGGTGCGACCGTTGCCGATCGCTGCGGTGCGGGACGTGCGGGGACGGGGATGGGATGACCGCTCGGGTCACTCCTCCGGGAAGCTCAGGTTGATGTACACGGTCGACAGGATCGCGAACACGTAGGCCTGCAGGAACGCGACGAACGCCTCGAAGCAGGTCATCGCGAAGCCGCCGGCGAACCACAGCGCTCCCACCGGGACGCCCTGCAGCTTGTTGACCGCGTCGACCATCCAGTACTGCGCGAACGCGAGGCAGGTGGCGACCATGAGGTGGCCGGAGACCATGTTCGCGAAGAGTCGGATCGTCAGCGAGGCCGGGCGGATGACCAGCAGCTCGAGGATGTTGATCGGCGCGAGCAGGATGTAGACCGGCCACGGCACGCCCGGCGTGAACAGCTCGTGACGCAGGTAGTGGCCGAGGCCCTGCGAACGGGCGGCGGCGATCCAGTACTGGATCATCGTCCACAGCGCGAACACGAGCGGCATGACGACGGTCGCGGTGGCGGCCATGTTCATGCCCGGGATGATGCCGCACAGGTTGAACACGAAGATCGTGAAGAACAGCGTGGTGATCATCGGCACGTAGCGCTTGCCACGGGTCTCGCCCATGATGTCGTAGACGATCTTGTCGCGCACGAAGTCGAGGCCCATCTCGACGACGCCCTGCCAGCGACCGGGGATCAGCTTGGCACGGCTGGCGGTGACGCCCAGCACGAGCAGCAGCACGATCGTGGCGACGATGCGGATAAGAATGATGCGATTGATCGCGAACGGAGTGCCCTGGAACAGGATCTCCGGAGGAAGGAAGTCATCGACCGACGGAAGATGCGCGCCAGTCTCGGCTGCCAACAGCATGCCAGTGCCGAATGAACCGACCATAATCACGCCTCCTGCTTCTTGTTTCCGGTGTCAGTTTAGCCCAAGGGGTAGGGCGAATGTGACATGCCGGTTACTTCCGTCTCCCCGGTTCAGGGTCCGCGCGGCGTGGCTTGGAGTCGACGTCGTGCATTCGACTCCGAATGGCTGAGAAGTGATTATTAGCCCGTGTTCGGACAAAGTCAAGCAGCGGCGGAACCACGCCGTTCCGTCGGCGTTTTGCACAATCCGCGTGTTTAGACGATCTGTCAACAATTGTTGTGTTATCGTTCACAGTCACATCCGCACTGTGACATTCCCGACGTTCGCTTTTCGGCTATCGCCCCGTCCACGTTGTGGACATCCCGTCTCTGGCGACGCCGTCGAAACATCCCCCGCGGCGAAGCGATGCCGTCCCACTCAAACCTCCCCTCTCGGGAAAGGATGACGTTTCAGCAATATGCATTAAGGCTTTCCCTCCCCTCGGGGAAAGGTAGGACGGGCACCCCGCTGCCGCTGCCACGCGGAGGCCTTCCTCTCTCCCCTCAGGATAGGGTGAGCTAACGCGCAGATGACGGAACGTGCGCTCAGGCTTTCCCTCCCCTCTCAGGGGAGGGTGTCAGCGAAGCTGACGGGTGGGGTACGCGGCCATCAGGCCGCCAATCAACAACGCGGTCGCAGACCGTCCACCACCATCAGCCTTCGATCACGCCGTACCCATCGTGCACAAACGGCGCGAAACCGTCCTTGCGCGGGCTCCCCGGCTCGTGCCGGATCGAACGGTCCGTCCCCAGCCGCTTCTCCCTGCGCAGCTGCGGCACCTCGGTCAGGTCGTACGGCGTCGTCTGGTACACCCAGTTCAGCCAGTTGCGCCACAGCAGATTGCCGTGCGCACGCCAGCTGAACAGCGGTTCCAGCTTCGGATCGTCGTGCGGGAAGTAGTTCTTCGGGAACGGCACGTTCGTCAGACCCTTGGCCATGTCGCGCTCGTACTCCTCGGCGAGCGTGTACTTGCCGTACTCCCAATGGCCGAGCGCGAACACTTCGGAGAAGTCGCGCGTGGCGATCAGGCCCGGGCCGGACTGCGGTCCCCACGTGAGCATCTGCAGGTCGTGGTGCGCGGCGACGTCGTCCTCGTCCACGCCGGCCAGTCGCGAGTGCGGCTGCAGCGCGATCTCGTCGAATCCGTTCGTCAGGAAGCAGTACTCGTCCTGCAGATACTGCGGGAACACGCCGAAGATCTTCTCGGGATAGTCGATCTTGCGCACGCCGTAGCGGTAGTTGAGCGCGCCCATCGCACCCCAGCACAGGTACATGGTCGAGAACACGTGCGTCGAGGCCCAGTCGAGGATCGACTTGAACTCGTCCCAGTAGTCGACCTGCTCGAACGGCATGTGCTCGACCGGCGCGCCGGTGACGACGAAACCGTCGTAGTAATTGTCCTTGAACGCGTCGAGCGTCTCGTAGAACTTGAGCAGGTGGTCGGCGGAGACGTGCGTGGCCTCGTGCGTGGAGGTCTTCATGAAGTCGATCTCGACCTGCAGCGGTGATTTCGAGATCAGGCGCAGCAGTTGCGTTTCGGTCTCGATCTTCTTGGGCATGAGATTCAGGATCACCAGTTTAAGCGGACGCACGCGCTGACGCTCCGCTTCGGGCTTCTCAAGCGCGAAGATGCGCTCCGAGTCGAGGATGGCACGGGCCGGCAGGCCGCTGGGGATCTTGATAGGCATGGCATCTATTATGGCAACATGCCGGCGACGGGACGCCGCGCGGGTTATCGGTTGCGGTTATGGCGGGCTATCGGGGTGCGGCTGCCGCTGCGGTTTTTGGCGCGACACGCCGATTTGACATCTGACCGGTTGCCGGTATCTTAGATAGAGCTGTCGCAAGACAAGCCGACGCGGGGTGGAGCAGCTCGGTAGCTCGCTGGGCTCATAACCCAGAGGTCCATGGTTCAAATCCATGCCCCGCTACCAACAGAAAGCTAGGAATCACAACGATTCCTAGCTTTTTTCGTCTCTCGGCCCGCTCGGTGCCGATGCCGGATCTGGGATTAACCGGGGAAGCCGGGCAGTTCTCGGGTTTTCACCACACAAACAGGCTTGTTCACATGGCAACAATCCGACGATACGGCCATTCCTCCGACTATCGCCACGGAATCGAAGCCATTTGCGTGGCAATAGTCAGAGAAGACAGAGCGACAGTCTTATTCGGATATATCATCGGCGACATCATCGCGCGACCGTCCCCTGCCCCAGTCACAGTCCAGTCATCCGTTGCAACTATTCCCGGAAATCATCCCACTGTTCCGAAAATAGTTGCGCTACCACCGTCCCAGCGCAACAAATCTCGGAAAAGAGCGGCTTCGTCCGAAAATAGTTGCGCCGGCAACCGCACAGCGCAACTATTTCGGGAAGAATGGCTTTATTTCCGGGAATAGTTGCGCTGAAGACCCGGACAATACCAAGACCACCAAGAACGGGACAGCGCGCAGACCGCGCAGCCTCCCCCACCGCACGAACGGACCGGCCGCACGGATAGGGATAGGGCGACTCCGTCCGATCCAGCTCGCCCCTACTTCGGCCAGCCCTTGGGCGTGTGCTCAAGCGACCACACACCGAGCTTGTGCGAGAAGCTGTTGAGCCACTTGGCCTCCAACTCCTCGGCGCTCAGGCGGTTTTCCGCGGAGCGCAGACGGTTCATCGCGTTCGTATGCGTGTCGTCGAGCAGCCACTTGCGGATCAGGAAGTTCCACACCATCACCACGGCGGTGGCGATCAGCTTGCCCACATTCGTGCGCAGCAGGTACTCCGCGTGCTGCGAGACGTACGCGTCGTGGTTCATGCCGTACGTCGAGATCCAGATAATCGCGTCATTCATGAACAGGCCGATCACCGCGCCGACCACGAAGATCACGATCTCCATCCACCGCGCCATGTCGTCGCGGTGCTTGAACACGAACTTCATGCTCGCCAAGTAGTTGAAGATCAGCGAGATGATGAAGGAGATGGTGGCGGCGAGCACGTTGTGCATGTGGAACACGCCGACCAGGATGTTCAGGATGCCCCAGTCGATGATAAAGGCGATCACACCGACGATGCCGAATTTCATAAGCTGCGCAATCAGTTTCTTCACTCCAGCCATTGAACACGGCACGCTTGACACGCGAGCAACCCATCAGAAGCGATCATGCCCGATCATCAACGATCATCGATCAAGCACGATCATCACGTCATCCGCGCCACCGACCGTTCCGCTTCACGGCATCAGCACATATCCGCTCGCACATTCACAGAACGGGCACGGGTTTCCCACAACGTTCCCAGCCAAACGGCACGTTCCGCCGAGATTCGCGTTGTTATATGTAACCACGGCCGCAAGGTCGCACATAACTGAAAACCTTCTTCTTCTCTTCCTCTCTCACAAAAGCCCGGTTCCCCTGCCGGGCTTTTTCTTATGCGTATGGCGGCGGCCGCATGCAGGACCTCGTCGCCCAGGCCCTTGCCGAATACCTCGGCCGGCACAAGTGAGTTGCCGCCTTCGGCGCAATCGGGGGCCATTGGGTTGGATGTGCTGTTAAACTGATGAGTGCAGATACAGGTGCGCCGTCCGCGTCCATACTTGCCGTGCTGGCCTCCGCACGTATAACAGGATTCCGCCGCCCGATACGAATGGCGTCAGGGATTGCAAAGCCCCGGAACGTATCCAGTCCCACCACGGGGACGCTAAGCATCGTGGGGAACGCTCCACCGAAAGGCGGGGTGGATAGTCACCGCGGTAGACGTTAAAGGCCAAAAGAAAGCCGGTCAGCCCAAGGGCGCCGGCTTCTTTCGTTTCAAGAGAGGATTCGGGATGGACAAACCCTCCGCAGTATCCCGCATCTACGCGGCCGCCGACCTGTATCGTCGCAACCTGTGCGACCGCAGGGTGCTGTTCATTCCTGGAGACCGGACCGCCCCGCTGGAGGCGTGCTTCGGTCCGGACAACTTCATGCACCTGTGCGGCGTGGACTATCCCGTGACCAGTAAAAGACAGTTCTTTGAATACGCCTGCGCACGCAGGCTGAACCACGAGCTGCTGTCGTTCCGATACGATCGCAAGAGCGAGGACAAGCTGCTGATCCTAGCCACGGTATCTTGCATCGACTCGAAGGCCATGCTGTTTTCCCTGCACCCGTCCCTGCCGGGCAACACGCATGCGGATTGCGTCGCCGTCAATCGCAACGCCGCCATCGGGTTCAAGGAGCTGGGAAGGAAACGGGTACCGGAAACCGCTCTTAATCTCGAACGTCAGTGGGAGGATGCGCACAGCATCCTCGCCATCGTGAAAACGGAGCCCGGTGACGTTTCGTACACGATCGTCAGCAAGGAGCCGAAGAAACGCAATCTGGACGCCGAACGCGTCGGTCGTATTCTCGCCTCGCTGCAACGGTATGAGGGTGATGGCGATCCGTCTCCGGCGATCGCCTATTTCAAAGCCGCTCTCAGTTCCGTCCAACATTCTTGACGGCATGCCACCATAAGCTGGCATCGGACACACCAACGCCACCATGATCACCAGCGAACGAATCATGCGCGCCGAGTCCCGCAGCATACTTGAAACAATCTCCGAAAACGTTGGAATTTCGCCGATGCAACCGCTGGTTGCGCGACGATTGGCCTCGTGATCGGCGTGTGCAACCGCAAGATGGTGGCGGGCGGCGGCGCGGTCTGTCATAGTGGAGTCATCGTCCGGACAAGACATGACGACACCACTGGAAGAGGGGAAAAATACGATGACGTTTCGCACCAATCTGCAGACGTTGCGCGCACGGCGCAACATGACGCAGGAGCAGCTCGCCATGCTGCTCGGCGTCTCACGGCAGGCGATCTCGAAATGGGAATCCGAGAAGGCGTACCCGGAAATGGACAAGCTGCTGGCGATCTGCGACCTGTTCGGCTGCACGCTCGACGACCTCGTACTCGGGGATGTGAACCGGCCGGCAAACGGCACCGCACCCGACCCGACGACGGAACCGTCAGGCGAGCAGAATCATCCCGATACGGAACCGGCCGAACCGGCGATCGGGCCGGCCGACGCCGGCACGCCACCCCTGCCGCAGGATCTGACCGGATACGACGAGCATCGCCGCCGCTTCGCACTGCTGATCGCGTCCGGCATCGCGGCGGTCATCGCTGCGGTCGGCGTCGCGAACCTGTTCGACTCCGACAACTCGATCATCGGTCCTTCCCCGCTCAACGACTTCCTGATGTTCACCTGCATCGGCATAGGCGTGGTCGTCGGACTGGCATTACTGCTGGGCGGCGGCATGATGCGCGTCGCGTTCATGAGACGGCACCCGTACGTCCAGGACTTCTACACACAGGACGACCGCAGCCGTGAGGCCCGCATACTGGTGGCCGGCATCACGGGCGGCATCGCGGCGATCCTGATCGGCGTTATGCTCGTGGTGTACATGGACGAGGTGCGGGGCGTCGACGCCGGCTGGCCAAACGCCGTCATGCTGACGCTCAACGCGGTCGGCGTGTTCCTGTTCATTTACTGCGGCATGCGGTATCTGCAGTTGGACCTCGACGCCTACAACCGTGCGTCCGAGGAGGACCGCAAGGAACGCGCCGGATTGCAGACCGCTTCCTCCAAGCTCGCCGCGACGGCATGCGGCGTCATCATGCTCGTCGCCACGATCGTCGCGCTGTGTCTGCTGATGTTCGCGCCCGACGTGCCGTTCTGGCTGCCGTGGGAGATCGGCGGACTGCTATGCGGCATCGCCGTCCTCGTCATCCAACTGTTCAAAGGACGCTTCGACCAGTAGCCAGCCCCGCTTCGTCGCATCTGCGAAGAAGCCGAACGGTCCAAGACAAACCACATCCCACTTAAGTATGGCTGGATAATATTGCCGTTCGTCTGACCACGCATACGCTTCAGCAGATGACAGCAAGATCTTTCACAACAATGTGGATTTCAGTCAGAAACGGAAATGTTCTTGGAATTGAAATCCTCGACAATGGCCAAAATCAGTGCACAGAAGCCGCTGCCTACACTGGTCTTATAGTACTCCGACATATACATGTCGGAGTATGTCGGAGTATGTCGGAGTATGTCAGTCTCGACTGTAGTACTGTTTGGGATCACGTAGCCCGGACCCGTGCCAGTGCAGCAATTCCTGCTGGGCGAGCTGTTTCAATGTCCTTGCCGCCGTACGCGGATTTACACCGATCTTTTCGGCCAAGCGTTTGGTGGTCACTTTCCCCTCGACCGCGACGATGGCCAAGGCTTCGCGTTCGGTGTTGGTCAGTCCGGTGGCGGGCACTTCGGTCTGGTTGACGACGGACGGGGCCGTGTCGTTTCGCTCGTTGAGGTAGGGCACGCGTTGCCGGATGTTGTTGCGCAGGACGAGTTTGACCATGAAGTTGTTGGGCTCGCTGTATTCGGGGTCAGGTAGGCCGAGTTCGGCCATTTCCTCGTACATGCGGTGCACGCCCTCGTTGAGCTCACGCACCAGCTCGAACGCGGTGAGCACATGTCAGATCTTTGGGTTGCGCGCGTACCGGGTGGTGCGCATGTTCTCCACCGTCACCCGGTTCGGTAACGCTCCCGGACTGGTGATCTCCAGACGGTCGTCATAGATCATGACGCGCGTGTGCTCGCCGCGGATCGAATAGTCACGGTGCGCGACCGCGTTCACCAAACCCTCGAACCACGCGAACCGCGGATACTCCGGCACCGTGCGGAACCGGCCGTCGTCGCCGAGCACCTGGAACTCGCGCAGCAGCGAGCCGATCAGCTGGCTGGCCCGCTCCACGACCTCGGGCAGCGGACCGTCGAACTCCACGTCCTTGACGATGTTCAGGCTGCGGCCGGTATGCAGTTCGGTCCCGTCGACCTTGACGACGCGCACGCGCGCCGACGGCAGGAACGCGGCCGGATACTGCGAGAACAGGAGCACGCCGGCGTTCGTCAGATGCCCATCCGTGAGAAATCCGCGGCTGCGCAGCACCCGCTCGTCGGGGATATCCGTCGCGCCGATGGCCTGCTTGTACCGGTCGAACACGTCATGGTCGATATCGTCGACGCCCGACCGGTCTTCCGGCTCGTCCTCGAACCAACGCTGCCCCTTGTCGTACTCCAACGCGAGCACCTGCTCACGGTCCAACAACACGCTGCGGTCGTCCTCGCGCAGATACACGTCTCCGTTCGACCGTTTCGCGACCACATGGTTCGACGACGGCGACACGTCCAATACGAGGATCAGATCGTCCTCGCCGGACGAGTTCACGCAGGGAACTCGCCGGGCGGCCACCTGCGGGGTGGGCGCGCACTGCGTGATCGGCAGCTGCTCGAACGATTCGACCAGTTTCGCGTTCGCGCGCTTGAAGCCGGTGATCTCGCCGTCGTCCTCGATACCGATGACCAACTGTCCGCCCGAAGCGTTCGCGAACGCGATCAGATGCCTCGCCACGTCCTCGGGCCTGATGCGCGCGCTCTTGCGATCGAAATACTGGTTCTCGCGCATACGAGCGAACGCTGCCACCTCACTGGTTTTCGACTCCATGCGCATCTCCCCGCCCATCCGCGTTGACATTGCTAAAGGCAAGCCTACCCGCAGCGGCACGACCTCAGCAAACACCGACTGAGATCATATAGATCAGGGGACACGCAGCACAACCCTGCGGGATCAGAGAACCCACAACCCACGACTTAAAAGGATTGGATTCCGGTCATTCGATAGGGGCTTTCTTATGTTGTGAGACCAGCATATAACGCCCGGAACCGACGGAACGGCGGACTTCCGCCGCGTGGCCCACATATATTCGCGGCCGGAACGCCATTGACGCAGCCAAGGAAACCACGGCCGCCGCGAAGACGAACCGCCACGCCGATTTGGGATTGTCTGACGGAAGTGTGTATCTTAGTGCTGTTGCCCCTCTAGCTCAACGGTTAGAGCAGCGTCCTTTTAAGTCGTGGGTTGTGGGTTCGAATCCCACGGGGGGCACGGCACAGGGCTTGGAATCACATCGGTTCCAAGCCCTTTCGCATTCCACAACTCCGCTCACCCATTCACTCGCCGTCGACGGCGGGCAGCCAGTCGGCGTAGCCCTCTTCGGCCATGCGCGAACGCGGGACGAACCTCAGCGCGGCGGAGTTCATGCAGTAACGCAGGCCGCCGCGATCGGCCGGGCCATCGGTGAACACGTGGCCGAGGTGCAGTTGCGTGTCTGCGGTGCGCACCTCGATGCGGTCGCGGCCGGGGATGCGATGGTCCTCGTGCTCGGTCAGCGAGTCCGCGTCGATCGGCTTGCTGAACGCGGGCCAACCGCAGCCGGAGTCGAACTTGTCGCGCGACGAGAACAGCGGCTTGCCGCTGACGATGTCCACGTAGATGCCCGGCTCGAATTCGTGATCATATTCGTTCACAAACGGTCGTTCGGTCGCGGCGAGCTGCGTGACCGCGAACTGTTCGAGGGTCAGGTCCCAGATTTTCTCGACGTACCGCTGCCGGTTGCGTACGTTTGCGATCGCGGCGATCGGAATGTGGCAGTATCCGCCGGGATTGTTGATCAGATAGTCCTGATGACGGTCCTCGGCCGGATAGAAGTTGCGCAGCGGCTCGACGAGCACGGCCGGACGCTGCGGCTGGCGGTCGACGAGCTGTTCCAGCGCGGCGATATATACGGCTTTCTGTACATCGTCCGTATAGAACATGCCGGTGCGGTACTGGCGGCCGCGGTCCTCGCCCTGCTGATCGACGGAGAACGGATCGATGACTTCGAGGAACAGTAGTGACAACGTGCGCAGGGTGACGCGATCCGGATCGAAGACGACCTTCACCGTCTCGGCGGCATCCGTCTGGCCTGAGCACACCTGCTCATACGTGGGAGATTCCGTTCGAGATTGAGCATAACCGACCGTCGTATCGGTCACGCCGTCCACGTTCTGGAAGTACCGTTCCAGTCCCCAGAAACATCCGCCTGCAAAATATGCCGTCTGCGTATTGCTCTCGCTCATGCGGCTTACGTTACCCCATGCCCTATCGCGCCGCACGGCCTCGCCACGAGTGTGATCAATCTGACATTTTGTGTCCTCTGCAGGAACCGGTCGACAATCCAACCGCGACACGCCTACTGCCGACGCGATTCCAAACACTACATCTAGTGCAATCACTCGCAACACGCCACAAGAACTAGTGGTCACCCGGGAAAAGGTAGTTGTACTATGGGTCAACTGTCACCGACCGCGTAACGAACCACAGGGTACACGGGACTCATCGATACGAATGGAGGCAACCATGACCGTCACCGTCTTCACCAAGCCGCGCTGCCCGCAGTGCGATGCCACCAAGCGCCAGTTCACCAAGCTCGGCATCCCGTTCGAGACCATCGATGTGTCCGAAAGCCCGGAGACCCTCGAGCAGCTGCAGCGCGCCGGATTCAAGCAGGCCCCGGTCGTCATCGCGCCGGACCACTCCTGGACCGGCTACCGTCCGGACCTGATCCGCGAACTGGCGAAGTCGCTCGCCGCCAAGTCCGTGGCCGAGCACGACGTCATCTCGACGCCGGCCGACGATCAGCGCGTGCTGGCCGCGTGACCGGCCACTGTACAAACGTCATCCGTCGGTCCCGATGATCGCGAATCGCGCGCCGATACCGCACGATCATCGCCTCTCCATCAACTGCATATGAGCAATGCAACACCATCATCCAACGATCAGTCTCAGTCCGGCACACCCCATGCCGGAGCGGTCGTCTACTTCTCCTCCGCATCCGAGAACACCACTCGGTTCGTCGAGAGCTGCCGGTTCGACGAGCTGGACATCGCGACCTACCGTATCCCGCTGCGTCCCGGAGACGCGCCGCTCGCCGTGCGCGAGCCGTACGTGCTGATCGTGCCGACCTACGGCGGAGGCGTCGTCTCCAAAGCCGTGCCGCCGCAGGTCAAACGCTTCCTCAACGACCCGGACAACCGCGCATGGATCCGCGGCGTGATCGCCTCCGGCAACACCAACTTCGGCGAGGCGTACGGGGCGGCCGGACGCATCGTCTCCGCGAAATGCAAGATACCGCTGCTGTTCACGTTCGAACTCATGGGCACCCCCGATGACGTGCGCAAAACGCGCGACGGGCTCGCCCGGTTCTTCGCGGACGCCGGTGCCGTACAGCCCGCCACCGCCCAAGTTGGCGCCATCCAGCCCGGCACCGCCTCCGACATCGCTCGGATTGACACCGCCCAGCCGGCCACCGCGCAACCCGCCTCCATCGCGTGATATTTCTGCTAGCACCAACGTGATCACCGCACCAACATCACGCAAAACGGTCCGTCGGCGTGATGTTTAGGATAGTACGGTCCAGCTACTAGCCGAAATATCACACCAACAGACCGAACAAGACCAACAGACCAATCAAGACCAACAGACCGAACAAGACCGATCAAGACCGATCAGCGTGATGTTTGGGCTAGTATCAACCGGCTACTCTCATAAATGTCACGCAAACACACTGCCTAGCGTGATGTTTTGGATAGTATCGACCGGCAAGCCGCACCAACATCACGCAAAACAGTCCCCATAACCCACCCCAACCGAAAGATCATCTATGAGCACCTACGATCCGTCCACCGACTACCACGCGCTCAACGCGATGCTCAACCTGTACGACGAGCACCACCGCATCCAGTTCGGCAAGGACAAGGAAGCCGAACGCGCGTACGTCGCCAGCGAGATCGAGCCGAACACCAAGCACTTCGACTCCACGGCCGAGCGCCTCGCCTACCTGATCGACAACCAGTACTACGAGGCCCGCGTCTTCGAGCAGTACTCCCCCGAGTTCCTCGACGCGTTCTACGCGCGCGCGGCCGCCAGCGGCTACGAGTTCGAAACGTTCCTCGGCGCGTTCAAGTTCTTCCGCTCCTACGCGCTCAAGTCGTTCGACGGCAAGCAGTACCTCGAGGACTTCCCGCAGCGCTGCGCGGCGGTCGCGCTCGATCTGGCCGCCGGCGACGAGAACGCGGCGAACGCATACCTCGACGAGATGATCGCCGGCCGCTTCCAGCCGGCCACGCCCACGTTCCTCAACCTCGGCAAGGCGCAGCGCGGCGAGCCGGTCAGCTGCTTCCTCGTGCGCATCGAAGACAACATGGAGTCGATCTCGCGCGGCATCAACGCGGCCCTGCAGCTGTCCAAGCGCGGCGGCGGCGTGGCCCTGCTGCTGAGCAACCTGCGCGAGCTGGGCGCCCCGATCAAGCACATCGAAAACCAGTCGAGCGGCGTCGTGCCGGTCATGAAACTGCTCGAGGACTCGTTCTCGTACGCGAACCAGCTCGGCGCGCGCCAGGGCGCGGGCGCGGTCTACCTGAGCGCGCACCACCCCGACATCATGCGCTTCCTCGACACCAAGCGCGAGAACGCGGACGAGAAGATCCGCATCAAGTCGCTCGCGCTCGGCGTGGTCGTGCCGGACATCACGTTCGAACTGGCCAAACGCAAGGAGCAGATGGCGCTGTTCAGCCCGTACGACGTCGAGCGCGTGTACGGCAAGCCGTTCGCCGACGTGCCGATCAGCGAAAACTACGAGAAGATGGTCGCGGACGATCGCATCAAGAAGACCTACATCGACGCGCGCAAGTTCTTCACCACGCTCGCCGAGCTGCAGTTCGAGTCCGGCTACCCGTACATCGTGTTCGAGGACACGGTCAACCGCGCCAACCCGATCGACGGCCGCGTGACCATGTCGAACCTGTGCTCCGAAATCCTGCAGGTGCAGGAGCCGAGCGCGTTCAACGAGGACCTGAGCTACGCGCACGTCGGCCGCGACATCTCATGCAACCTCGGCTCGCTCAACATCGCCAAGGCGATGGACGGCGGCCTTGCGGGCACGGTCGAAACGGCGATCCGCGCGCTCACGTCGGTCGCCGAGCAGACCAGCATCAACGCGGTGCCGTCGATCCGCCGCGCCAACGAGGAAGGCCACGCGATCGGCCTCGGCCAGATGAACCTGCACGGCTTCCTCGCCCGCGAAGGCATCCAGTACGGCTCCGACGAGGCGCTCGACTTCACCGACATGTACTTCATGACTGTCGCCTACCACGCCTACCGCGCGTCGCACGACCTCGCGGTGAGCCGCGGCCGCGCGTTCGTCGGCTTCGAGCGCTCCGCGTACGCGAAGCCGGCCGGCCAGGGCAACTACTTCGACAAGTACACGGACGGCCGCCGCTCGCTGGAGCCGCGCACCGACCGCGTGCGCGACCTGTTCGCAAAGTACGGCGTCGCGATCCCGACCGTCGCCGACTGGTCCGCGCTGCGCGACGAGATCCTGCGCGACGGACTGTACAACCAGAACCTGCAGGCCGTGCCGCCGACCGGATCGATCTCGTACATCAACCACAGCACGTCGTCGATCCACCCGATCGTCTCCAAGATCGAGATCCGCAAGGAAGGCAAGATCGGCCGCATGTACTACCCCGCGCCGTACATGACGAACGAGAATCTCGAATATTTCAAGGACGCGTACGAGATCGGCTGGAAGGCGATCGTCGACACGTATGCGGAGGCGACGCAGCACGTCGACCAGGGACTCTCGCTCACGCTGTTCTTCCCTGACACGGCCACCACGCGCGACGTGAACAAGGCGCAGATCTACGCGTGGCGCAAGGGCATCAAGACCCTGTACTACATCCGCATCCGTCAGCAGGCCCTCGAAGGAACCGAGGTCCAGGGCTGCGTCTCCTGCATGCTGTAATCGCTCATTTTTGAGCGGTGACTCTGCCGCGTTACTGAGCTACGCTTTATTCTGATGGCTGGTAGCTCTGCCGCGGTGGGGTGCGGTATGTATTGCTCGACACGCTCCGGGCCGCTCGGCCAAGTCTTACGGTCGCGCAACACACACCCGCACCCCACCGCTCCGTAAACGAGCGGAAAAAATGCAGAGAAACATCGAAGAAACCTCTATCGTGCCAAAGGCCGCAGTCATGGATTCGCACGACGTAACATAACAGCGCAAACGAAGCGTCGGGAGCCGGCATATGTTGATCGACCGTAAGACTTGGCCGAGCGGCCCGGAGCGTGTCGAGCAACATATGCCGGCTCCCGACGCGTCCCCCGCACCCAGCCGTTCAGTTCAGCGGTCAATCACAGACATCATCAAACAATCAAACAATCAGACAACCAAAAAGGACACCGTACTATGGCACCGATTTCCGTTCCGCGCAAGCCGCTCAAGCTCATCGACCGCGTCAGCGCGATCAACTGGAACAAGCTCGAGGACGAGAAGGACCTCGAGGTCTGGGACCGTCTCACCGGCAACTTCTGGCTGCCCGAAAAGGTCCCCGTCTCCAACGACATCCCCAGCTGGCAGTCGATGAGCGAAGAGGAACACACGCTCACCATGCGCGTGTTCACCGGCCTGACGCTGCTCGACACGATCCAGGGCACAGTCGGCGCGGTTTCGCTCATTCCGGACGCGCTCACCCCGCACGAGGAGGCCGTGTACACGAACATCGCGTTCATGGAGTCCGTGCACGCGAAGTCGTATTCGAGCATCTTCTCGACGCTGTGCTCGAGCGAACAGATCGACGCGGCGTTCGCGTGGAGCGAGGAGAACGAGTACCTGCAGAAGAAGGCGCAGATCGTGCTCGACTACTACGAGGGCGACAGCCCGCTCAAGCGCAAGGTCGCCTCGACGCTGCTCGAATCGTTCCTGTTCTACTCGGGCTTCTACCTGCCGATGTACTTCTCGAGCCACGCGAAGCTCACGAACACGGCCGACGTGATCCGCCTGATCATCCGCGACGAGGCCGTGCACGGGTATTACATCGGTTACAAGTACCAGCGCGGGCTGGAGCTGGTGGGCGACGCGAAGCGCGAGGAGCTGCGCGAGTACACGTACGATCTGCTCAACGAGCTGTACGACAACGAGGTGGAGTACACCGAGTCGTTGTACGACGGCGTGGGCCTGACGGAGGATGTGGAGAAGTTCCTGCGCTACAACGGCAACAAGGCACTCATGAACCTCGGCTATCCGGCGCTGTTCCCGGCGGAGATCTGCGATGTGAATCCGGCGATCATCGCGTCGCTGTCGCCGAACGCGGACGAGAACCACGACTTCTTCTCCGGTTCCGGCTCGTCGTATGTGATGGGCAAGGCCGAGGAGACGGACGACGAGGATTGGGACTTCTGACCGTGTGAGGGTTTTGGGACCTTGCTGAAGCCTTTTCGCGAACCTTGAGGCAGTTTTCCCTTGCCGTAGAGGTCTTTCTGCGAACTGTGAGGCAGCCACCGGCGGTGATCCGGCGCTGTATCCCCGATATGGGTCGGATACTGGCCGGTATTCGTCGAAGGCTGCCTCAGAGTTTGCGAAATGACCTCTGCAGCGAGGGAAAACTGCCTCAAAGTTTACATAAAGCCCGAGTGCGGGCATCTTGGCGAACGACGTGGCAGAGCGGTAACGGGAGACGACGCGGTGAATTAATCGCGGGCGACTTGTGCCGATATTGGCTCACGCGGTTCAGCGCACGATGAGCACGCTGTTGCGCCGGTCGTAGGTGCAATGTTCGTCGAGCGGGACGCCGTCAAGGTCGTCGGTGGCGTATTGCCGCGCGCAGGCAAGCCGCGTGCCCGGGTCGACGGCGTCGCGGCCAAGGAACCGCAGCCGGCCGCCGCTCACCTGCATGATGGTCCAGCATACGTCGGCCTCGCCGCCGACCAGTTCCAACACCTTGAACACCCGAGTGAGGCCGGCGGGAAACACGATCATCGACACCTGAAAATCAGGTTCCTCCAGTTCAAGATCGCTGTTGTCGTGCGGCTTGCGCACTAGGCGGAATGGAAAGTCCTCGCCCGTGGGCACGCCGACCGCGCCGCGCGGCAGGATCGCCGTCGCAGCCCGCCACGTCGCGTATGTTACGGCCGCCAACACTGCAACGCCGATGCCGACTGCCGTATATTCCCAAACCACCATGCTGTCGGGGAACAGCGGTTTGCCGGCGGCCCTTCGAGTCGCCCACACATAGAAGGCGCACGCCGCGCCGACCGTCATCACCACAAACAACGGTCCGAACGTCCGCCACAACCGACGTCGAATCAGCCGCCGCACCGGTTGACGGCTCCCCTGCCATTCTTCGGTCGCGGTTACGGCCACTGTGTCCGATTCCTGCTGCTCCCGTGGTCTCTGATGCACGACGGCGTTTCCCATGCTTTTACTATAGGCGCGAATCGTGCACGATCCGTCGGACGCGTCAAGCGCAGGGCATGAACCGTTAGCGTCGATTCGCGCATCATGCCCGGTTTGTTGATCGAGAGGCTGATTCGGCCGGCTGCCGAGGTCGGTTTGACGATCGAGAGGCTGATGTCACGAGAGAATCCGTCTCAACGCCCCGGATTCACCCCCCGTATTGACCTATATTGACCGACCGCGGCGCAAAACCCGCCTCTCAATCGTCAAACCGACTCGCGTAACGTCCGTGTTCAGCCTCTCGATCATCAAACCGCTCCCGGTCACGCTCCGCGCGCGGAAATACTCATGCCGACTCGGGCAGCTGCTTCCACGCCGGCAGGTGGTGCAACGCGCGGACGATGTTGCACCGGGCGAGCAGGTCGCCTTCGGCCGCGCACATGGTGGGATACCACATGCGATGGCGCAGCCTAGCGACCGCACCCTTATCCGGACCGCGCAGCAGTGCCTCCTCGCTGCTGCCGTACTGGAAATGCAGGTGGCTGAGCAGCCCGCCGTTCGCGAGCGCGGCGCGTTCCGGCATCGGGTCCATCGCGATGAGCACGCGGAACGGACTGCCGGCCGGTGCGGAGTCGGCGTGGAACACGTAGCATGGCTTGCCTTCGAGACCACGATCGATCATGTGGTCGAACTGGTACGCGTAGCGGCCGATCACCGTAGATTCGTCGCTGCGCCATTCGAGCGCGAACCCGTTGCCCGCGTTGTCGCCGAATTCCAACGGTTCGATGTGCCAGCCGGCGATCGGCACGTGCCGGTTTTCGCGGCAGGTGGTGCGGCATGCCCAGCGCCAGAACCGGCGGATGCTGCCTCCGAAGAACGGCAGCATGAGCGAGAACGCGGATCGCCGGCCGCGCATTGCCGCTTCTGATTCCGCCCATGCGCGTTCGATGGCGGGGTCGTGGCTGTCGATGAGCTGCTCGAAGCTGATCCAGTCACCGATCCATTCGGTCGGGTCGAACGGCGGTCGGGGTTCAGGTCCGGAACCAGTCGCCGCGGCAGCCGGATTGGATTCCGGCGTGGGTTGTGCCGCACGGCCAGTTGCCATATGCGTCACCGTGGGGCCGGCAGGAACGTTAACCGTGGGTCGTGCCGCATGGTTCATTGCGGGGGCCGTTGTAGGCTCCGTCATACATCCTCCTTGTTCGGTCAAGCCGCGTCGTTGTCCAAATCGATGATCCGGTCGCACCACAGCGCAGCGAGCTCCTCGTCGTGCGTGACGACGAGCACGGCCTTGCCTTGGGCGCCCAATCCCCGCAGCAGCGCGCCGACCTGCATCATGTGCGCGCGGTCGAGTCCGCTGGTCGGTTCGTCGAGCACGATGAGTTCCTTGCCGCACATGATCGCCGACGCGATCGCCAACCGTTGCTTCTGGCCGCCCGACAGGCTCATCGGATGACGGTCCGCGTACGGCAGCAGATCCAGCGATTCCAGCACCCGGTCGGCTTGTTCGCCGAACGTTGCAGCAGGATGGGACGACGTCGGGGATGCGGTCGCGTTCGACTGGCTGGTGTGCCGGTCGGCCGGCTGATTGGCCGGCAGGCCGACCGGCTGACGAATCACATCGTCCGCGTCGCCGAGGCCGAGCAGCAGTTCCTCGCGCGCGCTGTCGGCGAAGAGCTGGTAGTTGACGTCCTGCATGACGAGGAACCCGGTGCGGGTGAGCGCGGCCGCCCGTGCCGGGGCGCCGTGCAGCAGCACCCGTCCGGCGAGCGGTTTCTGCAAGCCGCACAGCGTGCGTACGAGCGTGCTTTTGCCGGCTCCGTTGCGGCCCATCAGTCCGACAATCTCGCCGCCGCGCAACGCCAGATCCGCGATATTGCGGCGGAACGCACGTCGATAGCCGACGACGAGGTCGCGCGTGGCGATGATGGGAACGTTGCCGATGGCAGACGACTGACGTTCCGTTTGCGGCGTGGAAGGATTGGCCAGCACGGACGCAGCAGACGGATGCCGTCTTGCCGAATCGATGACCGGACCGACCTGCGATGCGACCGGCATATCGGCCGGCGTTGCGGTCTCCGCGTTGACCGCAACGTTGACCGACGGCTGCGATGTTTCCCGCCCCGAAGACAGTCTGTCGTTGCGTTCGCGAGCCGGCCGCGGACGCTCGTCCGACGTTTTCACGGCCGTATCGGCACCGTCCGGCGCACCGCCGGCCACACCGGCTTTCGCCCGCAACGCCTCGCGGTACGGCGTGAGGTCGAGCGCGCGCAAGCCCCATGATTCGAGCCGTTCCGCCGGGAGCGCCTCGAACTCGGCGGCCGTGTATTCGCCCGCGATCGAGCCGTGCTCGAACCGCACATACCGGTCGACAAGATCAGCGCACCACGCAAGCCTATGCTCGGCGATCACGACCGTCACGTCGTCGCGTTTGAGCGCGGCGACCATGTCGTGCAGGTCGCGCATCGCGTCCGTGTCGAGGTTGCTGGTCGGCTCGTCCATCACGATGATCCGCGGGTGCAGCATGGTCGCCGCGGCGACCGCGAGCCGCTGTTTCTCGCCGCCGGACAGCTTGAAGACGCTGCGGCCGAGCAGATGCTCGATGCCGAACCGGTGCGCGACCTCGGCGACGCGCGCACGGATCTCGGCGGACGGCATGCCAACGTTCTCGCATGGGAACGCAAGTTCGCTGGTCGTGTCGGCGTTGAAATACTGCGTTTTCGGATTCTGGAAGACGCTGCCGACGAGCGGCACGAGCGTTTCGATCGACACGGGAGCGGTAACGTTTGCAGCGTGTGCGCTGTCCGTCGCGTCACCGGCGCCGCCCAGCCCGCAGATGGTCTGCGTTCCGGTCAACGGACCGTGGAAGAAGTTCGGGATGAGACCGTTGACGAGCCGCGTGACGGTGGTTTTGCCGCAGCCGGACTGCCCGCACAGCATGACGGTTTCGCCGGGACGGATGGCGAGATCGATGTGGGAGAGGGCGGGAGCCGTCGCGTCGACCCGCGAAGAGATTTCAACGGCCGGATTGGCAGCCGCAGCACCGGTGTCGTCGTGCGCGTATTGGAACGACGTGTCGGAGATTACGATGATGGGAGCGGACGGTGAGGATGCGGCGTGGGCTAGGATTGCTCCGTTCGCTTCGCTCGGTCGAAATAACATGGCAGGAGCTTCGTTCACAGCACGCCTCCGATCGCGAGCGCCAGCGGCGCGGTGCACACGGCCATATACGCCCAGTCGAACCAGCGCATGCGGATCGTGGTCATGCAGGTGTGTTCGCCGGCGATGCCGAGTCCTTTGGTGAGCGCCGCGACGGACAGGTCGCGCGACACGAACGTCGCGTTCATGAGCAGCGGCACGATGATGAATTCCAATGATTGCACCGGGTGGCGCACGAGTGCGAACCGGCCGGCCGCGATGCCGCGCAGGGCCATCGCGTTGCGGATCTGCCGGTAGTCGTGCGCGATGGTCGGGAAGAACCGGATGACGACCATGCACGGGATGACGATCGCCTCGGGCACGCGCATGCGCCGCATCGCGCATACGAATTCGCTGATCGAGGTTGTGGTGAACGCGTACGCGCCGGTGATCAGGCACGGCATCATCATGCGGATGCCAACCGACAGCAGTCCGGCGATGTGGCCTGCCATCACTGCAAACGATGTCGTAGCACCACCGTGTGCACCATCGTTCATCATGCCGATCAGCGATCCACCGGAACCGCCGCCCGAGCCGTCCAGCGTCACCGCATCAGACCACAGTCCCAGCCCGAGCAGCGCAAAATACAGCACCGCCAATCGCAACCCGTTCCGCCACCGCCCAGCCACGAACAGCGGCAGCAGGAACAGCGCAACCATGACCGCCTCGCCGCGCGTATCCACGTGGAAGAACAGCAGCAGGTTCGCGAGCAGCAACAGGTACAGTTTCGCGCGCGGGTCGAGACGTATGCCGTTGTATTGCGACGCGGCGCGTGGCCCGGAGCGTGACTGTGCCCCGTGCGCCTCGATGCGCGACCCGTCACATGGCCCGCTTGACGCATACGATTCGGAGCGCGACCTGACGCATGCCCCATGTGACTCGTGTGGCTCGACCCGCACCCCGTCACGCTCCCCGTCACACAACCTATCACGTGACCCATCACGCGTCCCATCATGCGACACGAAGCGGTCGGAGGATGCGGGCAACTGGCCGATCATGCACACCGCCCGATGCTCAAGCCGCCACGGCCAACGCACACGTTCGCACCACGCATCATCATGCGAACGTACGCACCCGTACACCGGTCACGTAACGCAGTCATCGCAATCGACGCGGTCATCAGGCGATGCCGGCCTTGACGAAGTGCTTCTTGAGGATGCGCTGGCCGAACCAGCCGCCGATCAGGCCGCATACAAGGATCGCGGCCATCGCCACGAAGAACGAGCCGACGCTGATCTGCGAGAACAGGTCATTGATGTACGCCGCGCTCTTGCCACGCGCCTCAAGCGAGGCGACGTACGCGTCCTTCATGAACCACAGCGGCAGGATCGGGCCGGTCAGACCGTAGCAGAACACGACGTAGCCGATGAGGATGGTGACGCGGTTCCTGTAGTTGCCGATGCGGGCGATGAGGTCGCCGGCGAGCGGGAAGACGATGCTCGCGACGAACGAGAGCGCGAAATGACCGGAAACGAACAGGAACAGGCCGATCACGACGCCCATGACGGTGATGCCGCCGAACTTGCCGACGCGCGCGACCGAGAGCATGAACACCGGGCCACAGATGAGCGCGGCAACGGCGGGCAGGAAGATCGTACCCGCGCCGGCGATGAGGGTGGAGACGAGCGTGGCGACGCACACGCACACGAAGTAGAGGGCGGTGAAGATGCCGATCGAGATGAGGTCGGGGACGGCGAGACGGGAGGATTTCGGCGCGGGCTGGACGGTCGGGCCGGGCTGGCTGACATTGGGCTGGTTGGCGGCAGACTGCTGCTGGCTCATGTGATCTCCGATACTGTGCTGGGGTTCCGGTCCCGACATCAGCGGAACACGCGGAACGGACAAACTCCACCCAATCTATCGGGCTTCGCCCCGCGACACAATACCCCCGTTCTCAGCCGGCGTTCGCGCGTCCGACCGCACGGCAGCATCACCCCTACGCGCGCCCGGCCTTGGACGGGTCGAGGCTCATGGTCTGGAAGCGGTTCGCCATGAACTCGTCGCCGAAATGCCGCGCGAAGAAGTCCGATACCGGCGAGTCGACCGCGATGCCGGCCAGGCGCGAATACCACGCGTCCAGCGCCATCAGGGTCATCGTCGCATCGATCACCATGAACACGAGGCACACGAGCGTGAGCGTATACCGCCATCCCCACGGAATCCGCTGGATGAGCGCAAGCAGTCGCGGCAGGATCAGCTTGACCCACGCCAAGCCCAGCAGCCCCCAGAAGAACATGTACTTGCCCGACGTGCGCCCGTCGATCGACAGCCACTGGCCGGTGTAATCCCACGCGGTGATGCCGAACGCGACCTCCATGAACCAGCTCGTCAGGTATTCGAACGTGCCGCCGATCACCGCGCTCGCGCAGAAGATCAGCAGCCAGTTCGCGCGCCACAGCCGGTTGAGCAGCACGGTCAGCAGCACCGCGCCGCAGCCGTAGATCGGCGAGAACGGGCCCCACAGCAGGCCCGCGCGGTCCTGCCATTCACCGCCGTACAGCGCGAAATGGTAGATCGTCTCGATCGCGAGGCCGAACACGCAGCCGACCATGAACAGCCAGAAGATGTTGAAGAAGTCGAGCGAGATGTAGCCTTTGCCGCTCAGGTCGCGACCGGGCATGCCCTGGGCGAGCGCGCGTTCGTATTCCGAGCGCCTGTCCATGTGCCAGAGCGCTGTTTTGAGCCGGCGTTCCTCGCGCAGCGCCGGGTCGACGGTGACGGACAGCGCGACGAGGATGACGAGCTGGACGATCGGCAGGAACAGCGCCGGTTTGAGGCCGTCGAGCGCGACCACGAACAGCCCTTCGGCGATGGTGAGCGGGATGAGCGCTTCGATCCAGCGGGCCGCATGCTTGCGCCGGTTGCGCAGCAGCAGGATGCCGAAGATCATCAGGATGACGGTGGTGACGGAGTTCGTGCCGGCCGACAGCCAGCTGAGGATGGCGGTGAGGTCGGGCTGGGTGACGACGACCTGCCCTGAGGCGAGCGCACGGACGACGGCGATGACGGTGAGCACGATGATCGGGACGGTGGTGATGCCGTAGACGACGAGCACGATGCCGTAGATGCGCGCGACGAGCGGGAGGCGTTCGTCATCGATGTCGACGATGCCGTCGCCGTTGATGTCGCCGGGGATCGGTTCGCCGGCGATCGATGCTTCGGGTCCGCTGGCCGACGGTTCCGTTGACGATGGCGCAAGTTCCGCGGATGACGGCTCGGATTCCGCCGGTTCCGGCATGACCTCCCCAGGAATGCCGATGATCGGTCCGATATCCGTCGATTCGGACCGACCCGGCTCCTCCGCCGGCACGACGGCATCATGCCGAGCAGTACCCTCGATCTGCGCGGTCTCCCCGGTTTGCGCGGCATCCTTGGTCTGGTCTGTTGCTTCGCTCATGCAGTCCACGCTATCAGCGCCGCCCAACCGCGACGGCATCCGGGCGTCAACCATCAACCACCGGCCCTCAGCCATCAGCCTCGGTCACCGACCCCTCTCGCGTGATGTTTTGGCTAGCAGCCAACCGATCCTATCCAAAACATCACGCAAACCAGACCCTTCACGTGACATTCGAGCTATTCAGCACCCGATCCTATCCAAAACATCACGCAAACCAATCTCCTCGCGTGATGTTTTGGCTAGCAGTCAGCCGATCCTATCCAAAACATCACGCAAACCAGACCCTTCACGTGATATTCGGGCTATCAACCACCCATTACTATCCAAAACATCACGCAAACCAAGCTCCTCGCGTGATGTTTTGGCGATTATCCGGCCGGTACTAGCAGATTTGTCACGCAAGAGGATGGGGATACCGTTCGAATGCGGCACGACCGCAGAACCGACGTCTCACATCAGCCCACGCAAAACGATCCACAGGGAGCGTTACACTACGTGATGCGTAGCGCTACGGATTGCGTAGCACTGCAACGCGGAAACGCGCGACGGCACGAACCGCACGCCGCCGACAAACCCGAACCGCCATCGACCGGAAGGATGCCATGAGCAATGTGCTGAAGATACTGCGCCGCGACGCCCTGCGCCTGCTGCGCGTGCCGACCGCATGGGTCATCATCGTCGGCATCACCGTGATTCCCGCGCTCTACGCGTGGTTCAACATCGTCGGTTTCTGGGACCCGTACAGCAACACCAAAGGCGTGCAGGTCGCCGTCGCCAACAACGACGCCGGCACCAGCGACGCGCTGCTCGGCGATCTCGACCTCGGCGACCAGCTTGTCGACCAGCTCAAGGCGAACCACGATCTCGGCTGGCGATTCGTAAGCAAGTCCGAGGCGATCGCGCAGGTCGAATCCGGCGAAAGCTACGCCGCGATCGTCATCCCGAAGACGTTCAGCGAGGACATGGCCAGCGTGATCACGAACGGCAAGAACCGCCCGACGCTCGAGTACTACGTCAACGAAAAAGCGAACGCGGTCGCGCCGAAGATCACCGACACCGGCGCGTCCACGGTCGACACGCAGGTCAACAACGCGTTCGTCTCGACCGCGAGCAAGGTGATCTCCGACGTGGTCAACAAGGCCGGCGACAAGGTCGCCGCGCAGACGAACGACACCACGAGCAAGACGGTCGCGCAGCTCAACGAGACGAAATCGAAGATCGTCAAGGCGCGCGGTTCGATCGCCGATCTGACCGATGCGCTCGGCAAGATCCCGAACAAGACCAAGGACGCACGCGGCACGATCGCACAGGCGAAGCTCACCGCGGCGAACGCCGGCAGCACGCTGGAATCGACCGCTAAGCTCATCACCGACGCGCAGGATACGGCCCGCAGCACGATCAGCAGCACGAGCGCGGCGATCGATCAGGGCACGAATCTGCTGTCGCAGGCGAGCGCGAAGGCGAACGTTGGCATCGCGACGATCACCGGCGGCATGACCAGCGCGAACGCGGCGGTCGGCGACGCGCTCACCGTCGCTAAGCAGGCCAACGACACGACCACCGACCTGATCAACCAGCTCAAGCAACTGCCGTCGACCAGCGTCACCGCGAACCTTATCAGCAAACTCGAAGCGCAGCACACGAAGATCGGCGACTCGGTCAACCGCCTCACCGCACTCAACAGCGACACCGGATCGCTGATCAGCGGCACGCAGAACTCGGCCGATGCGATGAACACGGCAACGCAGACTACGCTCGACCAGACCGCAGCCGCCCGCAAGACGATCGCGAACACCGCGGCGCCGCAGCTGAGCAGCGGACTCGACCAACTCGCCGGCACCGCAACCGGCCTTGCGAACGCTGTCACCAGCCAGGACGCGCTCATCGCGCAGACCGAAACCGTGCTCGACCAGCTCGACCAGGCCGCAGCCAACACCACGCAAGCGCTCAAGCAGACCGATTCGGGCCTTACGAAAGTCGAGACGAAACTCGACACCACCGCCACCGATCTGGCAACGTTGGCATCGACGAACGCACTCGGCCAGCTGCTCGGCACCGACGGCAAGCTCAACGTCTCCGCGATCTCCGCATTCATGCTCTCCCCCACCGTGCTCACCACGAAAACCGTGTATCCGGTGGCCACGTACGGCTCCGGCATGGCCCCGCTGTTCACGAATATGGCGCTGTGGGTGGGCGCGTTCGCGCTCATGGTGATCGTCAGGCTCGAGGTCGACGACGAGGGTCTCGACGAGGAGCCGACCGCGAGCGAACGCTATCTCGCGCGTTTCCTGCTGCTGGCCGTGCCGGCCGCCGCGCAGGGTCTCGTCACCACGGCCGGCGACCTGATCCTCGGCGTGCAGACCGTGAACGCGCCGCTGTTCCTGCTCACCGGCGTGAGCACGTCGCTCGCGTACCTGAGCCTGATCTACATGCTGTCGACCACGCTCATGCACGTCGGCAAGGGCCTGTGCGTGGCGCTGATCATCGTGCAGATTCCGGGCGCGTCCGGCCTGTATCCGATCGAGATGATGCCGAGCTTCTACCGCGGGCTGTACCCGTTCTTCCCGTTCACGTATTCGATCGGCGCGTTCCGCGAGACGATCGGCGGGTTCTACGGCGGTCACTGGGCGCGCGACATCGCGATGCTGCTCGCGTTCGCGGCCGTCTCGTTTGCGATCGGACTGGTCGTGCGCCCGCTGCTGACGAATCTGAACCGGCTGTTCGCGCGCCAGCTCGCCGAGAGCGACATGTTCGTCGGCGAGGAGGTGCAGCTGCCGGACCGACCGTTCAGCATGGCGCAGGCGATCCGCATGCTTGCGGACAAGGACGTGTACCGCGCGGGCGTCGAACGACGTGCGGCCGCGTTCATGACACGCTATCCGCGGCTGCGTCGTGGGGCGCTCGTGGCCGGGCTGGCCGTTCCTGCCGTGCTTGCAGTTACGTTTTCATTCGTGGCCGGAGCGAACGGCTCGGACGTGATCGGCGTGAAGCTCGCCGTGCTGGCGACGTGGATCGTGTGGATTCTGGTCATCATCGGATTCCTGATGGCCATCGAACTCATGCGCGACAGCTTTGAACGGCAGGTCCAGCTGGGCACGTTGAGCGACGACGCGATCCGCGAAGTGATTTACCGACGCAAACGTTCGCGCAAACGGCCTGCACATACGGCGTCAGGGATGCCGGCAGCGCTGTCCGTCGAGCTGCCCGTCATGCACACGGAAGGAAGGCACGCGAAGTGAACGCGATCATCAAGCTGTTCGTCGGCGATCTCAAACGCATCACCGGCAACGTCGTCTCGGTCATCATCGTGATCGGCTTGGTCACCATTCCCGGCCTGTTCTCGTGGTTCAACATCGCCGCGAGCTGGGACCCGTTCTCGAACACCGGTAACCTGAAATTCGCGGTCGCCAGCGTGGACGAGGGCTATCAGTCCGACCTGATTCCGGTCAGGATCACGGTCGGTGACTCGGTCGTCAACGCCCTGCGCGCGAACAGCCAGCTCGACTGGACGTTCACGACTGAAAGCGATGCAATCGATGGCACAAAATCCGGCGAATACTATGCGGCCGTCATCATTCCGAAGGACTTTTCCGAAAAAATGATGACGTTCTTCACGGCCGATACCGTGAGCCACGCGAAGCTCACGTACTACACGAACGAGAAGGTCAACGCGCTCGCGCCGAAGGTGACCGGCCAAGGCGCGGACCAAGTCGCCGCGCAGGTCAACGAGATGTTCGCGAAGACGATCACCGGCACCGCGCTGTCGATCGCATCGAATCTGCTCGACCAGCTCGACAGTCCGCAGGCCACGCAGATGATCGGCTCGTTCAATGCAAAGGTTGGCGATTTCGCGAGCACGCTGGACGATACGGCGGCGACGTTGACCATGTACGGCACACTCACCGATTCGGCCGGATCGCTGATGTCGAGTTCGGTCGATCTGATCGACACCGCGTCGGGTTCGGCGGCGGACGTCAAGTCGCAGGTCGATTCGGCGAAGTCGGGAGCCGCGACAGTGAGCGACGCGCTCGCCTCGGCGACGGGCACGATGACGGACGCGCTGAAGACCAGCGCGAACAGTTTCGACGCGGTGTCAAGCAGCATCGACGACGTGTACGCGAGCGCGAGCAAGTCGAGCGACGATCTTGCGGCATCGCTGACCGCACAGGCTGCGAACGTTGACAGCCAACGTGCGCAGTACCAGTCGATCCGCGACACGGTCGCCGGACTCGATCCGTCCACGACGATCGGCTCGGACGCGC
Organism: Bifidobacterium sp. LH_230; assembly: GCF_056357555.1. Classification (NCBI taxonomy): domain Bacteria; kingdom Bacillati; phylum Actinomycetota; class Actinomycetes; order Bifidobacteriales; family Bifidobacteriaceae; genus Bifidobacterium; species Bifidobacterium sp. LH_230. Next base: position 190,786 of record NZ_JBKEWJ010000003.1, read on the forward strand.
AGGCCACGCTGCTGGACGGACTGGATCGGGTGATCGCCCGGCAGACCGCGCTGCGCGACGCGCTGAACGACGCGGCGAGCGATCTGACATCAAAGACCGCGGACGCGACGGCTCAGCGGCAGCAGATCAAGGATCTTGCGGCACAGGCCAAGGCGAGCGTCACGTCGGCGCAGTCCGACTTCGACGCATCGCTCAAGCCGCAGATCGACTCGCTGGCCTCGTCGGTCACGGATCTTGCCGGCACGCTGACGGCCGGTTCGTCATCCACGGCCGATGCGATCGACGGACTGCGCGACACCGCAGACACGGCCAACGCCAAGCTCGCGGATGTCAAGGCCACACTGAACGAGACGGCCGCGACATTGACGGCCGCAAGCGCGAAACTGAGCGACTTCAACGGGAAAATGAAGGACGCGCTGAGCAGCGGCGACATGGCGCAGGTGCGCGATCTGCTCGGGACGGACACGGACGCGATGGCGTCGACGCTGGCCGCGCCGGTACAGCTCAAACGCAAGGCAATCTTCCCGGTCGCGAACTTCGGCAGCTCGCTCGCGCCGCTGTACACGTTCCTGCCATTGTGGGTCGGCTCGCTGCTTATGGCGGTGACGCTGAAGACCTCGGTGTCGCGGCGCGTGCGCGACGAGCTGGAGGCGGCCGTTGGCCGCCCGGCGCGACCACACGAGCTGTATTTGGGACATTACGGCGTGTTCGCAACGATCGCGCTGCTGCAAAGCACGGTCTCGTGCGGCGGCACGCTGCTGTTCATGCGCATCCAGGCCGTGCATCCGTGGCTGTTCATGCTCGACGGGTGGGTGAGCTCGCTCGTGTACTCGTTCTTTGCGTACACGATGGTGGTGAGTTTTGGCAACGTTGGCAAGGCGATCGGCGTGCTGTACCTCGTGGTGCAGATCTGCGGGTCGGGTGCGGCGTATCCGTTGCAGATCCTGCCCGACTTCGTCTCCGCGTTGAGTCCGTGGCTGCCGATCACGCATTCGGTGACGATGGTGCGCGCGGCGATCGCGGGCATCTATGCGAATGATTACTGGATCGCGCTGGGCAAACTGGCGCTGTTCGTGCCGCCGCTGCTGCTGCTTGGACTGCTGCTGCGCAAGCCCCTGATCGGATTCAACAAGTGGTACGTGGCGCAGGTCGAAAGCACGAAGCTGCTGTGACCGGCCACATTGGCCGACCCCCTACAACACAAGGGTCTCAAGCATCGGGACGACCGTGAACGATCGTTTGCGGTCACCCTCCCCTGCACAGGGAGAGCTCAGGGATGGCTCGATGAACTCGGCCCCGTTCCTCTCTGCTCCCCCTACACAAGGGGGAGCTGTCAGCGAAGCTGACTGAGGGGGTCAACACCCGTCACCCCGACCTATCATGAACGTAACGAAGAAGGAATCATGACTGACTCATCAACGACCGCCGTGCCACCACGCGCCGCGCGCACGCGCGAGGCCACGGATCGCAAGATCGCACAGGCGACGCTCGACATTCTCATCTCGGACGGCATCGGCGCGATGACGATCGAGGAGGTGTCGCGCCGGTCCGGCGTCGCGAAAACCACGATCTACCGACGCTACCGCAACACGGATGACTTGCTGCGCCACCTGCAGATCGAGGCGGTGAGCCTGCCGGAGTTCGGACACTTGGAGACCACGCGCGAAGGGTTGCGGACGTTGCTGGAACGCGTCGCGGCCAGCTTCAACGACGAGATCGGCCTGAAGGCGGTGGGCGTGGTGCTCTCGACCAGCAATGAGTCCGTGCATGGGCTGGCGCGGCAGATTCTTGACCCGGCGCAGCAGCGGTTCGCGCAGTTCATCGCGCGAGGCGTGGACTCCGGCGCGTTCCGCGCGGATGTGGATGCGCGCTTCCTGTTCGGCACCACGCTCGGTTCGATGCTCGCAGCCAAAGCGCTCGCCCCGGATGCAGCCGTCGACTGGCCCGAACGCATGACAGCCCTCCTGTGGCCCGTGCTTGCGAGATAGGATCTGTCACGCTTGATGCGATGACCGATGTTTGACGATGGTGTGACAAGATATCCTGCCACACTATCGTCAAATGCGGCGCGATGGGCAAGGTGTGACATACGAATTGTCACACCTTGGCGAATATCCATCACAAATGCAAGGTGAGACAACAGATTCCTTGAAATTGCAACAATCCCCAGTAGCGCAGAGGGACGCTGTCTGTCACACCCTCCAATACAACACGCTTTTCCAAAAAGCGTGACATGAATCCGTGCCACGCTTTCCCCGCAAAAGCCACTCCACTGCAGGTGTGACACGACATCGTGTCACACTGTTCCCGCAACCACTGTTCTGCAGCGAGTGTGACAACTACTGAACGGAAGCCTCCTGACGGGCTACCTCCAGAGCGGCATTAAAGGCGTCGGTGGTCCAGCTGGCGCCGGCGACCGTGTCGACCTTCAGATCCTTGAGCGGCTTGCCGTCGACCACGCCGTTGATCGCCTCCGCGAAATCGGTCTGGTGCTTCTTCGAGATGCTCGTGAACGGATGCCCGATGATCTCGACCTTCTCGACGTTCTGGTCCTTGACGGTCACGTGCACGTCGATCGTGTCCTCGCCGATCGGCCCGTACTGGCCATTGACCGAATACGTGCCGTCCGCGTAGTTGCCGGTGTCCTTCTTGTCGGACTTCGTGCCGGTGTCTCGGCTGCCTGCGCCGGTCGAAGACGACGAGCCGGAAGACGAGGACCCATCCGACGAGTTCGACTGCTCCTCCTGCGACTGCTCGGTCTCGCCCGAATTGCCGGAATACTCGTCGTTCATCGGCGTGGCCTTCGGCTCGCCGCATCCGGCCAGCATCGCGCCGGCCACCACCAGTCCGGCCGCCGCCGCGACCGCGGACTTCTTCAACGTGTTCGTATCGCTCATATCACTCCACAGTAGTTGATCTCATGGCCCTCACTGTCATTTCGACCGAGCGCCAGCGAGCGGAGAAATCTCTACCATCCAGCGAGGTATCAAGATTTCTCGATTCGGCTTCGCCTCACTTGAAATGACAGAAGAGAATCCACGCCGGCGGATTATTCCTCACCGTCCTGCAATTACGGACCGACCTATCGGTCGGGCTCAACATTACCTCACAGCTGCCGCTGTTCGGCCAACTCTACGAATAGTCCACAGGACTATTCGCTCACGAGTTGGCCCGTTTTCGCGGCCTTGGTCGGGTCGGCGAACCCGATCGCGGTCTCGCCGGTCTGCGCGCCCTCGACGGCCGCACCGGTCGACGCCGGGCGCCCGCCCGCCGCCTCGTATGCGGCGCGCGCGGCCTCGTCGTTCCACTTCTCGCCCACGAGCACGCCGTGGTTGAGCATGATCTCGCGCTCGGCGCAGCTCGCCACCAAAGCGTCATGGGTCACGACGATGATCGTCGTGCCCTGCTCGTGCAGCTGGCGGAACAGGTCGAGCACGATCTTCTCGTTCTTCTCGTCGAGGTTGCCGGTCGGCTCGTCCGCGAGGATCAGCTTCGGATCGTTGATGAGCGCACGCGCGATGCACACGCGCTGCTGTTCGCCGCCGGACAGCTGGCTCGGCAGGTGGTGCGCGCGGTCCTTCAGCCCTACGCGGTCCAGCGCTTCGAGCGCCTGCTTCTCGTCGACGACCGAATGGTAGTACTGCGCGACCATCACGTTCTCCACGGCCGTCAGATGCGGCACGAGGTAGAACTTCTGGAACACGAGTCCGATGAGGTTCTTGCGCACGTCCGCGAGCTGGCCGGCGTTCAGATCCTCGAGTTTGCGCCCTTCGAGTTTGACCGAGCCGCGCGACGGCGTGTCCATGCAGCCGATCATGTTCATGAGCGTGGTCTTGCCGGAGCCGGACGAGCCGACGATCGCCAGCCACTGCCCGGCCGGCACGGTCAGGCTCAGGTCGTCCACGGCGTGCAGATCGCCGTAGATTTTCGAGATATGGTCGAGTTCAAGCAGCATATCCATGATGTTTCCTTACGTTATTCACAAGCGTTGTTCACGAAGCCGTAAGCCGACGGATTATTCCTCGCGCAGCACGACGGCCGGGTCGATGCGCGTGGCGCGGTGGACGGGCGGGATGGACGCGACGACCGCGACGATCGCCGCAAGCAGCACGGACGCGACGCCGAGCCACCAGTTGAAGCCGATCGAACGCTCGAACACGGCCACGCACAGCCATTGCGCGAGCCCGTAGCCGATCGCGGTGCCGACGAGGCCGCCGATGAGGCCGTACATGGCCGATTCGACGTAGAATTCGATGCCGATCGCCGACGAGCTGGCGCCGAGCGCCTTGCGCAGGCCGATTTCGTTGCGTCGCTGCGAGACGATCGAGCTGATCGTGGTGCCGACGCCGACGAGCGTGAGCACGAGCACGACGAGCGAGACGATCCAGAACAACGTTTGCAGCATGGTGATGATGCGCGTGTCGGATGCGGTGATCTTGGTGACCTGCTGCGCCTTGACGTGCATGGAGGTCATGTCGTTGATGCTCTGCACGAGCGCGTTGAGATCGTTCGCACCGGCGGAGTATTCGATGACGTCGACGCCGCGTGTGACGCCGGTGAGCTTGTTGACGTCGGCGTTGGTGGCGTAGATGATCGAGTCCTCGCTGCCGCCGGTGTCGACGATGCCGGCGACGCGGAATTCGGTGCCGGACGTGTCCATGATGTCGCTGGAGACGCGGCCATCCTGGGTGGGCTGGCCGGAGGACTGCGTGTTGGACGTGCCGTTGGTGGTGGAGGTGGAACCCGTGTTCCCTCCCTCAGTCTCGCTGCGCGAGCCAGCCTGCCCAGCAACTGCGGAGTCTTCGGCCGTTTCACTGGAGCGACTGTCGTCGCTCTCTCGCCTAGAAACGCCGCCGGCGTTTCCTTCACGGCTCGACCCAGCCGAGGGGGCCGAGGAGGTGGAGGAGTTGTCGGAGGCGCGGTAGCCGATGGTGATGCGCGAGCCGACCTTGAGGCCGATCGCGTCGGCGATGTCGCGGCCGATGAGCACCTTGCCGTCGGACGGCCATGAGCCGTCGATCACCCAGTGGTGGTTGAGGTTCTTCACCTGCGCGGCGTCCACGCCGGCCATCACGTACGGCGCGGCGTTCACGCGAACGTTCTCATACCGGTAGGTCGCATGCTTCTCGGACCCCTTCGCCGCGACCATTTCGGTGGTGTGCTCGACCATCGCCTCGTCGATGCCGGCCTTGTCGGCCGACGCGGTGGACGAGGTCGGCGTGACGATCAGGTTCGCGCCGTACGCGCGCATCTCCTCGTTCATCTGCTGCGGCACGGCGATGCAGATCATCGCCAGGCAGAACAGCGTGGCCGCGCCGACGAGCGACGCGACGACCGCCATCATCGCACGCGAGCGCCGCCGGAACACGGCGCTGAACAGCATGCGGAAGAACATTCCGGTATTCGTCATCTCACCACTCCTTTCTCGTCGTACCGATGCGTAACCCTGTCATTTCGACCGAGGCGACAGCCGAGCGGAGAAATCTTCTCCCGAGGAACGACCCTGCGGCAACCAACGCCATACGCGTCGCAAGGAAGAGATTTCTCGACTCCGCTACGCTGCGCTCGAAATGACACTGTGAAGCGAACTCACCGGCCATGGAGCACCTCCGCGGGGCGCAGACTCAGGATCGAGCGGATCGACGACGCGGACGCGAGCAGCACGGTGATCGCAAGCAGCACGAACACAAGCACGAACACCATCGGCCGCATCGTGATGCCCGAACCGAACACCACATGCCCGATCAGCTGCGCGACGCCCGAACCGAGTCCCGCGCCAACGATCGCACCGAGCAGCGCGATCGCCGCCGTCTCGGCCATCATCAGACGCGACACCGCGCCGTCCGTCGCGCCAATCGCCTTAAGCAGCGCCAGTTCGGCCGACCGCTCGCCGATCGAGGCGACCATCAGGTTCGCCACGGCCACGGCCGCCGCGATCAGGCTCAGCACGGTCATCAGGATCATCACGGCCTGCGTCTTCTGCAAAACGTTCCCCTGCAACGCGGCGACCTGCCGCACCTGCTTGGCGACCGCGTCCGGAATCACCTCTTCGATCTGGTACGCGATCGAGCTCGGGTACGCGGTGCAGTACCACGTCTCCCAGTCGTCCTGGCTGAGCGCGGCCGGGTTCTGCGCGGCCTTGCGCGCGAGGTCGTTCTCCGGCGTGGTCAGGGCCTTCACCTCGATCTTGTCGGCCGCGTCGGGCAGGTCCGCGAGCACCTGCGCGACCGAACTCGACAGGTACAGCGAGCCATTCTCGTCATCGCCGGAATCGTACACGCCGACGATTTTGATCGCCTGCTCGTTGTGCTTGCCGGACGCCGTGGTCTTCTTGAGCGTGACCGTATCGCCCACGCCCACGCCGAGCTGCTGCGCGAGCGTCGCGCCGATCATGCCCTGATCGGTGTCGTCCTTCGGCCACGCGCCTTCGATCTTCCACCACGAACGCATGCCCTCGACGCCGACCACGGTCGTCTCGCCGGACGCGAGCTTGAGTTCCTTGTTGAACCACGTGCCGACAAGCGGCGCATTCGTGCCGTTGACCTCGGCGTGCACGTTGAGCTGCGGCGCGAAGTTGGTGATGTTGAACGCCCAGAAGATCGTCTTGATCTTGGCCGCGTCCGATTCCTTGAGGAACGCGGTCGGGTCGGCCTGGGCGGCCGCGCCGGTCACGCCGGTCGTGTTGTACAGGTCGGAGACGACCGCGTCGGCCTTCGGCTGCACGATGATGTTCGAACCGTACGTCGACAGTTCAGCGTTGAGCTTGTCGCCGACGTCGAAGACGACGCCCAGCATCGAGACGCTGACCGTGGCCGACAGGCACACGGTGAGCGCGATGAGCAGCCGCCTGCGTAGCTGGCGCGTGAACGACCGCGCGATCATTCGCAGAAAGAACAACGTGTTCCTCCTTTTCCGTTTTTCTCGGCTCCCTCGGTTGAGGGAGCTGTCAGCGCAGCTGACTGAGGGAGCGTCAGAAGCCAAACGTTCCTTTTTCTTGCCCCCTGTCAGGGGAGCTGGCTCGCGTAGCGAGACTGAGGGGCAGCCAAGCGCTTATGCGTTCGGCCCTTTCAACACTCCCCCAGTCGAGCTTCGCTCGACAGCCCCCCTCAGCTGAGGGGGCCAAGAGAGTGGACTCACTGGAAGTGGGCGCTCAGCGCGTCCAGATCCGCAGTCTGAATGGTGATCTTGCCGTTGCCGGTCTTGTACGGGAACGGCACCGGGTTGCATCCGCCCTTGAAGCCGATCGTCGCCAGATTGATCGCGACCTCGCACTTCTTGCAGATGATCTTGCCGTCCTTCTCGTAGTAGCCAGCGTCGCCGCAGTTGTCGCACGCGTCGAGGCCGATGCCGTACGCGCCGCCGTTCTTCTTGATGATGATGAACCGCATCACCGTACCGTCCTTCGCCTTGTATTCGAAGCGGTGCAGGTGGCCGTCCTCGACCTGGCTGAACGGGATCGTCGCGACGCCGTCCTTCAACGAGTACGCTTCCGGCGGCGAGAGCGTGACCTCCTGCTGGGTCGCGGCCACGCCGACCGTGAGCGTCACGGCCACGCCGATCATCGCGACGACGCTCCACGCGGCCGCCGCGACCGCACGACGACGGAACGCCTTGTGCCGGCGCACGGTCGCCTCATTCGGACCGGTCATCGGCATGCGGAATCCGGCCACCACCGACGCGACGGCCGGGATCAGGAACGCGAACGTTTGCGCAAGAATCATCTCGCGGTTGTTGTTGATCGACCACGCGAGCATCACGAACTCGGTGTGGTTCATCGGGAATCCTCGCGCCTGCAGGATCTGCGCGAGTCCGGTCAGATGCTGCACGAACAGGATCGCCATCGTCAGCACGACGGCGGCCGTGAACGCAGGTCGCACCGCGGTCGAGCGCATCGTGCGGAAGATCGCGGCGACGATGATCGACATCGCCAGTCCCAGCGCGAAACCGAGCGCTCGCAGCAGCATCGCGGACGTGAAGATCGGGTCTCCCGGCTCGACCCAGATCGTCAGCTGCAGGATGACGTCGGGCAGCGCGTAGAACAGCGTGAGCGCGATGTCGATCGCAGCGATCGCGTTCGCGACGTGCATCCAGACCGCGTGCCGCTGCCAGTTCGTGGTGATGCGGCGGGCGAGGATGACGGTCGCCAGCGCGAGCAGGTCGACGACGACCGCGACGCACAGCACCGGATAGTTGACGAACGTGCGCTGGTTGATGACGGCCGACGCGCGCAGGGCCGCGAACACGATCGCGGCGACGAGGCCGACGCCGACGCCCCACAGACGCCAATGCGTGCTGATCGGCTTGTCGCGCCCCTCGCCGACCGTGAGCATCACGCTCAGGCACATCACGAGCAATGCGGGGGCCAGCGTCCCCGGCATCACCGTCACGAATTGTTCAAGCATTCGCGTCCTTTCACGCCGCTCCTTGGCTCCCTCTGATGAGGGAGCTGTCAGCCGCAGGGCTGACTGAGGGAGAGACAATGGTTATACGTCTAATACTTTGTCGGGCTTTATGTGGTTGGGGTGTTGCCCCCCAGTCAGCGTTGCTGACAGCCCCCCTAACAGGGGGCGCAAGAGTCGTCACCTCTGCTCCCCCTACCTAGGGGGAGCTGTCAGCGCAGCTGACTGAGGGGGTCACACCCGACCAGCCTCATCAACCCAGCATCCCCAAAACAGCAAAAGCTCCCCTCTCGCGGAAGGGAGCGTTCGCTATATCGCCACAATGGAATCAACGATACCGCCGGCAAATTCGGACGTTCGCTATCGCGAACGCGTTATTGCTGGCTCGCTATCGCTCGCCCTCGCCTAGAAACAGCCCACTGGGCTGTTTCCTTAACGGCTCGGCCACTCCGTCGTGCACTGGAGGACGGCCTTTGGCCGGCTGTCCCGGGCGATGTTGCCACATCGCCCATGAGCGCTACGAACAGCCCACTGGGCTGTTCGCCTACGCGCTCACCACTGACGCGGCGTGTAATCCCAGTTGTCGAAGGTGACCTCGATCGGCTCGGTCCAGAAGCGGCCCTTGACGCCGGTCTCCGGGTCGACGTGCAGCATCCAGCCCTTGGCGGCCGGGGATTCGATCGACAGCTTGAGCTGGTAGGTGCCGGCCTTGTCGAGCTTGACGTTGGCGCCGTAGTGCGGGCCGTCGGAGGCGTTCATCTGCATGAAGGTACCGGAGGTGGCCTTGCCGCCCTCGACCTCCTTACCGGTGGACTTGTCGATGATCGTGTAGTTCACGGTCAGGTCCGGGATGAAGTCGCCCTTGCCGTAGCCGAGCTCGGTGCCCTTCTCGTTGGCGTGGATGTCGGCCTCGAGGTGGAAGGAGGCGTCCGCGGCCTTGAGGCCGGAGGAGGCCGGTTCCATGTCGATCGGCTGGAAGTACACGGCGCCGACGGTCAGCGGGCCGTTGTCCTGATCCTGCTCCTCGGCGGTGCCGGACGGGCCGACCGGGACTTCCTCGAAGCCAGTGCCGGCGTCGGAGGAGGTGTCGTCCGATTTGGTGTCATCCGACTTGGTGTCGGAGGTGGAGGTGTCCGACTTGGCGTTGTCGTTCGACGCGGTGGTCGAGCCGCAGGCGGCCAGCGAGAAGGCCATCGAACCGGCGAGCAGCACGCCGAGGACGGCGGCGAGTTTCTTGTTCTTCATATTTCTCTTCCTTTGTCTAGGTTGAAATTTTGGGGAAAATCTGTAGGTGTCATTTCGAGCGGAGGCCGTAAGGCCGGAGTCGAGAAATCTTTCAGAGGCGTTGCCGCTTGGGAAGATTTCTCCGCTCGGCTATCGCCTCGGTCGAAATGACAGGTGCTCCGATACGCTCGGTCGAAATGACAAGGTATGTCGTATTCATCAGCGATCACCGCACGCGGCAAGCTCGGCCTTGGCCTTGCGCTGCTTGACGAAACCGACCACGAACAGCGTGATCACCGCGATGGCCGCGATCACCTGCGCCACGATGCATTCGACGTACGGGTAGAAGCCGAGCCAGTCGTTTGTCGGCACGCCCTGCAGGTAGTTGGCCGGCAGCGCGTCGCCCTCGATCAGCGCGTGCACGCCGCCGCCCGCGAAGACGACCACGAGCACCGACATCAGGATCGACGTAACGAGGAAGAACGGGCCGATCGGAATCTTCACCGACGTGAACCGGATGACGACGAAGATGATCACGAGCACCACGGCCGCGGCGATGCCGCCCGTCCACATGCCCTTCGTATCCTGGCTCATCGAGTAGATCGACTGGTAGAAGATCACCGTTTCGGCACCCTCGCGGAACACGGCGAGGAAGCTCAGCATCGCAAGCGACATCACCGTGCCGAACGCGACGTGATCGCCGGACTCGACCTGCGCGGAGACCGACTTGACGGCCGCCTCGGTCTTGGTGCGAATGTACCGGTTCCACGCCTCGACGCTCGACTTGTTGAGCATCCAGTTGCTGGTCCACAGCAGCATGCCCATGGCGATGAGTGCGCACACGCCTTCCATGATCTCCTGGATCGGGCCGGAGCCGCCGAACGCGAGCACGAAGATCACCGCGACCACGCCCGCGCCGGCAAGGCCGGCGAGCACGCCGAGGTAGATCCACTTGGTGAAGCGCTTGTTGCCGGACTTGACGAGGTACGCCACCACGGCCGCGACCACGAGCAGCGCCTCAAGGCCCTCGCGGATAAGGATCAGGAACGCCTGGCCGACCGCGCTGGTGATGAGCTTGGTGAAGCCGCCCTCTTTGTCGGCCGCGCCGCCGTCGAGAATGCCCGCATCCTTGACCAGCATGGCCTTGAGGTCGTCGATGAGCTTCTTCGTGCTCTTGAGGTCCGCGCCGGTGTTCATCGACTTGCGGCACATCTTGAACTGGTATTCGACCTGCGAGACGCGGTTGCCGCTGATCGCGTTCATCACGTTCTTCTCGAAGCCGAGCTTCTCGTAGTACTGGTAGTACGCGTTGTTCACGAGCGTCGCGCCTTTGGCCGCGTCGCCCGCCGCATACGCCTTGTACGCGTTGTCGAGGATCGGGGTCATCTCGTTGGCCACGTCGGTCCACGAACGGTTGCCCTTGCCCGGGTTCTTCTTCTTTTTGGCGTCGAGTTCCTTGCGTTCCTTGGCGATCTGCGCCTGCAGGGCCTCGGCGTACTTTTTCGGGTTGGCGAGGCTCGTGTTGGCGTCGAGCTGCTGCGCGGTTGCGTTCAGGTCGTTCACGAGATCGGTGATCTTGGTCTTGAGCTGGTCGTCGTTGCCGGACGTGTACGAGAGGTTCTGGATGTCCTGGAACGCCTGCTGCTGGCTCGTCTGCTTGTCGGAGCTGACCGAGTCGCGCACGACGGCGGTGAAGTTGGACGCGATGTAGATCGTGTTGTACGCGGCCATGAACTTGGACGTCGAGCCGGCCGTGTTGCCGGACGTGTATTCCTTGAGGCCGTCCTGCAGCTGGTCGTCAATGGCCTTGGCGACGGCGGCCCACGTCTCGTAGTCGACGCTTGAGCTGTCGTCAGCGAACGCGGCCTGCGTGAACGGCAGAACCGACTGATCCGTTGACGTGCCCGTCGAAATGGGGGCGACGGCGAGGCTCAGCATGGTCACGAACGCGGCGACGAATGCGATCGCGGCAACCGTGGTCTTGGTTGCGATCGTCTTCATCGCCGTGCGCGCGTCCATCGTCTGTTCGACGGCGCGACTCATCATGGCACGATTCGACATTGCGAAGCTTCCTCTCATATGCGCATAGGGGTTTTTCACCCACCGCCAATAAGGTACGAGGAAACTCACAGAAAAAACAGTCTTGATTTTTTGGCCGGTTTGCGGTAGTGACGCGATTATGGCGGAATATCAACGACGAACGCGTCAAAATTCACCCGCCGTCGTCTCACCATCCGATATTCCGCCACTGTCGCCCTCTCGCAACACGCCGAATCAGCGGGCAACCCCGCATTGGACCCGGACCGTTATTTGTTTCGCCACCAAACCGCATTCACGGTAATCGCACAAGCATATCTTGCAGTTGTAGGGCCATGTACCAAAAACAACCGATATTCCCGAATCAGAAAAGCTTGATTTTCCAACGATTCGGCATTCGGCACCATCGCTTCCGACTGCGGACGAGCCAAGGCATGGCCCTACAACTGCAAGATACCGTTCAACGGTTATGCCTCCAACACCGCGAGCACCTTCTTCTCGTCATAGAACGCGAAGATCAATCCGCCGAGGCCGCACAGCACCGCCGCGCACACGGCGGCCACGCGATAGCCGAATCCAGAAGCCGCACCGATCGTGCTCAGACCGGTGAACAGCAGCATCGACAGGCTCTGCCCCATCTTCATCGCGAACGTGCGCGCCGCGTAGAACATGCCCTGCCGGTCCTCGCCGGTCGTCTTGGAGCTTGCGCCCGCGATGTTCGCCACCACGGCCTGCGGCAGGATGCCGAAGATCGCCATCGGGATCGCGCATGCGACCGACAGCACCACGCCCTGCGCCATCGCCGGCACCGCGCCGAGCACGCCCGAGCCGAGCAGCGACGCGAACACGTACGCGCACGTGAAGATCACGAATCCGACCAGCATGAGCCGCTTCTTGCCGACGCGCCCCGCGAACATGTTCACCGGCAGATAGAACAGCACCGAAACACCAGTCATGAGCACGAAGTAGATCGTCGTGCTCGTTTCCGGCAGCTTGAGCAGACTGGTCACGAAGAACGGCAGACCGGTTTGGAACATCGTGATCGCGATCCAATACACGATGTCCGAGCTGACGAACTTCACGAACTCGCGGTCGCGGAACGTCTCCTTGAGCGAGGTGAGCGTGTCCTCGCTGGTCGGCTTGGAATCCACGTACTCGCGCTCGTCGATGGCAAGCGCCGGCACGAGCATGCATACGAATGCAATCGCGGCGAGAATCGTGAACGTGACGCGGATCGCGTTCACGCGGCCGAGCCCGGGCACGAACGCGCCCCAGATGACCGGCGCGACGTACGCGACGGCGGTGCCGGCGATGAACGTGAACGAGATGGTCGTGGAGATGTTGAGCTGCTGCTTCGAGTCGTGGCCCAGCTCGGCGATGAGCGCGTTGTACGGCGTGCAATAGAACGTGAGCGCGATGTAGTAGCCGATGACGGTGACGAACAGGAACACGGCGTTCGCCCAACTGGTCGTGCCCACCGGGCTCCAGAAGACGAGGACCGTGACGACGGCGAGCGGGAGCGCGGCGAACTGCAGGAACGGTATGCGGCGGCCGCGCGGGGACTTGCTGCGATCCGACAGGCTTGCGACGGCCGGGTCGACGAACGCGTCGAAGAAGCGCGCGAACGCGGTGATGCCGCCGACGACGGTGACAATGCCCAGAATGACGAGGCCCTGCGGCACGAACACGGTCTGGCCTTGGGCGATGGTTTCGGCGTCAGGCTGGTAGAAGTAGACGAGCCAGTTCGAAATGATGCCGCTCAGCAGCGCCCAGCCGAACTGCCCAGTCGCGAACGCCCATACTTTGGCGGTTGGCAAGTCCTTGACGGCTTTGGTTCCCGCCGGCGCAACACCCGGCCCCTTGACCGCAGCAGCTGCCCCGCTCTCCGACTCGTGGCTTCCGTCTTCATGCGTTTGCGGCACCGTGCTCATCGTTGAACCTCCCATCAGCATTGACACTACGTCAATAGTATCGCGGTTTCGACGCGATCCAATGCACATAACTTTTCGAGCCTATCTCGCGTTGATGCTTACCAAGATGACCATCAAAGACGACACCTCGTCGAACACACCATCAGACACCCCCAAGCCGCGGGTTTCTCTCAACCTTGAGGCAGATCTTCGCCTGTGTTTGAGTCTTTCTCCAAACGTTGAGGCAGCGCGCTCGCATACCGCACCACATGCATCCCCCCGTACTCAAATATGCAAAGACCAAGAAAACCACACCATGCCTCAAAGTTTGAAGAAAGACCCCTACCAGACGCAGAATCTGCCTCAGAGTTTCAAGAAAGACCCATGCGTCCCGCTCTCACGGATCTAAAAACCAGCACTGCGAATACGATGGTGGCATGAGTGATCTGAGCGAGCGGATGCCGCGGGTGATGGCGTTTCCGGGGGCGCTGGGAACCGGGTTGATCGTGCGGATGAGCGATGCGCGTTCCTCGTCATGTCTGTCGCGCGATCAGACTTCCCCGTCATGCCGACCGGACGATTCCTCTCTGCCATGCCGATCGAGCGATTCATCCCCGTCATGTCGTCCGGACGATTCACTCCCGTCATGTCGACCGAGCGAAGCGAGCGGAGACATCTTGCAGACGGCCGATGCCTCTCTCCACGCCCGCATTGCCACGTTCATCAGCGAGTATGAGCGCGTGCTGTCGCGGTTTCGCGCCGACTCGACCGTCACGGCGATGGGCGAGGCGGCGCATGGCGGTAGGTTCGAGTTTCCGCAGTGGACGGCAAGGTTGTTTGACCTGTATGACGCACTGGTCGACGCGACCGACGGGGCGATCGACCCGTGCGTCGGGGAGGACCTGATCCGGCTTGGCTATGACGCGCGGTATTCGTTCACGATGGCCGCCGACGCGAGCGACCGGCTTGGCGCGGTTCATGGACGGCCGACATGGCGCGGCGATGTGACGCGCGACGGGCGGCACGGCACCACGCTGGTCACGCGGCGTGCAGTGCATCTTGATTTCGGCGCGTGCGGCAAGGGGTATCTGGTCGATTGCATCGGACGATTGATCGACGGTACGTCGGTTTCGCGCGATGACGTGGGTGAGTCGATGGACTCCTTCGCATTCCAGCATCGTGCAGAAACCGCTGTTCCGCCCAGCACAAGAGAGAGGACGAACAACGCTTATCCTGAATTCCTGATCGATGCGGGCGGCGATCTGCTGATTCATTCCTCGAAACCGATCACGATCGGATTGGAGGACCCGGCCGATACGTCACGGGCGGTGGGCACGGCGAACGTCACGCGCGGATCGTTCTGCGCCAGCGCCCCAAGCCGGCGGCATTGGCAGACGGCGGGGCATCTTGAGCTGCATCATCTGCTCAACGCGATCGACGGTCGGCCCGTGCGTGACGTCGCCGCAACGTGGGTCGCGGTTAGGGACGATGGACGCGACGGTTCCGGAAAGATTTCTCCGCTCGGCTGCCGCCCCGGTCGAAATGACAGGCAATGGTATCCGACCGCGCTGGCCGACGGACTGGCAACCGCGCTGTTCGTCGTCTCCCCCGACAACCTCGTCGCACGATTCCCCTTTGAATGTGCGGTTCTCAATCCCGATCGCACCGCGTCAATCAGCCGCCACTTCCCGGGCCAACTGTTCACCGCGCAGTGACAGACACAAAAACAGTCACAAAAAGCCGTAACCGAGTCGCGATCGTCAGGAACGAAACGGACTCAGTTACGGCCTTCAGCAGTCAGTCAGACCGGCCAGCAATCAGCCAACAGCCAGCTGGACCAGTCAAACCAGTCAAACCAACCGAAATATCACACGATCTTCGGCATCGGGGTCGTCAGCGACGTGGTCAGGTTCACGTGCACCAGACCGGCGCCCGCGTGCACCTCGACCTTCTTCAGGGTCACGGTTCGCTCGTCCTCCGGCGCGCGGTCGTTGTCGGTCATCGTGGCCGGGGACTTGACCGCGACCAGCGCCAGATCGGCCAGCGACAGCCCCGCGGACTCGCACAGCGCCACGGCCGCATCGCGCGAGGCGACGAAACCGTCCTTGAGCAGCACGCGCTCGGCCGGCACGCCGTATGCATGCTCGGCGACCCACTTCACGTTCTCGATCACGGACATGCCCTTGTGGCTGTGCGGACGGGCCGGCATCGAACCGTTGGTCAGCACGTCCACGAACGCATCGAGCTGGTCGGCCAGTCCCTCGCCGCCGTCGCGGTACAGGTTACCGATGATCGGATCGCGGAACTCCAGCTTCTTGGCGGTCTCGCGCAGCGCCGGAATCTGGTCGTCCTCGCCCTCCCACAGGTTGATGAGCGGGAACGCCGGAATATCAAGGCCTTCGAGACGGTTCACGTGGAACGGGTAGCGCCACGCCAGCTCCGGATCGTCGCGCCACGTCGAGGCGCGGGTCACGACCACCGCGGCGGACGGCCACTGCGCACCGAACTCGCGGCACGCGATGTCGAGCCACTTCTGCGCGCCAGCGTCGGTGCCGTAGCCGGCCTCGACGATGACGACGTCGTGCAGCGCGCACGCCATCTCCACGGAGATCAGCGTCGGGATGCCGATCGACACGTTCGCGAACGGGCCGCCGTGCACGTACACCGGCGAGCCGTTGACGGTCTCGGTCAGGGCCGGCTTGACCGCGTCGCCCAGCATGTTCGTGATGCGCCACAGGTCGATGAACTCGCCGAAGGTGACGGCCTTGCCGTCCTTGGTGCCGGCGATCATGCGGGACACGCGCTCGCCGATCTCGTCCATCGAACGCGACAGCACGACGATCTGCATGAGCTCGGAGGTCGGCGTGAGCACGACCTTCTCAGCCACGTTGTTCTTGCCCGCGTCCACGGTGATCGAACGCAGGGAGCGCGACGGGACTTCGGAGACGCGCGGCACGAGCACATCGTCGAGCTTGCCCTCGTCGATCGCCTTCTCGGCGAAGGAGACGAGCAGGTTCTGGGCGGCCGCGATGGCGGCCATCTCGCCGCACAGGCCCCAGTCGATGAGCTCCGGGTGGGTCAGCGACGCCTTGCCGCCGCCGGACGCGCCGCCCTTCGAGCCGGCCGCGGTGATGCCCATGCTCGGCTGGCGCAGCACGGCGGTCGCGTCGATGCCGCGCGCACGCAGCGCGTCGATGAGCGCGATCGTGGTGGTGGTCTTGCCTTCGCCGCGGGACGCCTTGAGCGGCGTGTCGGCGGTGACGAGCACGACCTTGCCGTGCTTGCGCGGCGCGTCGGGGTTGGACTTGAGGTAGTCCATGTAGCCGAACGCGTCGATCTTCTTGACCAGGCCGTACTGGCTGGTGAAATCCTCGATGGAGGTCATTGACGGAAATCCTTTCTCACCTACTGGGCTCCACCAGGCAGGGGAGCTAGCTCGCATAACGAGAATGAGGGGTAGTCAGAAGATTATATGCCTCACCTTCTGACTACCCCTCAGTCAGCTGCGCCGACAGCTCCCCTAGCAAGGGGAGCCGAGTTACCAAACCTTAGAAATCGGACAGATGGAAGCCGTTCTTCATCTTCATGCTGGTGTTGTACAGCACGGTGTCGAGCAGCTTGTCCGTCTCGGTCTTCAGGCGGTCGGCCAGCCGCTGGTTGGCGGCGGTCAGCGTCTCACGCACGGCCTCGTTCGCACGCAGCGCGTCGACGATCTCGTCCGGTTCCATCGGCTGCACGTCGAGGTCGGCGCCGGCATCGAACTCGTCCAGCTCGCCGCCGAAATCGTCAGCATCGTCCGCATCCGCAACATCTTCGGCAGCGGCCTCGGCCACGGCCTCCTCGACCGTCGGCCACACGCCGTCCATCGCGTTGACTTCCGCGTCGGTCTGCGCGACCAGCTGGTGGCCGAGCGCGCCGGTCTTCTCCTGATACCGCGCCACGGCAGGCTCGTTGTCGGAGAACTGCGCGTCGCACAGCGCGGCGATCACGCGGTTCGCCCAGTAGTAGTTCTCGGTCGTCACGCGCGTGGTCGTGTCCTCCAGATACGCCGGCGTCGCGTCGACGTTCGTGTAGAACGGCATGAGCGTGTTGAACGGGTTGGAACCGTAGGCGATCCACTGGATCGCGCGGCTGACCTGCGGGCGGTACGGGCGGATCTGCATGACCGACAGCTGGCTCTGGCGGTTGATGCCGATCGGACGGTACATGTGCTTGGTGCGCTCGTCGCCGCGCTTGCCGTACGGATCGAATTCGGTGCCCTGATAGTGGTCGGAGAGCACATACTTGATGTCTTCGATCGTCACCTTGCGTTCGGGCTGGCGCGCCCACGGAATATCGTTCGACTCCGGCGTGTGATCGGCGTCCGGACCTTCCCAGACCTCGTCGTACGGGTTGAGGAAACGCTGCATCGACCACGCGCGCGGCGTGTTGTAGACGTGGTCCATGTCGGAGTGCGAGCCGAACGCGTCGCGCGGGTTGAACGGCGACGTCGATTCGACCGACAGATCCAGATGGTTGTCTTCGATGAACTCGGCGAGATCGGCCGAGCACATGTGGTTCTCCTGCTCGCCGAGCGCGTCGTCGAGATCGAATTCGTCGATGCCGAGCTGGTTTGGCATGGTCACGTACGCCTCGTCCGGCACGCGCTTGGCGATCCAGTGATGGCCGCCGACCGTCTCCAGCCACCAGATCTCGTTCACGTCGGAGAACGCGACGCCGTTCATCTCGTAGGTGCCGAACCGTTCGAGCAGCGAGCCGAGACGCTCGACGCCTTCGCGGGCGGTCTTGATGTACGGCAGGACGAGCGTGACGAAGTCCTCCTCGCCGATGCCGCCGAGGACCTCCGGCTCATAGTCGTCGCCGTTCGGATCGCCCTTGGCCGGCTGGTATTCGACGAACGGGTCGGCGCCGAGCACGCGCTCGTTCGTGGTGAGGGTTTCGGTGGCGCTCATCGCGACGTTCGCCTCGTTGATGCCGGCCTCGCCCCAGATGCCTTGCTTGAGGTCGGCGTTCGGCGCGGCCGTGTAGCGCAGCGGGGTTTCCTCGCTCAGGTCGATGGTCAGGTGGGAGATGACGCTGTGGTAGACGCTCGGCTGTTCCTCGGGCTTGATGACGACGAAACGCTTCGGGTTGAACTCGCCGTTGGAGCTGTCCTCGTTGCGGGCGATGATCGTGGAACCGTCGTAGCTGGCGTCCTTGCCGACCAGAATCGTGGTGCAGGGCATGTTGCTTCCTTTCTGATGACTGCTGTGACTTCTACTGGTAGATCACGCTTTTCCGGTAACGAAGATACCGCCCTGGTCCGGGGTTTCGCCGCAGTTTCTCAGTGCGTGAAGCAGCTCGTTCATCCAGAATCCCTGATTGAGGCCGGGCAGCGGTTCCTTGGTGCCCCACACGTGCAGGTAGTAGTCGTGGTCCTTGTCCGGCGGCTGCGGGCCGTTGTAGCGCATCGTGACGGCCGGATCGTTGTCGCGGCCGACGAACTTGCTCGCCGACGAGTTGCGGCCCTGCACGGCCTCCGGAATCATCGCGGGAAGCTGGCGTGAGAAGTCCGGCGGGATCTGCAGCGCGTGCGAATCGTTGAAGTCGTACATGAGCGCGTCGATCGGCAGGTTCGCGACCGTCCAGTGGATCCATTCGAAGCCGCACACCGGGATCGAATCGGGATCGGTGAACGTCCAGTGCAGGTAGCGCACGGCCGGGTCGATCTGGTCGATGTAGAACGGGAAGGAGATGACGGGCACGCCGCCATTGCGATATTCGGGCGCGGCGGCCTTTGCGAAGTCGTCGGGCACCACCGTGAAATCAGCGGAAATCTTCATGGCTTCAGTCTATCGCGGGCGTATGTAACGAGGCGTGTTCGGGATTGCGCTTCGCGCAATGCCGTGTTGGTTGGCGGCTTGCGCCGCGTACCCCAACCCGGCGCTTCGCGCCACCCTCCCCTGAGAGGGGAGGGAGAACCCATCACGTCTCCACCCTCAGAGGAGGGCGTGCCCCAGAAAAGGACGGAATCATGAGCCAGCCAGTGTTTCTCCCCTCTCAGAGGAAGGCGTGACGCGGGAGCCACTGCAACATTCCCGCAGCCATTTCCCTCCCCTTTCAGGGGAGGGTGTCAGCGAAGCTGACGGGTGGGGTACCGCGGACGAAGTCCGCCAACAAACAACATCACGTGCAACGTGATTCCATAATGACACGCACACCAACAACGCACCACAGCATGCCATCAAGCACGCAGGATCACACGCAACTCCCGCCCCGCTACGGAATCAGGGCGCAGAAGAGGGCCTCGAACAGGAGGGTGGGGTTGCCGTTGCCGGCGAGGCGGCGGCGGGCCGTGGCGATGTCGTCGAGACGGCGCACCGCACCGGCCCGGCTCAGGCGCACCGACAGTTCCGCGATCGCCTCGCGGTTCTCCAGATTGATGATGCCGACCGCGTCCTCCGCGTTGTTCTGCATCACGGCAACGTCGCGGTACACGCTGGCGATCGAGTTGAGCGCACGGTCGAGCACGTCGCGGCTGCGACGGGTCGCCTGACGTTTCAGCTCGTCCTTTTTGGCGATCTGGTTGTACGCACCACGCAGGTTGAGCGGGATGCGATCCTTCTCCCCCAGTCCGTTGACGCGACGGAAATCGGCTTCTGCGCGCGCCGCCTGCGCTTCCACATCGGCCTCGGCCTGACCCTTCGCGTTGTCGATCAGGTTGCCGGCGAGCAGCACCGCATCGGACGCGCGCCGCAGACCGATCACGCCGACGATCAGCTCGTCGCGGTCGGTCATCACGCGTTCGTTCGTCGCGTACAGCCGCGCCACGCCGATGTGCCCTTCCGCGAGCCGGGCCGCACGGGCGGCGACGTGCTCGGTGAAGCGCTGCTTGTCGGGCAGACTCGGGTTCACCGTGTTCATGAGGAATGCGGCGACGGCCTTGTTCGTGGGCACGGCGAGGTTCACGATGCGGGTGCGCGAGCGGATCGTGGGTAGCACGTCCTGCGCGCTCGGGGCGCACAACAGCCAGATCGTGTGTTCGGCCGGCTCCTCGATCTCCTTGAGCAGCACGTTCGTGGTGCGTTCGAGCATACGGTCGACGTCTTCGATGATGATGATCCGCCACGGCGCGGTGCCGGGCATCTGTTCGCTCACGCCGATCAGGTCGCGCACCTCGTCGATGCCGATGGTGACCTTGTTCGTGGCGAGGACGGTCACGTCTGGATGCGTGCCGGCGAGGATGTCGCGCGTGGTTTTGGTCGACTCGTCGCTCAGACCGTGATCGGGGCTTTCGAGCGCGGCGGCGAACGCCTTGGCCACGTTCGAGCGGCCGGAACCGGGAGGACCGCAGATCAGCCACGACTGCGCGATGGCCTTCGGGTCGCCGGTGGAGATGGCCTTGAGCTGTTCCACGACCGGCTTCTGACCGACGATCGCATCCCACACGCTCATCGCGCACCGCCCTGCGCCAACAGTCCGTCAATATCCTCATGAATCTGCGACCACACCTCGTCGATCGACTTGCTCGCGTCGATCACGCGGAACCGGGCCGGCTCGGTAGCAGCCAGGTCGAGAAACGCCTGACGGGTGCGGGTCTGGAACCCGTCGCCCGCGGATTCCATGCGGTCGGCCGCGTGCTGAAGCCGGGCGTGCGAGAGCGCCGGGTCCATGTCGAGCAGGTACGTGCGGGCCGGCAGCAGGTTGTTCGTGGCCCACATGCTTAAGGAGCGGATCTCGTCGGCGGTCAGTTCACGGCCACCCGCCTGATAGGCGAGCGACGAGTCGAGGTATCGGTCGGTGATGACGACCGCCCCGCGTTCGAGTGCCGGGCGGATGACCTCGGCCACGTGCTGGGCGCGGTCGGCCGCAAACAGCAGCGCCTCGGCGCGGGCGGCGATATCGGCGGAACTCTCCACGCCATGCAGCAGCATGCGGCGGATCGCCTGTCCGAGCGGCGTGCCTCCCGGCTCGCGGGTGACCACCACTTCGCGCCCCTGCGCCTCAAGGTATGCGCGCAACCGCTCGACCTGCGTGGTTTTGCCCACGCCGTCGACGCCCTCAAACGAAACAAACACTCCGGTCATACCCTTCACCTTAACGCACGTGCGGTATTGACCGTCTTTTCGCAAACCTTGAGGCAGCTTTTCACTTCGGAAGAGGTCTTTCTGCAAACCTTGAGGCAGCAGTCTCCTGGAACAACGACCTTGCGAGCCATGTTCGGGGGTGCTCCGCGTGTTGTCAGACGCAATGGCTGCCTCAAAGTTCGCAGAAAGACCCTTGCACAGAGAAGAAACTGCCTCAGAGTTTGAGGAAAGACCGACGGCATGGCGAGATCGTCTCCGGATATGGCTTCCGAAAACATCACGCGGTCTCGCGACAAACAGCTACCGCATGCACAACGAAAATGGGGCTTCTTCAAGAGTGAAGAAACCCCATATCATCGTCATTCGGCCTTTCTCGCGGCGGTTTTGCGCGTGGTCGTCTTTTTCGCGGAAGAGGACGCCTTGGTCTTGGCGGCCGTGGTCTTCTTGGCCGTCGACTTGGTGGTCGTCTTCTTCGCGGTCGTGCCCGACTTCGTCGCCGTCTTGCGCGTGCGCTTCTTGGCCGGGCCGGCCGCACGCTTTTCGGCGAGCAGTCGGAACGCCTCTGCCGGTTCGATCGACTCGGGCGTGTACTGCTTGGGCACCGTGCGGTTGGTTTCGCCGTCGGTGATGTACGCACCGTAGAAGCCGTCCTTGATGGTCACCGGCTTGCCGGTCTCCGGGTCCGGGCCGAGCTCGCGCAGCGGCGGCTTGGCCGCGCCGCGTCCACGGCCGCGACCGTACTTCGGCTGCGAGAACAGTTCCTTCGCCTTGTCGATGTCGACCGTGAAGATCTCGTCCTCGGAGCCGAGCGAGCGCGTCTCGCTCTTGCCGTCCGCGCCGGTCTTGGTCAGGTATGGGCCGTAACGACCGTTGTTCGCTTCGACCTTGACCTCAGAGATCTCGCCGGTTTCGGCGTTCGTCTCCTCGTACGAGCCCACGAGGCGCGGCAGGCTGAGCAGTCGCAGCGCGTCCTCGAGGGTGAGCGATTCGGGACTCATCGTCTTGAACAGCGACGCCATCTTGGGCTTCGGCGCGGCCGCGGCCTTCTTGGTGGTCTTCTTGACCTTGGTCTTGGCGGCGGTCTTACCCGCAGCCTCAGCCTCGGCGTCTCCCGTCTCAGCCGCAGCGGCCTCTCCCGCACCGGCCTCAGCAGCCTCCGCCGGCACCAGCGCCACATACGGCCCGAACCGTCCGTTGCGCACCTCGACCGTGCCGCCACTCACCGGGTCCACACCCAGCACGCGCGGCCCGCCCGAATTGTGCTCGATCAGGTCGTGCCCGACCTCGACGGTCAGCTCGTCCGGCGCGAGCGTCTCCGGCAGCGACGCGCGCTTCGGGTTGCCCTCCGCGTCCAGATGCTCCATATCCTCCAGATACGGGCCGTAACGGCCGACGCGTACGTGCAGACCGTCGCCAATGTCGATCGTGTTAATCGCGCGCGCATCGATCTCGCCAAGCTGCGCGACCTGCTGCTGCAGACCCGCGTGCGCCTCGTCGGCGTTCGCGGCCGTGCCCTCGCCCGATCCGAAGTAGAACCGGGTCAGCCAGTCGCGCCCGGTTTCACGCCCGTGAGCGATCTGGTCGAGCCCGTTCTCCATGTCGGCCGTGAACTCGTAATCCACGTACTTCGGGAACTTCGTCTCGAGCAGTTTGATGACCGAGAACGCCAGCCACGACGGGATGAGCGCACGGCCACGCTCGTACACGTATCCGCGGTCGATGATCGTCGAGATGATGCTCGCGTACGTCGACGGACGGCCGATCTCCTTGGCCTCCAGGGTCTTGACGAGCGACGCCTCGGTGTAGCGTGCCGGCGGTTGCGTCTCGTGGCCGTCCGCGGTCACGTCGTCCACGCTCACCTGCTGGCCGACGCTCATCGGCGGCAGCGACGCGTTCTCCTCGCTGTTCTTCGCGGCCTTGCCATCGCCCTTGCCATCGTTCGCACCCTTGTCACCGGCTGCCCCAGTCGCCTTGCGTCCCTCCCCGGTCGCCTTCATAAAGCCGAAGAACTCGATCACCGTGCCCGAAGCCTGGAACACGGCCTCGCCGTACGCCGCACCCGCCGGTGCCGAAAGCCGCACGGTCGCGGTCGATCCGGTCGCGTCGGCCATCTGCGATGCCAACGTACGCTGCCAGATCAGCGTATACAGCTTCAGCTGATCCGGCGGCACGAGGCTCGCCAGTTCGGCCGGATCACGGAACCGCGCGCCGGCCGGGCGGATGCACTCGTGCGCCTCCTGCGCGCCGGCGGTCTTGGTCGCATACTGCTTGGGCGCATCCGACAGGAACGCCTTGCCGAAATGGTATTCGACGGCGTTGCGCGCGGCCGCGATCGCCTCCTGCGAGAGCGTGACCGAATCGGTACGCATGTACGTGATGTAACCGTTCTCGTACAGGCCCTGCGCGGCACGCATGGTCTGGCGCGAGCTCATGCCGAGCCGGTTGCCGGCGGTCTGCTGCAGCGTCGACGTGGTGAACGGCGGCTGCGGGCGGCGGCGGTACGGCTTGGATTCGGTGGACAGCACCGTGAACGCGGCGGTTTTGAGCGCTTCGGCGACGGCGTTCGCGGACGATTCGTCGAGCTGCAGGACGTTGCCGGCGAATCCGTCCGGCGTGAGCTTGCCGTCCGCACCGAAGTCCTTGGAGACAGCGAGACGCTTGCCGCCGAGCGAGATCATGCGCGCGTCGAACTGCGCGTCCTGACCCTCCGCGTCAGGGGCGACGAGTTCGGCGGTCACGTCCCAGTAGGGTGCGCGGACGAACGCCATGCGCTCGCGCTCACGCTCGACGATCAGTCGCGTGGCGACGGACTGCACGCGGCCGGCGGACAGGCCGGGACCGACCTTGCGCCACAGCACCGGCGAGAGTTCATAGCCGTAGAGTCGGTCGAGGATGCGGCGCGTCTCCTGCGCGTCGACCATCGCGCCGTCCACGTCGCGCGTGTTGGTCAGCGACGCCTTGATCGCCTCGGGCGTGATCTCGTGGAAGACCATGCGCTTGACCGGCACCTTCGGCTTGAGCGTCTGCACGAGGTGCCACGCGATCGCCTCGCCTTCGCGATCCTCATCGGTTGCGAGGTAGAGTTCGTCGGCCGTTTTCAGCGCGGATTTGAGGTCGGCGACGGTTTTCTTCTTGTCGCCGTCGACGATGTAATACGGCTTGAACCCGTCCTGGACGTCCACGCCGAACTTACCGAACTTCTCCTTGTCGGCGGCGGGCACCTGGCTGGGCTGGGCGAGATCGCGGATGTGGCCCACCGATGCCTTGACGGTGTACCCTTCGCCGAGATACCCGCCGATCTTCTTGGCTTTGGTGGGAGACTCCACGATGACGAGCTTGCTGCCGGTTGCCATGACTGCTCCTTACATACTTGCCTTACGGAACGTCATATTAACCATGACGTGCGGCCAAAGGCCAAAACCGTCGTGTGGCGGCTGCGGCCTCGCTACTGCTGCGGTGGGGCGGGTGGGGCTCCGATCAGTCCGAGCCGGCTCAGCGGGGCGGCGGTCAGCTGCCGCATCGCGAGCACCAGCCCGACGGTCAGCAGCGTCACCCCGTTCACGCCCACGATCGTCGACAGATACGCGCCCGAGGCGGACCATGCCGCGCTCAGCGCAAGTCCCGGCAGCACCTGCCAGATAACGTATGCAGCGTATGCGCAGGCCAGCAGTCCGGCCGTAATCATCACCGTGCCGACGATCTGGATACTCGCCGACGAGACGCGGCCGCCCGGCTCGTCCATACCGTTCCTCGCCGTGAACGCGAGCACGATCAGCGTCCAGCCGCCGACCAGCAGTACCGACATCGCCGCGTCGGTCGGTCGATGCCAGCCGCCGGCGATCACCGAAAGCCCAATCACCGCAGTGAATCCGGCCGATATCGCCGCACACACCGCTCGCCATACGCGCGGCACGGCGATCAGCAGGAGCACCGACGCGGCCGCCGCGAGAATCGTGTGACCGGACGGCGCGGAATTCGCGTGAGGCGTCTGCGTATCGATCAGATACGGCCGCGGCAGCAGTTCCTTGAGGAACGTCGACGCGTAGCTCAACACGACGATCACGACGGATTGGGCCAGCAACAGCCAACGTTTGCGCACGATCGTCACCACGACCGCGATCGCGCCGAGCAGCAGCGACAGCAGCACCGTGAGATTGAGGATCACCGTGCCTACGTTCCAATCGATGAACGGACTGAGCGTCGCCGCAAGCCAGCCGGGCAGCGCGTTGTCGAATCCCGTGACGACGATCTCGTCGTAGGATTGGCCGGTTTCGGTGCGCACGCCGAGCCACCACACGCCGAACGCGGCGGCGATAAGCAGCAGCCCGAACACGACGCACAGTATGCGGCTCGACACGCGCGGACGGGCGAGCAGCGGGTCGGATTCGGCGTCGGTTGGGGCGGATTGCGCGGCGCCCGGTTCCGTTGGGTTGAGGCCGCCGATAACCGGCGCCATGACGTTCGTGGCGTCGCCGATCGCGGTGCCGTCGATGGCCGAGGCCGACGATGATTCCCCGGACTGTGCCGCGGACCCGGTCTGTGCCGATGACTGATCCGGAAGGTGCAACGGCACGAATGGTGTGGGAGGGGGCGCGATGGGCTGCTGTTCGTCGGTCATATCCACGATTCTACGATGGCCGCGGATGCCCGGCGGCCTCGCGGGCCGTTCCTTTGCGTGACAAAACGGCCAGTTCCGGTCCGATACCCGCACGAATATCACGCAAACAGGGCCATTCGCGTGATGAAACGGCCAGTAACGGGCGGGTACTCGCATGAATATCACGCAACGGTGCTCGAATCGTGCTTTGCGGCCCCGATCTTCCCGGGCTGGTCTTTAACGCCTTGAACCTCTTCGATCCGCATCAGGCCACGGCGCCGGCAGCGGTGAAGCAATGAAAAACCTCCACGCACCCGTCAGAGGCCACTTACCCTTGCTGCATTCCTGCCCTGGGGGAGTTGGGTGACATAGCGCCGCGTGGAGGCTTTCACTAGTGTACATCATGCCCGGACGAATCCGTGTGTTCCGCGCAACAATTCTCGGAAATCAACGGCTTCGTCCGAGATTTGTTGCGCTGGTGACGGCTCAACGCAACAATTCTCGGAACACGGGGCTGTTTTCCTGAAATAGTTGCACTGAGACATGGTCAGCGCAACTATTTCAGGGAATCAACGTCTTTTTTTCCGGGAATAGTTGCGCTCAGTGCTTACATAACCGAATACGGCGCCGCCCCGAGGCACCGGTCGCATGGGCGACTCTTCCCGCGGGGCCGATTCTCGAAAGCGTCCGCGTCCCGCCACGCTAGAGGCGGATTAAATGGGGCATATCACGGAATGCACTCACGTCTTGCCTCGCTAGAACGGTCTGGCAAGGCAAGACGCGCTCAATCTCAGTGGTTCATCCCGTTAGGAACCCCCTTGGCGGGGCGACACGCACCCGACTTCAGCGTCCTGCCCCGCTAGGAACGGTCCCAGCGAGGCAATTCGCGACCCGCTTCGGCGTTTTGCCCCGCGGAGAGCGGCTCTGGCGGGGCCGAACGCGGATATTCGCTAGGAACCGCCCCGCACGGGCCGCTCCCCGCGGGGCGGAACGCCGAAGCCTTATGAAAAATGCCCCGCGGGGAACACTCCCAGCGGGGCATATCACGGAAGGCGTCGGCGGATGCCGGCACCTTCACCGCGATCCGTCAGCGATGTCAGTGGCGACGGGTGTGGGCGGCGGTGCGACGGCGCAGCTCGAGCAGGGCTGCGGCGGCCGCAACGGCCAGCGCGATCACCGCGGCGAACGGCGCGACGGAGGAACCGGTCTGCGTAAGCTCGGCCTGCTTCTCGGTCTCGGCACCGTTCTTGGACGGCGCCTTGTTGCCCGGCTGCTGGCCGTTGTCGCCGGCACCCGGCTTGGCAGGCTTCTCGCCCGCGCCCGGCTGGCCCGGCTTCTCGCCCGCCTGCGCCTTGACCAACGCCGCAACGGCCTTGTTCAGCGCACCGGCGGCGGCATCGACCGCGGCCTGCGAAGCCCCGGCATCGTCATACACCTTCTGCGCCGCATCGCGAGCCGCCACGAACGCAGCCCACGAAGCAGCGGTGTAATCGGACCCCTTGAGCGAAGCCGCAGCATCCAGAGCCGCCTTCAGCGCGCTCTTCGACACCTCGGCCGGCTGCTCGACCTTCTTCAGATCGGCGTAGGCCCCGGCGAGCGCCTTGCCCGCGGCATCCACATCCGCCTGCGAAGCATTGGCATCGTCGTACACCTTCTGCGCGGCATCACGGGCCGCAGCGAACGCGGTCCACGAATCGGCGGTGTAATCGGATTCCTTGAGCCCAGCAGTGGAGTCCAGAACCGCCTTGAGCTTGGTCTTGTCGGCGGCCTTCACCAGGTTGGCGGCCGCATCGGCCAGCGCCTTGGCGGCGGAGTCGACGGAGTCCTGCGTGGCGTTCGCATCGTTGTACACCTGCTGCGCGGCGTCACGGGCGGCCACGAACGCAGCCCAGGAAACCGGCGTGTAGTCGGACTCGTTGAGCTTCGCGGCCGCGCCGAGCACGATGCCGAGCTTGGTCTTGTCGGCGGCCTTGTTGGATTCCAGCTCATTGATGGCGGCGACCAGCTTGTTCAGCGCGGCGTCGACATCGGACTGCGTGGCGTTCGCATCCGCGTACACGGTCTTGGCCGACTCGAGCGCGGCGGTGAACGCCGGCCACGCCTCGGGACGGTAGTCGGACTCGTTGAGCTTCGACGCCTTGTCGATCGTCTCCTTCAAAGCCGTCTTGTTGGCGGCCTTGACGAGCGCGGCCTGCGCGTCGGTCAGCGCCTTGGTGGCGGCGTCCACATCGGCCTGGCTCGCCTTCTCGTCCGCGTACACGGCCTTGGCCTTGTCGTACGCGGCCTTGAACGGCTTGAACGAGTTCGGCGTGTAGTCGGCCTCGTTCAGACCGGCGGCGGCGTCAAGCGCGGCCTTCAGCGCATCCTTCTTGACGAGCACGACGAGCGCCTTGGTCGCCTTGGTCAGGTTCGCGGTGGCGGTGTCCACGTCCGCCTGCTTGGCGATCGGGTTGGCGTAGACGGTCTGCGCCGCATCGTAGGCGGCCTTGAACGTCTTCCACGAGTCGGCGGTGTACGCGCTCTCGTCCAGTCCGGCGGCGGTGTCAAGCGCGGCCTTGAGGTTGAGCTTGTTCACCGAATCCGGCATCTGGCCGAGCTGGTGCAGCACGAGCGGTTCGGCCGCGGCGGTACGGGTGGCGGTCGAGTGCA
Source organism: Bifidobacterium sp. LH_230 (assembly GCF_056357555.1). NCBI lineage: Bacteria > Bacillati > Actinomycetota > Actinomycetes > Bifidobacteriales > Bifidobacteriaceae > Bifidobacterium > Bifidobacterium sp. LH_230. The sequence continues at coordinate 219,668 of NZ_JBKEWJ010000003.1, forward strand.
CGGCCACCGTGGTGCCGTCCTGGTCGTCGAACGCGCTCACGCCGTTGCCGGACTGGCCGGCGTCGCCGAACCACAGGTCCGGGTTGTACGCGTCGATCTCGGCGCTCTTGGTCACGTCGGCGATGTACTGGTTCTTCGTGTTGCCGGCCGCGTACAGCGATTCGGTCTGGCCCATGAACTGTACCGGAGCGCTCGCATCGTCGGCGGTGAAGCCGATCGCGGACAGCTTGACGGAGAGCACGACCTGGTTGGAATCGTTGATGTACACGTCGTCGATCGGCTCCTGGTCGACGATGCCGAGCAGCGAGCCGCTCTTCGAGTCGACCAGATACGTGACGGCGTACGCGGTGTCGGCCTGTGCGCCGCCGTTGGTGTTGTTCACCGACAGCAGGAACTGGCCGTACGGCGTGAGGAACACGATGTCCGGCATGAACACGTTGCCCAAGTGGTTCCACGTCCAGTCGGTGACCACGCCGAAGTTCAGCATGCCCTGCGACTTGTCGGCGAGCTGCGGTGCGGTGGACGAGTAGCCGATCGAGCGGATGTCGGCCGCGCCGAGGCTGCGCTGTGCGGCGTCCGGATCGCTCTTCGCGTCGCCGTAGTAGCCGTCGACCGGATCGGAGATCGCGTTGACGAGCGGCACGAACTTGGATTCGTACGCGGTGCCGTTGGCTGCGTCGCCCTGCTTGATGCCGTGGCCGGAGATGGTCAGCGTACCGTTGCCGTCGGCGTTCTGCTGATAGGCGGCGGTGGTTTCGGAGACCGGCTTGGGTGCGGCGGAGACGGCCACGCGCAGACCGTACGCGTCCTTGGCGGACGGATCGGCCGGCGTGAGCTTGACGATGCCGCTCGCGTCGGTGACGTAGCTGGACGGCAGGCCGGCGACTTCGAGTTCCTTGGTCGGATCGGCGGTGTGCTCGAGCTTGGACTGGTCCGGGATGCTCAGCGTGACGTCGAACGTGGCGGTGCCGTTGGCGGGAACGGTGACGGTGTCAGTGCTCACCTGGTAGTCGACGCCCGGCGTGGTGACGCGCGGATCGTACGACACCTTGTAGGTGCGCGCCTGATCGGTCTTGTTGGTGACGGTGAAGGTCTTCTTGGCGGTGTATCCGGCCTTGGTGACCTGCACGACGCCGAACTGGCCGGTGACGGCCGCGGTGTTGTCGGACGTGACCTGCACGCCGTTGTTGACGGCGGCGAGCGCGTCGATGCGGCCGGTGCCGACGCGCAGCGGGCCGTACGCGGTCTTGCGGTCAGCGGTGAGCACGTCATGGTCGGCGGTGTTGATGAGCTGCGCCTTGACGGTGTAGGCGTCCCAATCCTTGTGGGCGGAGCGCACGAGCGCGGCCACGCCGGAGGTGAGCGGGGTGGCCATCGAGGTGCCGCTCATGACCTCGGATGCGGCGCCGGTGCCGGCGGAGGCGGAGATGATGCCGACGCCGGGGGCAGCCACGTCGGGCTTGACGGTGCCGTCGTACGAGCCGTGGATGCCGCGCGAGGTGAACGATGCGATCGTGTCGGCGGCTTCGGCCGAGTAGTCGACGTCCTCGCTCAGGCGCAGGCTGGAGGCCAGCTTGAGCGTGAGCGTGCCGTCGTCGATGGACTGCTGGAGCTGCTTGTTCTCGGTCGCGTCCTTGACGAACTGGAAGCCGGGGATGTCGGCGTTGCCGGCGATGCCCGCTTCGGGGATGTTGCTCTGCGAACCGAAGACGATGCCGATCGCGCCGGCCTGCTCGGCGTAGTTGAAGCGCTTGCCGGAACCGCAGTTGACGGCCGCGTCGTTCCATTCGACGTACGCGATGTTGCCCTTGACGGCGGCCGCGTCCTCGGCGGAGTACGGCGCGCAGCCTTCGAGGTTGTCGGCGGCCTTGACGCGCACGACCTTGCCTTCGACGGAGAAGTCGTCAAGCTTGGTGTAGTTCTGCGAGTACTGGCCGGCGAGCTTCGTGCCCTTGAGCGGGCCGGAGGTCGCCTCGACGGCGTCCTGCAGGGTCTTGCCGGACTGGCTGGCCGCGACGGTCAGCGCGCTGGTCGCGGTGCCGGGGGCGCCGGTGATGTCGGTGACGTCGCCGTCGTTGCCGGCCGCGATCACGGAGAGCACGCCGTCCTTGGTCAGGTTGTCGACGGCCTTGTTCTCCGGGTCGTCGGACGCGCCGAAGCTGCCGCCGAGCGACATGGAGACGATGTCGATCTTGTCGGCGTCGGCCGCGGTGAGGTTGTGCTTGGCGACCCAGTCGAGCGCCTCGAGCACGAGGCCGGTGGTGCCGCCGTTGTCGCCGAAGACCTTCAGTGAGTACAGGCTGGCCTTCGGGGCCGAGCCGGGGCCGACTTCGAGGCCGGCGACGTCGCCGTCGGTGAGCTTGGTGTAGTCGGCCTTGAGGGTCTTGCCGTCCTTGGTCACGCCGTAGCCGGCGACCGTGCCGGCGACGTGCGTGCCGTGGTGGCCGCCCTTGCCGTCGATCGGGTTGGCGTCAGGCTCGGCCGTTTCGATGGTCTGGCCGTTGGCGTCCTTGGAACCGTAGATCGGGCCGGCGAAGTCGTAGCCGCCCTTGAACTTGGTCTTGTCGAGCAGCTTGCTCAGCGTCGGATCGGTCAGCGGGTCGGCCTTGGAGGCGAGCGCGGTGTCGTAGGCCGCGGTGGTGCCCGCGCCGCCGAAGTCGGCGTGCGTGTAGTCGAGACCGGTGTCGACGACGGCGACGTTCACGCCTTCGCCGGTGTTGCCGGTCTGCGTCCAAGTCTTGACGGCGTTGACGAGCGGATCGCTGTTCTTGTTGGCGGGCTTTTCGCTGCCGGCGGCCTGCTGCGCGGCGGCGTCGGCCTGCTTGGCGGCCGCGTTCTCGGATGCGGTGGTGTCCTCGGTGGAGACGGTGGTGGCGGTCTTCGGCGTGATGGCCGAAACGGACACGACCTTGTCGGACTGTTCGGCGAGCTTGCGCAGCGCGGCGGCGTCGGCCTTGACGGCGATGCCGGAGATCGCGTACGACGTGGTGTACAGCTGCTGCGCGTTCGCGTCGAGCTGCTTGAGCTGGCCGAACACGCCGTTCGCGGTGTCCTCAGCCTTGGCGGCGCTGTCTTCGCCGGCCTTGGCGGCTTCGTCTTCCTTCTGTTCCTGCGACTTGAACGACCATTGATGGTTGAGCGAGTCGAGCGCGCTTGCCTTCGCCTCGACGCCGGATTCGCCGGTGGTCTGCACGAACGCGGTGATGTCTCCCTTGGCGCCGAGCACCTTCGCGGACACCTGTCCGCTCAGCGCACCGGCGGCATCGGCGGTGTTCGCCTCCGCTTGCGGCGCGGCGTTCGCCACCCCCGCGGGCAGAGCGCCGAGCATCGCGACGCTGGCCGCGATCGCGACCCAGCGTGGCCATTGCTTGTCAGCCATGCTTGTTTCCTTCCCCTTACGGTTCCCCGCCGCACAGATATGCGACGAGTTGCGCGTAATACTAGTCGCTGTGAGCGTTCACCCATGCAACATGTCCACGTCGCCCAGCCGGCTCACAGCCATCACACAGTCGCCGCATCCCAATCGGGAGTAAGCGCTTTCCTATTAGACACGCTCCCGGCCAAATGTGTAAATTCAGGAAAAATTCACTTTGCCACCGCCGTCGTCATGCGGATACCGGCCGTCGTTTTCAAGGCGAAACGTTACGGTGGTGATCATGGTTTCATCACGCAGTACTTCCGGATCGCGCCACGCGGCGGCCCACTCGGGCCGTTCGTCGCGCAGTTCGTCGACCCGTCGCCCCGTCAACCGACGCAGCGGCCACGGCTCGCATCGCGCGTCCGGTTCCAAGAGACCCCGCCGCAACCGGCACATTATTCTTAAGGTCATCCTCGGCCTGTTCGCGCTCGGTCTGGTCACCGGCATCGGCGCGTTCGCATACCTCTATATCACCACCGAAATCCCGCAGGCCGACAAGATCGCGCTGTCGCAGACGACCACCGTCTACTACGCGGACGGCACCACCAAGATCGGCTCGTTCGCCGAACAGAACCGCCAGATCATCCAGTGCAACGACCTGCCGGACTACATCGGCAACGCGATCGTCTCGTCCGAGGACCGCACGTTCTACACGAACAAGGGCATCGACTTAAAGGGCATGGGCCGCGCGCTGCTCAACAACGTGACCAAGGGCACGCGCCAGGGCGGTTCGACGATCACGCAGCAGTACGCAGAACGCTACTATCTGGGCGAAACGACGTCGTACGTGGGCAAGGCGCGCGAGGCGATCCTCGCGCTCAAGCTCGCGCAGGCGCAGGACAAGAGCGAGATCCTGTGCAACTACATGAACACGATCTATCTCGGCCGCGGCGCGTACGGCATCCAGGCCGCCGCGCAGGCGTACTTCGGCAAGGACGCGAAGGACCTGACGCTGCAGCAGGCCGCGATGATCGCGGGCATCATCCCCGCGCCGTCCACGTGGGACCCGGCCGTGAACGCGAAGATGGCCACGCAGCGCATGAAGCGCGTGCTCAACATCATGGAGGAGGACGGCTACATCACCGCCGCCGAGCACAGCAAGGCGAACTCGCTGCCGGACACGATCGAAGTCTCGCAGAACAACACGTTCTCCGGATACAACGGCTACCTGCTGACCACCGTGGAGAACGAGCTGATCAATTCGGGCACGTTCACCAAGGACGACATCGAGACGGGCGGATACAAGATCGTCACCACGATCGACAAGACCATGCAGGACGAGATCCAGACCGTGGGCGACACGCGGCCGGACGGCATGCCCGAGTCGATTCAGGTGGGCGGCATCGCGGTCGATCCGCGCGACGGTTCGGTCAAAGCCATGTACGGCGGCCCGGACTATCTCAAGCACCAGTACAACAACGCCACGCAGGCCATGTTCCAGCCCGGTTCGACCATGAAACCGTTCGCATTGCTGGGCGCCGCGCAGGAGGGCGTGAACTTCAGCACGCTGTTCAACGGCAACTCGCACCAGCATTTCTCCGGCATCGAGAACGAGGTCAACAATGCGCTCGAGATCAACTGGGGGTACATCAACCTGTACCAGGCCACGGCGAACTCGGTGAATACGGTGTTCATGAACGTCAACGAGCATCTGACGCCGCAGCGCATCGCCAAGATCGCGCATGAGGCCGGCATCGAAAGCGAGATCGACGAAACGTCGCCGTACAACGTGCTCGGCATCAACTCGATCACCGCGTGGGATCTGGCGCAGGGCCATTCGACGATCGCCGCGAACGGCGTCAAGAACACGCTGCACATCGTCTCGACCGTGACCGACGGCGACAACAAGGAGATGTACAAGGCGACGATCGCGAACGAGCAGGTGTTCGATGCGAACGATTGCGCGCTCGTGCAGAAGGCCATGCAGGGCACGACCGTCAACGGCACCGCGGCGGGCGTCGCGGCCGCGCTGGGCCGTGCGGTCGCCGGCAAGTCCGGCACCGCGAACGACGAGACCGCGGCCTCGTTCGTCGGCTATGTGCCGCAACTGCTCAACGTGTGGGCGATCTGGAACCCGGACGACAACGGTTCGCCGCAGGTCGTGCCGGAGTTCTCCGGATACGGCGTCTCCTCGACCGGCTACCCGGCGCACCTGTTCAGCGAGTTCATGAGCCAGGCGCTGGCCGGCACCGACGTCGAGCAGTTCCCGACCGCGACCGACGACGGCAAGATCGGCGGACCGGACGGCACGTGGGGACTCGGCGCGGGATCGTCGTCCTCGACCGGCTCCGGCACGACCGGGTCGAACGGTTCGACCGGCTCGCAGCAGAACGGCGGGTCGTCGTCGCAGCAGCAGAACAACGGCGGCGACGGTACGACGGACGGCGGCGAATCGTCGCAGAACGGCTCGCAGTCCAGCCAGTCCGGCACGCAGTCGGAATCGGACGGCTCGTCGACCGGCTCGCAGTCGGGCAGTACGTCGAACGGCGGCACATCCACCGGCGGCGACCAGTCGCAGTCGAACGGCGCGCAATCCGGCACGACCGGCACCGAATCGGGATCGCAGTCGCCCGGCGGCACGACCTCCGGCAACCAATCCTCCGGCGGCGATTCCGGCAGCACCGGCAACACCGGCAACACCACCGGCCAGTGATGATTGCGTAACACACACGAAGGGCCTTCTTGCAAACATGTGCAAGAAGGCCCTTCGTCGTATCAGGATTACCAGACGCGCTTCGCGCGGCTCTGTTCTGGGAACGCAGACTAGCGTCTGCGTGGTACCCCACCCGGCGCTTCGCGCCACCCTCCCCTAAGAGGGGAGGGAAAACATCTCCCTCCCCTTTCAGGGGAGGGTGTCAGCGAAGCTGACGGGTGGGGTACTCCGACAAACACAGCACGCTGACAAATGTCAGCGTTCCGACCTATTGACCGCGGAGATGATCGCCTTGAGCGAGCTGGTGATGATCGAGGAGTCGATGCCGACGCCCCAGATGATCTGGCTCTCCGCGTCCTCGCCGACCTGCGCCTCGACGTACGAGGCGGCCATCGCGTCGGTGCCGACGGACATCGTGTGCTCGACGTAATCCATCACCGACACCTCGATGCCGAGATTCGAGATCGCGTTGATGAACGCGGCGATCGGGCCGTTGCCGATGCCGCTCAGCTCACGCACGACCGGCTCGCCAGCGTTCGCCGCGCCCGCGCCACGGTCGAGCAGCTTCGCCTTGAGCACGGTGTCCGAACCGTCCTCGCCGGAGGAGACCGACACCTTGAGCAGCTTCAGGCGGCCCCACTGCTCGAGGCTCGCGTCGCGGGTATCGCCCACGATCGCGCCGGCCGCCGTCGCGCCCGACTCCTCGACCGGCAGGTACTCGTCCTTGAACAGACGCCAGATATCCTCGTCCTTGACTTCCTTCTTCGTCTCGTCCGCGTACTTCTGCACGATCTTGTCGAACTCCACCTGCAGGCGCTTCGGCAGGTCGAGGTTGTGGTTCGTCTTGAGCAGGTACGCCATGCCGCCCTTGCCGGACTGCGAGTTGACGCGGATGATCGCCTCGTACGTGCGGCCGATGTCCTTCGGGTCGATCGGCAGGTACGGCACGAGCCACACGAAGCTGTCGAGGTCCGCGCCGGCACGGTCCGCGGCCATCTGGCGCGCCTCGAGGCCCTTCTTGATCGCATCCTGGTGCGAGCCGGAGAACGCGGTGAACACGAAGTTGCCCGCGTACGGGTGACGCTCGGAGATCTTGATCTGGTTGCAGTACTCGACCGTCTTGCGGATCTCCGGCACGTTCGAGTAGTCGATCTGCGGGTCGATGCCCTGCGTGAGCAGGTTCAGGCCGAGCGTGACGAGATCGACGTTGCCGGTGCGCTCGCCGTTGCCGAGCAGGCAGCCTTCGACGCGGTCGGCGCCGGCCAGCAGCGCCAGCTCGGTGGCGGCCACGCCCATGCCCTCGTCGTTGTGCGGGTGAAGCGACAGCACGATCGAGTCGCGGTCATTCAAGTTGTTGGAGACGTATTCGACCTCGTCCGCGAACACGTTCGGCGTGGTCATTTCGACCGTAGCCGGCAGGTTGATGATCATCTTGTGCTCGGGCGTCGGCTTGATGACGTCGATGACCGCGTTGCACACCTCGACCGCGTACTCCGGCTCGGTGCCGGTGAACGACTCCGGGCTGTACTCGTAGTACAGGTCAATGCCCTTGGCCTCGGATTCGAGACTCTTGCACAGTTCGGCGGCGTCGGTGGCGAGCTGCTTGATCTCGGCCTTGTTCTTGCGGAACACGACCTCGCGCTGCAGCACGGACACGGAGTTGTAGAAGTGCACGACCGCGCGCTTGGCGCCGCGCAGCGCCTCGTAGGTGCGGCGGATGAGGTGCTCGCGGCACTGCGTGAGCACGACGATGGTCACGTCGTCCGGGATCAGCTCGCGTTCGATGAGCATGCGGATGAAGTCGAAATCGGTTTCGGACGCGGACGGGAAGCCGACCTCGATCTCCTTGAAGCCCATGGAGACGAGCAGGTTCCAGAAGCGCAGCTTGCGTTCGGAATCCATCGGGTTGACGAGTGCCTGGTTGCCGTCGCGCAGGTCGACCGAGCACCAGCGCGGGGCGCGTTCGAGGCGCTTGCCCGGCCACGTGCGCTGCGGATAGTCGAACGGCACCTGCTTGTCGTAGGCGGCGTACTTGTTGTACGGCATCTTGCTCGGCTTCTGCGGGTCGCCGATGAATCGCGCCGGAGGCAGCAGCGGGTCGTTGTTCCCTCCGTTGGACGCTGCGGCGACTGCCGCGAGATCAAACACTGACGATTGATCCTGACCCATCACTCCTCCTTTTCTTGGAATTCCTCGTGTTTCGGGGTTCGCCGGCACGTCCGGCGACGGTTGTCTGCATGTCAGCACGCATCGTTTACGCGCACGTAACATATACAACCTTTCATCATACCGGTCTTACCCCCGCAAATCGCCGTCATTCCGGCATTTGGCGACGGTCATCACAACCTGCGTCCGATCGCCGCGCAACCGTCACGCAGTCATCGCACGATTGTCACGCAACCGACGTTCGGCCGGCGCACAGTCGACGTCCAGCACCGCGCAACCTCCGCACGATCGTCACGCAACCCCCGCACGATCGTCACGCAACCGTCGCCGGTCGGTCATCTGCCAATCGGAACGTTCGGGAAACGCACGGTTGCGCAAACGTGATACTCCCGCACAGATCGCGGCGTTCGCATGGAGTTCGCGGACGCCGCACGGTTAGATGGGGTGCATGACACACCGCACACCGCACACCGAACTCAAGTTCCGCGAAGACGGCACGTTCCGCGTGCTGCAGATGGCCGACATCCAGGACGGCCCGAACGTCCACCCCGACACGATCCGCATGATCGAGGCCGCGATCAAGGCCGCCGACCCCGATCTCGTCGTGTTCACCGGCGATCAGATCCGCGGCTACGATCCGGCGTACATCGACACGTTCCTGCGCCGCCGCGGCGAGAATCCGGGCGCGAAGGTGCGGCTCGTCACCGAGGTCGAGGCGAAGCTCAAGGGCATCCACCGGCGCATCGCCGCCCGCCGCAACCCCGACGTGCCGCCGGTCGAGGACGTCGTCACGCTCGACGATCTGCTCGACGACACCCGGCAGAAGGTGCGCGACACGTTCAGCGCGTTCCTAGGGCCCATCGTGCGCGCCGGCGTGCCGTTCGCCGCGACCTACGGCAATCACGACTTCCAGTGCGGCATCCTCGCCGACGAGCAGGACGACATCTACCGTGAGTATCCGGGATGCCTGAACCCGGCCGATTCGATCGAGCCGGGCACGTTCGCGCTGCCGGTCGCCGCGTCGGACGGCTCGGGCCGCGTCGCGATGGGCGTGACGATGATCAACTCGGGCGACTATGCGGGCAAGCCGGAGGAGAACGACGCGCAGTATCCGCGTTACGTCGCCAATTCGCGCGGTCTTGACCTCGCCGATTCCGACGGATACGGCACGCCGAGCGAGGAGGCGGTCGCATGGCTCAGTTCCGTGCAGCGTGACTTTGCCGAGCGCAACGGCGACGGCAAGCCGGTGCCGACGATCGCGTTCCAGCACATCCCGCCGCAGGAGTTCTACGACTGCCTGACCGAGGTGAGCCCGTGGACGCCGAACGCGGTGGAGGGCGCACGCAATTTCGCCGGGCACTGCTATGTGCTCAACCACGAGATCTGCCGACCCGGCTCTAGGCTCGGCGAGGCGATCGGCTGCGCGGACGAGAACGTGGGCGAGGTCGACGCGATGCGTGACGCGGGCGGCTATTTCGCGCTGTTCTGCGGGCACGATCACAAGAATTCGTTCGTCGGTCACGTCGATGGCATCGATCTCGGCTACGCGCCGACCTGCGGATTCGAGTGCTACGGTCCGAAGTCGCGCTACCGCGGCGTGCGCCTGTTCGAATTCCGCGAGGACAATCCGCGCAACTACGTGACGCGCATGCTCACGTGGGGCGAGCTGGTCGGCCGGTATTCGAGCAACGAGCTGCGCGTGTTCTTCGAGGACCATTGCATCACCGACGCGATCGGCCTGCGCAACGAGCTGCGCCGCCCGCAGGTGTTCGCCGGCGTCACGATCGGCACCACCGCCGCGTTCGCCGCCGTCATCCGCGCCGCGCTCAAACAGTCAAAGCGCTGACGCGTTCTCGGCCCCCTCGGTTGAGGGCCGAGCCGTAAAGCAAACGCCCGAGGCGTTTGTAGGCAAGGCGCGAGCGACAGCAAGCCAGCAAAACGCGGCCGCAGGCCGTCCGCAATTACAGGACGCCGTCAGCGTAGCTGACTGGGGGAGCGTCAGACCCATCACATCAGGTCAGACAGAGTACCAGTTCTCGTATCGATGATCGCGGCACTTCGCATGACTATCTTCATGCGATCGTCGGCTGCGCTATTCGCATCCCATATTCCTGTCATTTCGACCGAATGATAATCATTCCTGTCATTTCGACCGAGCGACAGCGAGCGGAGAAATCTCTTGCCATCGACGCACGCAAAGATTGCTCGACTCGGCTGCGCCTCGCTCGAAATGACAGAATATGACTCGTCCATGCCTCATCGTGAAGCCGAAGTCGGCAAGTCATCATCCCGTTATCTGAACAAACTCACGCCGCGCCGCGACATGCAGTACGCGTTGCCCAGCCACGTGTGCCGCGAATTCGGCCACACCGCGCCCAGCCGCGGCGCGTTCTGGCTCATCCAGATGCTCGGCACACGGCCGTCCGCGCTGCGCGAGCCGAGCAGATTGAACCCGTTCTTCTCGAGTAACCACTCGGGGTGCTGCGTCGCGATCGCAAGACCCTCTTCGAGCGTGAGCGGCGTGCGCTCGTCGGAGTCGATGAGCTTGCGTGCCACGTCCGGCTCGCGGTTGATATAGCACGTGCCGGTGTGCGGTTCGACGACCAGATAGAACGGCCCTTCCGGCGGCTCGAACCCGTCCTGCGGCAGGAAACTGGCGATGTCGCGCGGCGGCATCGTCGTGAATCCGGCCATGCGGTAGATGCTGGTACGTGCGATCAACGATTCCGGCGACACAAGCTCGCGCGTCGGAATCAGCAGAATATCCGTGCCGAGACGGTATCGCGGATCGTCGGCGTCCGGATCGCACTGCTCGAGCGCGGCGATCAGGGGTCGGGCGAGCGCGCGGAACGCGGCCGCGGAGATGTCCGCCACGTCCGGGTACCCCAATGCCACCAAACGGTCCAACTGCTTGCGTGCTTCATCCGATGCGATCGACATGCCTACCAGCCTACCAGCGGTCCGGCCAGCCGCTCTCCCGGCCAACATATGGGAACGGGCGGGTCGTTAGGCGGCGCGGTTCGTACAATGGTCGGCAACTCGCAGTTCGTTTATCCGCACAAACATAGGGGTTGGTATGTCCGAAAAACTCAAGGTCGGCATCCTCGGCGCGACCGGCATGGTCGGCCAGCGTTTCGTCACGCTGCTCGAGAATCACCCGTGGTTCGAGGTGACGACGCTCGCCGCGTCCGCGCATTCGGCCGGCAAGACGTACGAGGAGGCGGTCGGCGACCGTTGGAAGATCGAGACGCCGATGCCTGAGTACGCGCGGCACATGACCGTGGTCGACGGCGACGATGCCGAGTCGGTCGCGGCCGGAGTCGATTTCATGTTCTCGGCCGTGAACATGCCGAAGGATCAGATCCGCGCGATCGAAGAGCGCTACGCGAAGACCGAGACGCCGGTCGTGTCGAACAACAGCGCGCACCGCTGGACGCCGGACGTGCCGATGGTCGTGCCGGAGATCAACCCGGAGCATTTCGCGGTGATCGAGCACCAGCGGCGTCGCCTCGGCACCACGCGCGGCTTCATCGCGGTCAAGCCGAACTGCTCGATCCAGGCGTACACGCCGGCGCTGGCCGCGTGGAAGGAATTCGAGCCGCGCGAGGTCGTCGTGAGCACGTATCAGGCGATTTCCGGCGCGGGCAAGACGTTCAAGGACTGGCCCGAGATGGTGGGCAACATCATCCCGTTCATCTCCGGTGAGGAGGCGAAGAGCGAGAAGGAACCGCTCAAGGTGTTCGGTCACGTCGATCCTGAGCGCGGCGAGATCGTGCCGTTCGACGGTCCGCTGCGCATCACGTCGCAGTGCATCCGTGTGCCCGTGCTCAACGGCCACACCGCGACCGTGTTCCTCAACTTCGGCAAGAAGGCCACGAAGGAGGAGCTGATCGACCGGCTCGTCAACTACACGTCGAAGGCGGCCGAACTCGGCCTGCCGCATGCGCCGAAGCACTTCATCCAGTACCTGACCGAGGACGACCGTCCGCAGGTGCGCTTGGACGTCGATTACGAGGGTGGCATGGGAGTCTCGATCGGCCGTCTGCGTGAGGATTCGATCTTCGACTGGAAGTTCGTGGGACTGGCGCACAACACGCTGCGCGGCGCGGCCGGCGGCGCGCTTGAATGCGCCGAGATGCTCAAGGCCCTCGGCTACATCACCAAGAAGTAGGCCGCGTCTGCGCTGCCGATCCGCAGCGCAAGCCAATGCAAAGCGATTTCCCGTCGGAATCATCCACGGGAGATCGCTTTTTGTATTGGCCTCCATGTCGGTTGCCGTTCTGCGGCTTCTCCGTGGGGCATGGCTCCGAATAATTCCCGGAACCGCCCCGCTCAGCACCCTCCCAGCGGGGCATATCCCAGAATCGTTCTGGAAATTACCCCGTTCGGCACCCCTCAGGTGGGGCGATTCACGTGTGTGTTCCGGGTTCCGCCCCGCTCAGCACCCTCTCAGCGGGGCGCGTTCCGAGATTGTTCCGGGTTCCACCCCACTCAAGATGCCCTTAACGGGGCGGAACCCGGAATACACAAGTGAATCACCCCACGGATGCGCCGGAAACAGGGCTGCGCTCCACGATGAATCGCAAAACATCGAAGCAGCCGCATACTGACATTCCGCCCAAAACGAAAGAACCCGGCGAGTGCCGGGTTCTTAAGAAGAGAAGAGAAAGAAGAGAGAAGGGATTCAGTTATATCGGCCTTGCGACCTGATATATAGTTAACTCCTCGAACTTTGGGAAGTCGTGTGTATTGTCTGAGAATTTCATGAGAGCGTTCACATATCGCGCACAAACGTCACCTCACTGCCTCACAGCGAAGTCATCCACAGAGAATCAAGTCGCTGCTTCGCCGGTCTTACCGCGATGATTGCCGACTCCCCGCAGTCAGCAACCATCGTCTCTATCCGACGCACGCTACGTCCGCAGTCAAACCCGCCCGATCCGTCGTCCTCGCTATCCACATATTCCAAAATCGCAGAACCTGCCCATCATCGAACGAGGGGACGGCTTCCTCTCCTCTCGACAGAGAAAACCGTCCCCTCAACACAAGCCGTCTCGCACAGCGATATGCCGGACCGGCCGAATCACGCCGGTCATCATGCGATCAGCCTACGGTCACGCTACAGTCACGCGGCGATGACGCCGAGCTCCTTGAGCTTGCCTTCGATGTCGGTCGCGGACGGCTCGACCTGGAACGCACCGTCGCCGTACAGCACGACCGGAATGTGCTTCTGACCGCTGATCTCAACCGCGCGATCGGCCGCGCCGTCCTCGGTCTCGATGTTGTGCCACGTGTACGCCGCGCCGAGACGCTCCAGCGCGGCCTTCGCGCGCTTGCAGTCGCCGCACCAGTCGGCACCGTACACGTCAATGTTGCTGTTGACCATGATTGCCCCTTTCGTTGTGTGCTCGATTGTAGCCGATTCGCGAGTCGGGATCGGATCGGACACGACGATGTTCGCTGCCTGATGAAACAGCCGGACAGCCGCATTACTTCGCGGAAGCCGCGTCGAGCGCCTGCCGCAGATCCGCGAGCAGATCGTCCACGTTCTCGATGCCGACCGAAATGCGCAGCAACTCGTCGGTGATGCCGAACTCGAGTCGCTGCGGCTTCGGGATCTCGAAATGGGTCATGCGGGCCGGGTATTCGGCCAGGCTCTCGACCGCGCCGAGGCTCACCGCGCGGGTGAACAGCTTCAGTCCGTCGAGCACGGCCAGCGGGTCCACGCCGTCGGCGACCTCGAACGAGAGCACGCCGCCGAACGCGGTCACGCCCAGCTTGCGCACGGCCTCGGCGGTCGGCGTGCCGGCCGCGGCCAGGCCCGGGTAGTGCACGGTCTTCACGCGCGGGTCGGCGGCGAGCGCCTCGGCCACGGTCTGTGCGCTGGCGCTCTGACGGTCGAGTCGCAGCGCCAGCGTCTGGATGCCGGTGCGCAGCACCTCGCAGTCGCGCGGCGAAAGAATGCCGCCGAGTCGGTTCTGCGCGAAGTACACGCGATCGCCGAGTTCCTTGTCGCGCACGGTGACCAGTCCCGCGATCACGTTGGAGTGGCCGCCGAGATACTTGGTCGCCGAATGCAGGACGACGTCCGCGCCGAATTCGAACGGGCGCAGCAGATACGGCGTGAGGAACGTGTTGTCGACGATCGAGATCGCGCCGTGGCGGTGCGCGATCTCGCTGACCGCGGCCACATCGTGCAGCGCGAGCAGCGGATTGGTCAGCGCCTCGAAATACACGGCCTTTGCAGTAACGTTCGCAGCGGTTCCGTCAGCAGTCGCGCCGCTAGCGTTCGCATCAGCGCCAACGTTCGCGCCGGTTGCAGCAGACGAGTCCCCCGCGAACTCGCCGGTGCCGGCCACCGCACGTTCCACGCCGGCGATGTCGTCGAAATCGACCAACCGCACCACGATCCCCCATCGCGTGAAGTGGTCCTGCAGCTGCGAATACGTGCCGCCGTACACGGTCTTGTCGGCAACGATCACATCCCCCGGTGCGAACGTTGACAGTACCGCGTGGATCGCGGCCAGACCGGATGCGAACGCAAACGATCGCACGTCGGCGGCCTCAGCCTCGTCCAGACCGGCCGACTCGAGCTGCGCGATCTGCGTTTCGACAAACAGGCGCGTCGGATTGCCGGAGCGGGCGTAGTCCCACTGCGGCGAGGAATCCGCAGTCGGGAACGCGAACGTGCTGGCCGTGTAGACCGGCGGGTTCACCGGGTTGGCCGGGTCGTTGTAGACGCGGGTGCCGTGGACGAGCTGGGTGTCGAAACCGTAACGTGCCATAGGTTGCTCCTTGCGGACTGGTCGGGCGGGCGGATGCGCGGGTTGCGCTGCTAGAGACGACCTTATCCGATGTGCGGCGCGACGGCGGCGGCGTGGCTATACGAGTTGCCTATAGACCGTTATCGTGCCGGGGACGAGCGTGGCCGGCCGGGCGTTTGGCAGTTGACGGTTCCAAGCTGGGACGCGGTCGTCGACTTCTGCGCTTCAAGGCGGCAACCATCATCCCACTGTCATTTCGAGCGAAGCGGCAGCCGAGTCGAGAAATCTTATGCCTCCCCTGTGATCGCCCATTCACCCTGCCAGATGAAACGACACGTTCTTGGTGAAGCCACTAGGATGGAAACGGCATCGGTAGAACGTTTCCGTAAGGAGGAATCATGCCCGTTATCCACACTCACGTTTCCGTCAAGACCACGCCCGAGCAGCGTGAAGCGCTT
Organism: Bifidobacterium sp. LH_230; assembly: GCF_056357555.1. Taxonomy (NCBI): domain Bacteria; kingdom Bacillati; phylum Actinomycetota; class Actinomycetes; order Bifidobacteriales; family Bifidobacteriaceae; genus Bifidobacterium; species Bifidobacterium sp. LH_230. The sequence goes on from NZ_JBKEWJ010000003.1 coordinate 235,127, forward strand.
AAGGCCGCGTACGGCAAGGCGATCACCGCGGTTCCCGGCAAGTCCGAGGGTTGGCTGATGTGCCCGTTCGAGGATGACATGCCGATCTACTTCGGTGGTTCCGACGACCGTCCGGCCGCATACGTCGAGGTGAACGTGTTCGGCCGCTCCGTGCCGGGATCGGCGTGGGAGAAGCTGACCGAGTCGATCATGGCGGCGCTGAACTCGACGCTGGGCATTCCCGAGGACCGCACGTACATCCGCTACACGGCCACGACCGACTGGGGCTGGAACGGCGGCAACTTCTAACCGCCACCGTCCTTCGCGGCCGCCCTGTAGGCGAGGCCGCCGTAACGAGGCCGCCGTAACGAGGCCGCCGCCTATATAGGCGAGGCCGCTCCCGCCTCGCCTACGAACCCCCGACCAGCGTGATATTTCTGCTAGCAGACCGCGGATGCTAGCCAAAATATCATAGGCATCACGCTTGCAGGCCGTTTTGCGTGATGTTTTGGATAGTAGACAGCGAACGCTATCAGAAATATCACGCAACAGCTCAAAAGCGTGATGTTCCTGATAGCATCCCGCCAGCACTATCCCCAACACCACGCCGTCGAGCCATCTAGCGTGATGTTCCTGATAGTAGATGGCTGATGCTCGCAAAAACATCACGCCAAGAGGGAAATCGGCGGATTAATTAGGGGACGTCCAACAGGTGGAGCCTGTCAGGAGACGTCTGGAGGGTCAATTAGGGACGATCGGAGGGGGAAGCACGGCCATCAGCCGCGAGACCCGACACGCCAAGAGGGGAAGCCCGATAACTCCCAACGGGGAATCTCGGCAGATATGCGTCCGGGTTTGCCCACTCTTGTGGCGCAAGTGGGCGGTTCCGGACGCGAGAAATCGTAAGTGGGTGTTTGCCTACCACGAAAACCCGGTTTTGGGCTTTTTCATGGTAGGTAAACACCCATTTCCATATTCACGGTAGGTCAACACCCACTTACGAAGGCCACTCATGGTAGGCAAACGCCCACTTACGAACCCACTGTCCGCAAACACCCACTTGTGGAGTTTCCCCATGGTAGGCATTCACCCACTTACGAATCAACCGTCCGCAAACACCCACTTTCATCCTCTCCCCGCGGTAGGCAGACACCCACTAAAAAATGTTTACCCCCATCACCCCCTCTTCAAACCCCTTCTACAGACCCCTTTTCCGTCCGCACACCTCCACTAATGCGGCAACAAGCATGTGCGTGTCGAGCCGATCACCACTTATTATGGAGACGGAGAGAGGGACCATCAACGAAGAAGGGCTACCATCATGTTCTGTTCTCAATGTGGGGCACGTATCGAATCAGGGTCCGCGTTCTGCTCGCAATGCGGTGCACCTGTCTCGTCGCCAAACACGCAATCATCTTCGCCAGTGTCGGCGACGCCCGCCCCTGCGTCTGCCCCTATGCCAAATAGCGATGCCACCGGCACCAGTTTTCCCCAGCAACCGCCCACACCAGCACCAGTATCCTCGCCATCACCATATGCTGCGACTAATGCGACAACGCCATTATCATCCAGCTCCGGAGCCGCGCCCTCGCCCGAAAGCACACAGATACCCAATTCCGGACCGTCTACGCAAATTCCCGGCAACCTTGGCAGCCCGAGCAACCCTGGAGGCCCCAGTGTCACGATTTCCATGCCCGACATCGCAAAGAATCCTCGCGTACAAAAATTTCTCGCACCAGAGTCACTGCGGACACTGGTCGGCTCCTTCGGCTTCGGTATAGCTTCAGCCCTTATCGTCGCGCTTATCTCCACTGCGATGATTGCAACGACATCCTTGGCTGATGAGTCCAACGCCCTGTTCTCGCAAGTCAGCAGCGTACTGTCCATGTTCGGCGGCAGCGCATCCAAGCCCGGCTTCCTGCATCTGCTCGTATTCACACTCATTGCCGGGACCGCCGGTGAATTTTCTTTTACCGCCTCGGCCTCAAGTTTTCTCACCGCTTCATCCAGCATGGGCATCCGCGTCATCATGCCACTAGGTTTGACCGGCATCGCCTTAGTATTAGGATGCGCATTTGGCGCATATCATTTTGCGGGCAAAGCATCCATTCCCTTCCGCTGGTCGGGCTGCATCAACGCGATTGCCGTCGGACTGGCTACCAGTATCATCTACATGCTGCTGGCGGCCGTGCTGCCCATTTCTTCCTCGGCATCAGCGATGGCGGCGGCCGCAAGCGTCCGGTTGTCCGGCGCCACGGTTCGCACATTCTTTACCGTATTTGTGCTGTCGTCGCTAGGAGCCGCAGCCGGCTATGCCTTATCTCAGTATGTGCCGACGGCATCCAATGTCTTCTTCGCCGCATGGAACTGGATTCATCGGGCACGTGGTTTCGTACGCACTTATATTGAGTCCTGTATTGTCTATGCGATCGTGTTCAGCGTATGCGGACTGCTGTTGCTCGTCATCACGGCCATCCGCAGCCATCAACCACAATTACTGCTGTTCATCGGTTTTGAACTCCCGCTAGTGCCTTTCTTGGCACATGCGCTTTCCTCGTTCGGAGGCTTCAGCCTGATATCAGGCTCCGACGGACAGACTCTCACTATGTTCAACGGCAAAAACTGGCTCGGCGATTGGTGGTGGGCCTCACTGTTGTTGCTGGCGATATTCGTCATCGCGACGTTGTACATCGCCTTGCGAGAGACTGCCCGGAATCTATATGATCGTCACTACGCTCAATGGCAGCACGCGTGGAAATATCCTGTGGCAGCGGCCGTCACATGGCTGCTGATCATATTGATCTTTACCAACTTGAGTGCCGTGGCATCCGCGGCCGGATTCACTCAGGCGATGTCCATCGGCATTACTTCTTGGTATTGCATTGTGGCGGCAATATGGGCATTTCTTGTTGAAGCGATTGCCCTGACGTGCGGCACTCGGATAATGCAGGCGATACCGCAGATCTGGAATTGGGTTGCAGGAGGCGTGGTGATTGGCGCTGAGGTCCCCATGACGACAGCCGCTCCTCAGCCTTCCCTCTCGACGCCGACTGAGATGAACCGAATGGGAGGAGCCACGCCGCCTGCCGCCGCGCCCGCTCCCGCATCCATGCCCATGCCGCCAACGATGGCTTTGGAGCATAAGCCACTGAGCGTCAAAACAAAAGTGCGTCTCATCATCGCCGGTATTGCCGCAGCTCTACTCCTTATGCTCTACATCGCGTATGCAACAGTCGATTCCAAGGTCTTCACGCCACAAGCTGCCGTAAACGAATACGTATCCGCCATCGAGTCGGGACACTACGATCAGGCGAACACACTGTCCAACCCGCAAGTGGATACCGACCAGCGCGCCTTGATGACCGATAAGGCCGCTTCCGGAGAGAACGCAACGATCGCCAATGTCCGCATCGGTGACGTTGTGAAGAACGACGACGGATCATTCTCCACGGACGTCGTGTACACGTTGGACGGCAGAGAGGTCACCGACAGTCTGACCGTGGCCTCGAAGGGATCGAAATACATGATATTCAAGGATTGGAGAGTCACCACTCCCCTTGTCAAGCAGATCAATGTGGATGTTCCGGAGACCGGCGACAAACTGATCATCAACGGCGTGGAGGTCGGCACCAAAAACGCCGTCGATGTGGCATCCGGAACGGCGGTGTTCAAAGTATATCCCGGCTCATACTCGATCACTACGCCTCAATCCAAGTATTTCAAATCAAACACCATAAAGGTCAACACCAGCGACAATACATACGCCGCGTCGCTTGACCTTCAGCCCACTGAGGCCCTCACCGAGGCGATCCAATCGAAGATCGACGCGACGCTGGACAGTTGCGACGGTGCCACGTCGCTTGATCCGGAGGGTTGCCCGTTCGGGTACTCGTGGGGAGGCGAAGAAGACTATCGGAATATCAAATGGACGATCAGTGAACGTCCACAGCTCACCAGCGATGACATTGACCTGACGACGAAATTGTTCTCGACAAGCGGCAAGGTCAAACTCACCTATCAGTACCACTGGTGGGGAGAAAACTGGGACGACCGCAGCAGCACCGATTACTTCTACGTTCGCGGCACATTCACCATCGATGGGGACAACGTATCCGTAGAATTCAACAATGACTCCGGTTGGTGATCTGCTGGCCCGTTCTGGCCGGTGATTGATTACTCATCGGCCAGTCAGAGACGACACATACAGCGCGATCGCAGGAGTCCGACATTCCACCGTCCAGGGGGTGCCGGACTCCTGCGTTACATCGATTCGGCATATGAGACCGTCCGGAGCCTGAAACGCCCGCTAAACGGATCTACATGCTCACTCGAAAAGCCTCGAGGCGGGCACCAAGGTGACATCGTCCTCAGCCTGCGCCGTTCGTTCCAGCGCATCAGTGAATCCGGCGAGCGAAAACAGGTAGTAATACTGCCGTACATTGCTGAATTTCACCCCTTTGGCTTGCAACGACCTGAGTACGGTGTTGTCGACCGGCTTACTGCGGAATTTGCATTCGCCAAGGATGATCTGCCTGTCGGCCCGACTGGCCGCGACCACATCGATCTCGTCGCGGCCGTCCCACCAGCGCCCGATATCACCAGCCCGGAATGGGAGCCGGCCTGCGACGCTTTCCCGTCGCAGCCATGACGCGCATATCCGTTCAAACGGACTCGCCGCGAAATCGTGGAGCGCAGGTTCGATGTCGTGCGCCCAGACTCCGTCTATGTCGCCGATCTCAAGATCTGACGCGTTGGGAAACACGAACGCGTACCAAAACCGGAAGAAGCTATCGCTGACCTGGTACAGCCCGCGCATGCCCTTGGACCGTTCGACGAGTTTTGTACCGACCGGAAACTCGCGTTCCAGTATGCCGATCTCGATAAGGTTAGCGATGTATACGCTGGCTTTCTGCGTGGACAGCATAGTGCGATTGGCGATGTCGCTCAGCTGCGTGGCTCCAAGCGCGACGGCTTGGATGATCGCGTTGTATACGGCGGTTTCGCGGAATTCCTGTCGCATAAGGAATTCCGTCTCACTATATAAGGCCGCGCCCTTGGTGAGTATTCGCTGCTTGACATTGTCCGCAAGACTCTTATCAGGATCGAACTGTGCGAGATAATGGGGAATGCCACCCAGCATCGCGTACGTGAGAATGCGGTCCTCCACGCTGTATCCGGGTAGGAACTCAGCGGCTTCGCGATATGACATGGGCTGCATCTTAAGGATGCCGGTTGCACGGCCATACAGCGGCGCCTTTTCGGAGAGCAGTTCCTTCTCGATAAAGCTCATCGCGCTACCGCAGATCACGATCATGGCATTGCCGTGACGCAGTTCGTGATCCCATAGATTCTGCAATACGGACGGCAACGACGGGTCCGATTTGACTAGGTAGGGAAACTCATCGAAGATAACCAACTTGCGTTTGCCGTCGGTGGGCAGCGAGTCGATGTCACGAAGCGCGCTCTGCCAGTCCTCGTATTGGGACACATAGCGACCGGCCGGAGCTCCGGCCGCGAACATCTGACGGGAGAAAGACGCGAGCTGCGCCTGCTTGGTGGATGATTGCGCAGCGAAGAACACGTGCGGCTTGCCTTCGGCGAATTTGGATAGCGTCTCAGTCTTACCGACGCGGCGTCGCCCGTATAGGAACACCAGTTGAGCCTTGGCATCGTCATAGCATGATTCCAAAAATCGCAGTTCGTTGGTTCGTCCGATGAAAGTCATGCCTCTAGTATGATTTGTCAAATCATGATTTGTCAAATCATGATTTGACAATAGCAATACTCTGCGGACGCCTGCAATATCGATGAAACAAGCTACACATCCACAGCATGCGAAGCATCGCCTCCGCTCGCGTTCAACTCGCTCGACGCTCCTGCTAGTAGACGGCGGATGCTCGCAGAAATATCACACCAAACTACCTGTAGGCGGGAGGTTCCTGTCAGTATCGATCGATGCTATCCAACACATCACGCATACAAGCCGTTTTGCGTGATGTGTTGGATAGTCTCCCGCCGATCCCATCTAAAACATCACGCCAAGAGGAGAGGCCCGCCGACCGTCAAGAGGGGAGAGTCTGGCCCACCAAGCGAGCGACCCGGTACTCCAACAGGAGGAACCCCGATAGTCTAATGGGGGGAAAGCCCGGCAGACGTGTCCGAGTTTGCCCACTCATGTGGAGTAAGTGGGCGGTTCCGGACGCGAAGTCCCCATAAGCGGGCAAACCCGGACACGAAAAACCATAAGTGGGTGTTTGCCTACCACGAAGAAGCCCAAAACCGGGTTTTCGTGGTAGGTAAACACCCACTTTCATATTCAAGGTAGGCCAACACCCACTTATAAAGGCCACTCATGGTAGGCATTTGCCCACTTACGAATCTGACGTCCGCAAACACGGGTTAAGTAAAGAAAAGTGTGTCTTATTCTGGCGTGTCATTGGCGTGTTGGTGGGTTATTTTGAGCGTCCGGCCCAGCCGGTCCTGATACCGAACCCGCTTTCATAGGCGTCGAC
>NZ_JBKEWJ010000004.1:0-139364 GCF_056357555.1 Bifidobacterium sp. LH_230
ACGAAGCGTCTGCACGCCTCCCTGGGCTACAGGACACCGGAACAGGTCGAGAACGAGTATTATCAAAAGCAGATGGCACAAGCCGTCTCATAGCAGAGACGGAACAAAAATCAGGCCACTTCAAAATATATCCGGCTGTTATCATGCTTGCGAGAGATCTGACATAGGCCGGTCACTCGTTTCACCGGTGTCGCCTCATAGCCGATGACCAGATCGCCGGGCTTGGCTTCCAACATGTTCTTCTGAATCCTGCGAGGATGTCCCTTATCGTTGTACAGAGTATAGGTTTGTTCCTTGCCTACTTCCAGTTTGCCGAAGTCCCATATTTTGGGGTTGGCAACAAGTAGCCAATGATGAGTAGCTTCGGGGTCCGTCTCGTGGGTTTCACGTGTGTGGTTCGTTTGTTCCGTATCGTTTCTGGTGATGGATGTATCTGCCAGTGATTCCTGATACGCCTGATACGACAACGTAGGGAAATCACCGAATCGTTGATGTACGAGTTGGACGATGTCCAGATATCGTTCGCCGTCATAGTCGGGCGGGATGATGACATTGCGCTTGGCAAGCCATGATGACATATGGCGGTCCAAGGTAAGCAACGAGTGCGGGCGGAAGACGAACAGTGCCTGAGTGAGCTTTGGACGCGCCACATTGCCAATATGCAAAGCACGATCAAAGAGTTCCGTGAATTCTTCTCTGGACTTCTCATCAGAAGAATCCGCGACGCGCAAGGCATCGATGAACAGGTTCCAGAGGATCGTGTTCGTTTCTTGCTGTCCATCCCGGTACCAGGCTCGTATTGCATTGATCCGCGGCACGCCGTCGAAATCCGTTGGAACCGGGAGTCCGATGTCAAAAGCATCGAGAACGATACGTACCAGCTCCGCCTTACGCGGGTCTGCCACCTTGTTTATCGCGGCGAAGAAAGAGAACGGGTCAACGGTGTCTTCCTCGTATGCCGACCGTCTTATGCGATTGAAGACTGCCATGACGGATTGGTTGTCGTCGCGGCGCTGTGCGAGGGCGTCGGCTATCGCCTCATACACAGTGACCCAAGTAAAACGTGTGTTCTCCTGCTGCTCATCCATACAGAGGCCTCTTTGACTACGTGACAGTATTTCCGCCATCCTAATGTAATACGAGTATTCATAGAGCGCACGATTCCGCCGATGACGGGGTGTCAATAGGTCGGCTATCTCACGATTTGGGTGAAAACGGACATTGGACGGCGGTTCGTGGCGTCGCGTTGTTACGATGGGGCGTTATGAGCGAGAACATCATGCGTATCATCGACCTGCGTGGTCGCAAACTGTCCCGTGCCGAACTGCTGGCCGCGATGCCGCGCGCCGCGATGGGCACCTCCGAGGCCACCGATCTGGTGCGCCCGATCCTGGAAGACGTGAAGGAGCGCGGCGCGGCCGCCCTGCGCGACTTCGAGGAGAAGTTCGACCATGTGCGCCCCGAACACCTGCGCGTGCCCGAGGAGGAGATCGAGGCCGCGCTCGACACGCTCGATCCCGAAGTGCGCGCCGCCATCGAGGAATCCGTACGCCGCGCCCGCGCCGTCGCCAAGAACCAGGTGCCGCAGGACTTCCACACCGATCTCGCGCCCGGAGCGCGCGTCGCCGAACGTTGGATTCCGATCCAGCGCGTCGGCCTGTACGTGCCCGGCGGCAAGGCCGTCTACCCGTCGTCCGTCATCATGAACGCCGTGCCCGCGCAGGCCGCCGGCGTCGAATCGCTCGCCATCGCCACCCCGCCGGCGCGCGACAACGACAAGGGTCTGCCGAACAAGACCATCCTCGCCACCTGCGCCATCCTCGGCGTGCACGAGGTGTACGCGGTCGGCGGCGCACAGGCCATCGCCATGTTCGCCTACGGCGCCAAGGGCAGCGAGCCGCAGGACGGCGAAGTGCTGTGCGATCCGGTCGACAAGATCACCGGTCCGGGCAACATCTTCGTCGCCACCGCCAAGTCGCTCGTCTCTGCGTTCGTCGGCATCGACGCGGTCGCCGGCCCGACCGAAATCGGCATCATCGCCGATAAGACCGCCAACCCGAGCCTCGTGGCCGCCGATCTGATCGGCCAGGCCGAACACGACGAGCTCGCCGGCTCCGTCCTGTTCACCGACGATCCCGAACTCGCCGACAAAGTCCAGGAGAACCTCAGCTACCGCGTGCCGAAGACCGAACACGCCGAGCGTGTCCACACGTCCCTGTCCGGCACGCAGTCCGCGATCGTGCTCACCGACGGCCTCGACCAGTCGATCGACGCGGCCAACGCGTATGCGGCCGAACACCTCGAGATCCAGACCGCCGACGCGGACGCCGTCGTGGCTCGCATCAAGAATGCGGGCGCGATCTTCCGCGGACCGTACTCGCCGGTGCCGCTCGGCGACTACATGTCCGGCTCCAACCACGTGCTGCCCACCGGCGGCACCGCGCGCTTCGCCGCCGGCCTCGGCGTACACACGTTCATGAAGCCCGTCGAAGTCATCGAATACGACGAGGAGGGTCTGAAGGCCCTCGCCGCGCGCATCAACGCGTTCGCTGTGTCCGAGGACCTGCCGGCCCACGGCGAGTGCGTGCTGTCCCGTTTCGTCAAGGACCCGTACGACAAGGCCACGCTGCGCGAGCAGGAGAAGGAAGCCGGCCTGCGCTAAGGCATATCGATCGGAACCCGTGTCATTTCGACCGAGCGCCAGCGAGCGGAGAAATCTTCCAAGGCAGGGATGCTCTGGAAGATTTCTCGACTCGGCTTCGCCTCGCCCGAAATGACATGGCATGCGCGCGGTGCATCATCGTATCAATAGGAGAGGAAAGCATGACTGAAGAAACCAACGCGATCCCGGCAAGCCTGCCGTTGCGCAACGACCTGATCGGCGAAACGCCGTACGGCGCGCCGCAGCTCGACGTGCCGGTGTGCCTCAACGTCAACGAGAACCCGTACGAGCCGAACCCCGACGTATGCGCCACCATCGCGCGCCGCGTCGGCGAGATCGCCCATACGCTCAACCGCTATCCCGACCGCGAGCACGTCGCGCTGCGTCAGGCGTTCAGCGACTACCTCGCCAAGGAGTCCGGCACCCGCCTCGCCGTCGATCAGCTGTGGGGCGCGAACGGCTCCAACGAGATCATGCTCCAGCTCTTCCAGGCGTTCGGCGGACCGGGCCGCACCGCGCTTGGCTGCGATCCGACGTATTCCATGTACCCCGAATACGCGCGCGACACGTTCACCGGATGGAAGCTCGCCCACCGCAACGCCGACTTCACGCTCGACGTGGACGCCGCCATCGAGGCGATCCACGAGATCAAGCCGAGCATGGTGATCCTCACCAGTCCGAATAACCCGACCGGCACGCCGCTGCCGCCCGCCGACCTCGAACGCATCCTCGAGGTGTGTGAGAGCGCCGACGTGGCCGGCGCCGCCGAAGGCGTGCATCCGATCGTCGTCGTCGACGAGGCGTACGTCGAATTCCGCAACCCCGGCACGCCCAGCGCCGTCGCGCTCATCGAGCAGCACCCGAACCTCGCGGTCAGCCGCACCATGAGCAAGGCGTTCGCGTTCGCCGGCGCCCGCGTCGGCTACCTCGCCGCAAGCAAGGGCATCATCGACTGCGTGCGCATCGTGCGCATGCCGTACCACCTGTCCGCCGTCACGCAGGCCGCCGCGCTCGCCGCGCTCGAGCACACCGACGAACAGCTCAGCCAGGTCGCCCACCTGCGCGAGACCCGTGAGGCCACCGCCGCATGGCTCAAGACCCAGACCTACAAGGGCCAGCCGCTCGAGGTCGCCGCCTCCGAATCGAACTTCCTGCTCTTCGGCGGCCACTTCGACAAGCGCGAGAGCATCTTCGACGAACTGTTGAAGCGCGGCGTGCTCATCCGCGTCGTCGGCCCGGACGGCTGGCTGCGCGTGTGCATGGGCACCGACGACGAAATGGCCCGCTTCCGCGAGGCGCTCGCCGAAGCGCTGCGCATCGTGGAAGCCGAGTAAGTCCCGCACGGATCTGCGCCGAATAACGAATAATCCGCGCAGACCGAGTAGTCTCGAATGAGACGTAAGCAGCGTTAAGGAGCATCACATGGCACGCACCGCGCACATCATCCGCGAAACCAGCGAATCGCACATCGACCTCGAACTCAACCTCGACGGCACCGGTAAAACCAGCATCGACACCTCCGTGCCGTTCTACAACCACATGATGAACGCGCTCGGCAAGCACTCGCTCATCGATCTGACGATCAAGGCATGGGGCGACACCGACATCGACGTACACCATACCGTCGAGGACACAGCCATCGTGTTCGGTGAGGCGCTGAAGCAGGCGCTCGGCGACAAGCGAGGCATCCGTCGCTTCGCCGACGCGACCGTGCCGCTCGACGAGGCGCTCGCCAAGGCCGTCGTCGACATTTCGGGACGCCCGTACTGCGTGTGCACCGGCGAGCCGGCCGGCTTCGAATACTGCATGATGGGCGGTCACTTCACCGGTTCCCTCGTGCGTCACGTCATGGAATCGATCGCCCTGCACGCGGGCATCTGTCTGCACATGCAGGTGCTCGCCGGCCGTGACCCGCACCACATCGCCGAAGCCGAGTTCAAGGCGCTGGCGCGTGCGCTGCGGTTCGCGATCGAACCCGACCCGCGCATCGAAGGCCTGATCCCGAGCACGAAGGGCGCGCTGTGATGGCCGACGATCGTAACGACGACACGAACAAGGACGACGATCTGAACGTGCCGGACGAGTTCAACCCGGATGATTTCGGCCTGAACGACCCGAACGGCTCACAGGGAGCGGACGGTTCGGGCAACGCGGACGGCCCTTCGTTCAGCGACGAGGAGCTCGAGGCCGCGCTCGCCGGCTTCGAACAGGAATTCAACGATGCAGGCAACGGCGATTCCGGCGCATCGGACAACGACAAGACGGCCGATACTCACGATGCGGATAATGGTGTGGACTCCGACGGTACGGCCGTCGACGAGCACGCCGATCTGTCCTCGCAATTCGAGGACGAGCTGGCAGGACTGCTCGGCAACAAGGCCAAGGCGGCGGTCGTCATCACCCGCATCGCCTCCGCCGAACTGCTCGCCGCGTTCTGCCAACTGTCCGACATCTCAGCCGACTGCATCGGCTCGCCGGACGGCGCGATCGCCGTACTGCGCAACCTCGACGGCGACGGTCCCGAGGCCGCTGCTCGCGACATGACCATCGTCGTATCCGGCATGAGCGTCATCCTTGCCGTGAACCGCGCCGACAAGCTCGAGGCGACCCTGTATCTGCAAGGCAAGCCCATGCAGACCTTCGCCCCGCCGATCCTGTTCAGCTCGACCCCGCCGTTCGTCGAGGACCTCATGCTCGGCATCTCCACCCTGACCGATCTCAAGAAACAGGGCGTGAAGATCGTGGCATCCTCCGACTACGACCATGACGCCGCCATGAAGGTCCTCGCCGAACACACCAGGTTCGGCCGCGGCGAATCCAGCATCCAGTAACGAATCGTTCACGGATGTACACCGGAACGAAGCATCAGCGACTCTACAGCACGGGAGAACAACATGACATCAGTGGTGGTTTTCGACTACGGATTCGGCAACGTGCGCTCCATGGTGCGCGCGCTCGCCAACCTCGGCGTCGACGTGACGCTGACCTCCGATTACCGTCAGGCGCTTGAAGCCGACGGTCTGGTCGTACCCGGCGTGGGCGCGTTCGCCGCGTGCATGGCCGGACTGAAGGAGATGTCCGGCGACCGCGTGGTCACCGACCGCCTGCGTGCCGGACGTCCGGTGCTCGGCGTGTGCGTCGGCGAACAGATAATGTTCGAACAGGGACGCGAGCGCGGCCACGAGGCCGCCGGACTCGGCCTGATCGGCGGCAGCGTCGACCTGCTCGACGCCGACGTGGTGCCGCACATGGGCTGGGATACGGTCGAGGCCCCGGCCGATTCCGTGCTGCTCAACGGCGTGGAACACGAACGGTTCTACTTCGTGCACTCGTACGCGGCGATGGACGTGCATCCGGGCGATCTGAGCCGGTATGAGATCGACCTTGGCGATGCGCCCGAACGCGTCACGTGGTGCACGTACGGACGCAGCCGGTTCGTGGCCGCCTACGAGCGCGGCCCGCTGTCCGCCACGCAGTTCCATCCGGAGAAGTCCGCCGAGGCCGGCGCGCAGCTGCTGCGCAACTGGATCGCCACGTTCTGACCCGAACATCGAGAAAGGCTACCATCATGTCACTCACTCTGCTTCCCGCCGTCGACGTACGCGACGGTAAGGCCGTGCGTCTGCGCCAAGGCGAATCCGGTTCCGAAACCGACTACGGCTCGCCGCTCGAGGCCGCCCGCACATGGGTCGAATCCGGCGCGCAGTGGATCCACTTGGTCGACCTCGACGCCGCGTTCGGCACCGGCGACAACCGCGCCCAGCTGCGCGAGATCGTGCGTGAACTCGGCGACAAGGTCAACATCGAGATGAGCGGCGGCGTGCGCGACGACGCCTCGCTCGACGCCGCGCTGGACGCCGGCGCGGCACGCGTGAACATCGGCACCGCCGCGCTCGAGAACCCCGACTGGACGGCTTCCGTGATCAACAAGTACGGCGACCGTGTGGCCGTCGGCCTCGACGTGCGCGGCCACACGCTGGCCGCCCGCGGCTGGGTCAAGGAAGGCGGCGACCTGTTCGAGACGATGAAGTTCCTCGACTCGGTCGGCTGCTCGCGCTACGTGGTGACCGACGTGGCGCGCGACGGCATGATGTCCGGCCCGAACATCGACCTGCTGCGCGAGGTCGCCGAACGCACGGACGCCAAGGTGACCGCGTCCGGCGGCATCAGCAAACTCGACGACCTGCGCGCGATCAAGGAACTGGCCGGTCTCGGCGTCGACTCCGCCATCCTCGGCAAGTCCCTGTACGCCCGCGCCTTCACCCTCGAAGAGGCGCTCGAAGTCGCGAAGCAGCCGCCTGTCATAGGACATATCGGAAATTGACATCCTGAGCGCAACAAATCCGGGAAATCCGTCGTGGATTCCCGGATTTGTCGCGTTACGGGAGTATCAGCGCAACTATTTCAGGAAATATGCCCCGATTCCCTGAAATAGTTGCACTGAGCGTACGTCAGCGCAACAAATCCAGGACGAAGCGGCTGTTTTCCTGAAATAGTTGCGCCGACACAGGGGTTGACCAGGGGAGAGGCCCGTAATCGGGAACTCCAAGAGCCAAGTTGCCGAAAACCATGCCACTATGCCGCGCAGGGCAGCTCGCCCGAGTCGATGAGCTGCTTGAACAGGGCGTAGTCGGCGTCGTTCTGATCCGCGTAGGCCGAGGCGAACGAGGCGATTGCCTCATCGAACGTCTCGTCCTCGCCCACATACGACGCGATCGCGATACGGTCGCCGGTACGCGCGTGCGCATGCGCAAGGCAGCGCGCGCACATACGGCCCAGATCGGACAACGCCAGATCGTTCAGGTGATCGATGTCGATCGACCCCTTGCCGTTCCAGAACTGGCGCACGTAATAGTCGCGCTTGTGACCGTCCTCGGCCATGAAGCTCGCCCAGCCGAGCAGCACATCCGCCGTCGACTGGATCAGCTTCTGGCCCTGCACCACGCGCTCGCCGTGCGTCGCGTACTTCGAACGGCCCACGAACCGTTCGAGCACCGACTCGTTCGCCTCCTTCATCTGCAGCATCAGCGGATCGTCGATATCACGGCCGGTCATGATGGACACCCATGCGCGCGTGCCCACCGAGCCGACGCCCACCACCTTGCGGGCCGTGTCGTGGTACGTGTAATGGCTCAGCACATGCCGGCGGTCCTCATACAGCGAATGACGGTAGCTGTTGAACAGTGTTTCGAGTCGGCCCTGCAGCGCCTCCAGATCGGCGTAGTCGTGCAGTTCGTTGATCGGCGTCAGCTCCGGCGGCTTGGAGCGGAACCGCAGTTTGTCGCCGTCGCGGTAGGTGAGCTTGGCCGCGGCCCGGTTGGAGTCCTTGATCGCCGCCTTGGCCGCAGCGTCGCGCAGCGTGCGGTTGCGCTTGCCGTTGACCGTACGTTCGTAATGGTCGAGCGCCGCCTCCACGTCGATGTGGTCGTACCAAGCGTCCAGATAATCCATTTGCGCGAACTGCTGCAAGTGGTCACGATACGAGTGCACGCAGCGTTTGACCGCCTCGCGGCGCTCCAGCTTGCGGATGCCGTTCGCGCGCCCGCAGATCTCCACCGACACGGCGAGGCGCTTGATGTCCCACTCCCAGGGGCCGGTCGTCGTCTCGTCGAAATCGTTGATGTCGAACACGAGCCGCTGCGAAGGGGAGCGGAACATGCCGAAATTGCCGATGTGCGCGTCGCCCACCGCCTGCACGGGGATGCCGGTGACCGGCGTGCGCGCCAGATCGTTCGCCATGATGAGCGCCGTGCCCCGGTAGAACGTGAACGCGGACACGCTCATGCGCTGGTAGCGCAGCGGGATGAGATCCTGCACGCGCTGGCGCGACTGCTCCTCCAACAGGCCGATCACATCGCGGCGGTTCTCCTTCACCTGCCACAGCGCATGGCTTTCCAACGGCACGCGGAACCGACGCTCCAGTCCGGCCTGCTCGCGTTCGGCCGGGGTCGGGGCCTGTCGCCAGGACGTCATGTCGATGATGGGATGGTCGGCGTCGGCCGTCTTCAAAATATTGCTCTCGCTCACACTCACAGGCAATACCTTACCGCGAACCTTGCCTCGCGGGTTCCGCCGGGACATCGAACCGTGGTTTGTTAACGAGGTTCGTAACACGCGGATGGAACGATAGGCAGCTATGGATAAACAGCAGGAGTTTGCGCTGCGCACGGTCGAGGAACGCGACGTGCGCTTTATTCGGTTGTGGTTCACCGATGTTCTGGGCACGTTGAAGTCCGTGGCGATCGCGCCGGCCGAATTGGAGGCCGCGTTCGAGGAAGGGCTTGGATTCGACGGTTCGGCGATCGAGGGCATGACCCGCGTGTCGGAGGACGACATGATCGTCCAGCCCGACCCGTCGACCTTCCAGATCCTGCCGTGGCGCGGCGGCCCGCAAGGCACCGCCCGCATGTTCTGCGACATTCTCACGCCCGACGGCGAGCCGTCGCTCGGCGACCCGCGCCACGTGTTGAAGCGCGCGCTCGCCAAGGCGAAGGAGCGGGGTTTCACGTTCTACGTGCACCCCGAGATCGAGTTCTACCTGTTCGAGCATCAGGACGACTGGTCGAAGGCCCCCACCCCGATCGACGAGGGCGGCTATTTCGACCATGTGCCGCGCAGCCCCGGCATGGATTTCCGCCGCGCCACCGTGAACATGCTTGAGCAGATGGGTATTTCGGTGGAGTACTCGCACCACGAGGCCGGCCCCGGCCAGAACGAGATCGATCTGCGCTACGCCGACGCGTTGACGACGGCGGACAACATCATGACCTTCCGCACGGTGGTCAAGGAGATCTCGCTGGAGCGTGGCATCCACGCCAGCTTCATGCCCAAGCCCCTGGCCGACGCGCCCGGTTCCGGCATGCACACCCACCTGAGCCTGTTCGAGGGCGACGCGAACGCGTTCTACGAGGCCGGCCAGGAGTTCAACATGTCGATGACGGCCCGCCAGTTCGCCGCCGGCATCCTCTACCATGCGGCGGAGATCTGCGCGGTCACCGACCAGTACGTCAACTCGTACAAGCGCCTGTGGGGCGGCAACGAGGCGCCGAGCTACATCTGCTGGGGTCACAACAACCGTTCCGCCCTGCTGCGCATCCCGCAGTACAAGCCCGGCAAGGGCAACTCGGCGCGCATGGAGTTCCGTGCGCTCGACCCGGTCGCCAACCCCTATCTCGCGTATTCGGTGCTGCTGGCCGCCGGCCTCGACGGCATCGACAAGCAGATGACGCTCGGCGAGCCGACCAGCGACGACGTGTGGGAGCTCACGGATGCGGAACGTCAGGCGATGGGCATCCAGCCGTTGCCCGAGTCGCTTGACGAGGCGCTCAAGATCATGGAGAAGTCCGACTTCGTGGCCGACGTGCTCGGCGAGCACGCGTTCGAATACTTCATCCGCAACAAGCGTCAGGAGTGGGACGCGTACCGTCATCAGGTCACGCCGTACGAGCTCAAGACGTACCTGCCCAAGTTGTAGTATTCTCGCATGGCTCTTTCCAAGAACGCGGGTGCCCCAGGCACCCGCTTTTTTACGCTTCCCGTCATCGTGCTCATCGCGATCAGCTTCATGCTGGGCATGAGTGAGTTCATCGTCGTCGGCATCCTTCCCGACATAGCCAAAGGCCTGTCCGTCACCGAAGTCACGGTCGGCAACCTCGTCTCCCTGTTCGCGTTCGTCTACGCGCCCGTCACCCCGCTCGGCTCGGCGATCTCCGCGCGCTTCCCGCGGTTCGCCACGCATATGGCGCTCATGGGCGTCTTCCTCGCCGGCAACGTCCTGTGCGCGTTCGCGCCGAACTATGCGGTCCTCGTCGTCGCCCGCATCATGATCGCCCTCGTCTCCGGCACGCTCGTCGCCATCGCCATGACATACGCGCCCGACATCACCGTCGAACGGTACCGCACCAAGTTCATCGCGTGGGTGTTCTCCGGTTTTTCGATCGCGTCCGTCGTCGGCGTGCCGGTCGGCACGTGGATCGCGAACACGTTCGGCTGGCGCTGGACGTTCCATCTGATCGACCTGCTCACCGTGATCCTCATGGCGCTTATGGTCGCCGTGCTGCCGCGCAACAGCCATCTCATGAAGGTCGGGTTCCTTTCGCAGTTCCGCCTGTTCTTCGACCACCGCATCTGGCTCGGCGTGTTCGCCGTCGTGTGCGGCGCCGGGTCCAGCTACGTGTTCTACACGTATCTGACGCCGATCATGCGCGACGAGATCCACATTCCCGAGCAGTACCTGAGCCTCGGCCTCGTCGTCTACGGCGTCGCATGCCTGTGGAGCAACCTGTACGCCGGCAAGCTCGCGGAGAAGGGCAGGGGAGTGGAGCCGCTCTACCATCTGCGCTGGGTGTTCCTCGCGCACGGCGTGCTGCTGTGCTCGCTCGCGCTGGCGCGCGTCATCCCGCTGTACGGCGCGGTGCTGCTCATCGTGCTCGGCATGTTCATGTACCTGTTCAACGCGTCGTCGCAGGTGCTGTACATGGACGTGGCCGCCGAGGCGCACCCCGGTTCGATGAACCTTGCCGCGTCGCTCAACTCGATGTCGTTCAACATCGGCATCGCGATCGGATCGGCCGTCGGCGGCGTGGTCAACGATTCGCTCGGCCTTACCTGGTTGGGGCCGTTCGGCGCGATCTTCTCGCTGATCGCGGTTGGCATCACGTTCGCGCTCGGCCGGTACGTCGGCGTGCGCGCGGAACGCTGATTCGGCCGTCTTTTTACGGCGCGCTACGTACGACGAAGGCCGGTTTCCTTGTTCTGGAACCGGCCTTTCGCATGTTTGACGGTGGCGCGACGTTCGTTCAGCGCATCGAACCGAACCAGCTCTGGTAGATGATCGCGAAGTTGCGGTTGCCGTAGCTGGAACAGGAGTCGCCCTCGCCCACGACGGCCGCCAGCGCCGCGTCGTTCGGCTGGTACGGCGTGTAGATGTACAGCAGCGCGGTCGCCTTGTTCCTGATGAACACGTTCGCGCCGCCGCACGACTTGTCCGGATGGTACTGGATGAAGTTCAGCGCGTTCGCATGATAGCCGTACCGGTCCTCGTTCGCGGCATAGTACTGGTATCGTTTCGCCGATTCGTACACCTGTTTGAAGAAGCCGGCGTACTCGGGATCGCAGTTCGCGTCGTCCGGGCAGTTCAGTCCCATCGCGGCCTTGTATTGGAAGTCGGTGATCTTGGTGGACGTGACGAGCTGCTGCTCCTTCTGCAATACGGTGAGCAGGATCTTCTGGCTGACTCCGCACGCCTTGCCGGTCTTGTAGATGATCGCGGCAGCCGTCTCGTGCTTTGCTCCCGTATACGCCGCGCAGTATTCGTCGGCCGGCTGATCGGCGGTGTCGAACATCTTCGACTTGAGGCAGTCCTTGCCGGAGCATGAGGCACCTTCCTTGTCAAGGAACGACTGCACTTCGGCCTGGCTCAACGCGTTCGCGTTGAAGAACTGGCCGTCGGAGATGATGTCCCCGGGATCGAAATCGTAGGTCTTCACCAGTTGGGCCTGCCTTGCCTCGGCCGCACGCATCTCGATGCGCCACTGCACGAAACGCACCGTGCCCATCGCCAACGCCATCACGCAGATGATCGCGACCAGCGAAACCAGCGTGGCCTTGATCTTCTGACCAGGCGTCGCCTTCGCCCACCACTGTTTCGGATTCGTCGGCTTTGCCGTTCTCGTTCCGCGTGCGGATTTCGGACGTTTGCCCGTGGTCTTGCGTCCGGCGCTGCGCGTCGCCGCGGTCGAGGTCGGCTTTGTTCTCCTGGTCTTGGTTTTGGCCGTGCCGTCATGTGTCTGCTTCGCGGTCGTCTTCGCCTTGTCTTTGGCGTTCCTGCTGTTCGGCTTGCTTTTCTTGCTCATAGCCGATGCCTTGCCCGTCTCACGTTTCGTATCCCTAACCTGTGCCATCGCCCAGCATTGTAGCGCCGCGATCTGTGCCGGCCGATGCGCCGTCCGCAGGAATGTAGGGCGGTCGAAGCATATGGGTATGCTTGTGACGGTTTGTGTGTATATAGGTGAACCAAATTACCGTACCGAAGAATTACGCAAGCAACGACAATCGATATTAAGAGAGGTTTCGATGGCGGTTCGTGGTGATATTCGAAATGTGGCGATCGTGGCGCACGTCGATCACGGCAAGACCACGCTGGTGAACGCGATGCTCCAGCAGTCCCACGTGTTCAACGAGCGTGAGGAAGTGCCGGATCGCGTGATGGACTCCAACGCGCTCGAACGCGAGAAGGGCATCACCATCCTCGCCAAGAACACGGCCGTCGAATACACCGGCCCGCTGGCCGCCAAGTACGGCTACCCGGACGGCATCACGCTCAACATCATCGATACCCCCGGCCACGCCGATTTCGGCGGCGAGGTCGAGCGCGGCATCTCGATGGTCGACGGCGTCGTCCTGCTCGTGGACGCCTCCGAAGGCCCGCTGCCGCAGACCCGTTTCGTGCTGCGCAAGGCCCTTGAGGCCAAGCTGCCCGTCATCCTGTGCGTGAACAAGGTCGACCGTCCGGACGCCCGTATCGAAGAGGTCGTCTCCGAGTCCACCGACCTGCTGCTCGGCCTCGCCCAGGACGTCGTCGAGGAAGGCGTCGACCTCGACCTCGACCACCTGCTCGACCTGCCGGTCGTCTACTGCGCGGCCAAGGCCGGCTACGCGTCCGCCAACCAGCCGGAAAACGGTGCTCTGCCGGACAACGACAACCTCGAGCCGCTCTTCGAGGACATCATCAAGTACATCCCGGCCCCGGAGTACGAGGAAGGTGCGCCGCTGCAGGCCCACGTCGCCAACATCGACTCCTCCGACTTCCTCGGCCGACTCGGCCTCGTGCGCATCTACAACGGCACCCTCGAGAAGGGCAAGAACTACGGCCTGTCCCGCGTGGACGGCTCCCTCGAGAACTTCCGCGTGGTCGAGCTGCTGCGCACGCAGGGCCTCGAGCGTCAGCCCGTCGAATCCGCAGGTCCCGGCGACATCGTCGCCGTCGCCGGCGTCAACGACATCATGATCGGCGAGACCATCGTCGACCCGAACGATCCGAAGCCGCTGCCGCTCATCCACGTCGACGACCCGGCCATCTCCATGACCTTCGGCGTCAACGACTCTCCGCTGGCCGGTCGCGAAGGCAAGGACCACAAGCTCACCGCCCGCATGATCAAGGACCGTCTCGACCGCGAGCTCATCGGCAACGTGTCGATCAAGGTGCTGCCGACCGATCGCCCGGACGCTTGGGAGGTGCAGGGCCGTGGCGAACTCGCGCTGGCCGTGCTCGCCGAGCAGATGCGCCGCGAAGGCTACGAGCTGACCGTCGGCCGCCCGCAGGTCGTCACCAAGACCATCGACGGCAAGATCAACGAGCCGATGGAGAATACCACCATCGACGTGCCGGAAGAGTATATGGGCACCGTCACGCAGCTCATGGCCGACCGCAAGGGCCGCATGGACTCCATGTCCAATCACGGTTCCGGCTGGGTGCGTCTGCAGTTCACCGTGCCGTCCCGTGGTCTGATCGGCTTCCGCACCGCGCTGCTGAGCGCCACCCGCGGCACCGGCATCGCCTCCTCGCTGTCCGCCGGCTACGCGCCGTGGGCCGGCCAGATCGTCACCCGCCAGAACGGCTCGATGGTCTCCGACCGCGCCGGCGTCGCCACCCCGTACGCCATGCAGCGTCTGCAGGCCCGTGGCATCTTCTTCGTCGAGCCGCAGTCGCAGGTCTACGAGGGCCAGGTCGTCGGCATGAACAACAAGCCGGACGAGCTCGACGTGAACATCACGCTTGCCAAGCACATGACCAACATGCGTTCCTCCACCGCCGACGTGCTCGAGACCCTGACCCCGCCGGTCAAGATGAGCCTCGAGGAGTCGCTCGACTTCGCCAACGAGGACGAGTGCGTCGAGGTCACGCCGGAATCCATCCGCGTGCGCAAGATCATCCTCGGACGCGAGGACTGGTACAAGTGGCGCGCCAAGCAGCGCCGTCAGAACAATCAGGCCAACAAGTGACCTGCTTGTTCTGACGGACTCCGCGGACGCTTATAGAGCATCCGTAGCCGTGAATTGATCGAAAGGGACCACGAATGTGGTCCCTTTTCCTATACTGGGACGCATGACTTTGCACAGTGCATCACACGACATCGATGACCGACCGTGGTCGTACCGGCACGGGTATCCGGTTCGGCTGCTCATCACCGTGACGGCCGGCGTCGGCGCGGCGGTGATCGGTACGTTCGCGCACCGCATGGGCGCGTCGATGAACATCCCGTACGGTCTGGTGCTCGCCTATGTGATTCTCGGCTTGTCCACATGGTGCGCGCGGTCGCGCTGCGGCATCACCGGACTGGCGATGCATCTGATCGCCTCGACCACGACCGCATGGATGATCGCGGCCGGCAGTGGCAACGATGCGCTCACGCCGATCGGGTTCAATAGCGACAGCATGCCGTATTTCAGTCAGAAGGCCGGCTATTTGTGGCTGATCGGCATGATCATCGTGCAGCTCGCGTTCGCGTTCATGCCGCCGAAATGGTTCAGCATCGACATGCCGGCGTCTGCCGGCGATCGCGCACAGGATGCGGCAGTCGAAGCGGCATCGTCCGCGGACGGTACGTCGTCGGATGATGGCGAGGGAGACGATGCGCAATCTGTTCCGTCCGATGGCGCTGCGTCCGACAGTGATCCGTCCGACTCCATAATTCGGGAACGGTGACCCATGACCCGCATACTGCACTATCTCGGACCGCAAGGCACATTCACCCATCAGGCGGCGATCGGCGCGGCCTCCGCACTGCGGTCGCTCGAACCGGACGGCATCACGCTCGCCGCCGAACCGGACGTGACCGCGATCCTCGACGCCGTGCAATCATCCGGCGACTGGGGCGTGATCGCATGGGAGAACAACATCGAAGGCTACGTCGTGCCGAATCTCGATGCGCTCATCGACTCGCGCAACGTGGCCGCGTTCGCTAGGGTCGGCGTGAACGTGTCATTCGACGCATTCGTCAGAACTGACGACGCCGACGATCACGGCACGGACGACAATCAGACCGTCGCATCCGATGCCGACGATCTGATCGCGAACTGCACGACGATCACCGCGCACCCCCACGGACTTGCGCAATGCCGCCGATTCGCTGCGGACCATCATCTCAAGGCCGTGCCGGCCGCGTCGAACGGCGCCGGTTGCCGTGATCTCAAACCCGGTCAGGTCGCGCTCGGCCCGTCCATCTGCGGCGAACTGTACGGGCTGACCCGCGTCGCAAAGTCGGTCGAGGACTATCCGGGCGCGCACACCGAGTTCCTGGTGCTTGCGCCGCGCGACGAGGTAGCCGGGCTGCTGGCGCGGATGCGAGCCGATACGACCGAATTCGAATCCGTCGTCGCGTTCATTCCGCTGTACACCGGCCCGGGCGTGCTCGCGAACCTGCTCGACGTGCTGCGCGACGCGGGACTGAACATGACCAGCTTCATCTCCCGTCCGATCAAGGGACGCGACGGCACGTACAGCTTCATCGCGACGATGGACGCCGCCCCGTGGCAGGAGCATTTCCGTTCCGTGCTCACGGAGGTTGCCGAACACGGTGATTGGGTGAAAACGTTGGCCGTCTATCCGCGCCGCGAACGACCCAGCCCGCCCGTCTACGCATGGTCGTTGCCCAACGGGGGAGTACGGCTGGATTCCGACAATGCGAGCGGAATGAATGATGCGTGGCAGGATGATGATGAGACGCGAAAGGAGCTGCTGTGGTAGCTGGTAACGACAACGTACGCAACGGTGACGGTCGTGCGATCGTTGGAGACGTGCATGATGCTGCGGATTCGGCTGGCATGGCCGATATGACCGTCGGCATTGTCGGACTCGGCCTGATCGGCGGCTCGTTGGCACGTCGGCTCGTGCGACGCGGCGTGCGCACGATCGCATGGAACCATCGTGACCATCCGTACGCACAGGCCGAGGCCGACGGCATCCATTGCGTGACCACGTTGGCCGAACTGGCCGCGTCGAAACCATCCGTGATCGTACTGTGCAATCCGCTCAAGGCCATGCCGGCGATTTTGGCCGAGCTGAAGCCGGTGCTCGACCCGGCCGCAACCACACTCACCGACGTGGGCAGCGTCAAAGGCATGGTGCGTGACCAGGTCGAGGCGGCTGGACTGGAGGAGTGCTACGTCGGCGCGCATCCGATGGCCGGCAACGAACTGTCCGGATGGCAGGCCGCCGATCCGGCGTTGTACGACGATGCGCTGTGGGCGGTCACCGTGCGTGACGACACGGCATATGCGCGTTGTCATACCGTGATGCGGCTCATCACCGAAGGCGTCGGCAACCGCGTGATCGTGCTCGACGACACCGTGCATGATCAGGCCGCCGCGCTGATCTCGCACATGCCGCACGTCGTCGCGACCGCCCTCATCAATCAGCTGACCGACGACCCGAACCGCAACATCGCCGCCGCGCTCGCCGCCGGATCATGGCGCGACATGACGCGCGTTGCCCTGACCGATCCCGGCCGCACGCGTGCGATGGTCGACGAGGACGCGGCGAACGTGGAATCGTTGCTGCGGTCGATGGCCGCTCGGTTGATGGCCGCGGCCGACGCGCTGCGCGACGGTGACGACGGCGGGCTGACTCGCTTCTTTGCGGATGGCCAGCCGTTCCGCGACTACAAGATGGCGCAGCGGACGGGAACCGCCGACTATGCCGAGCGCGTTGTGGTGTTCGACCCGTCGCACTGGCAGACTGATTTGCTGGCGTCGGCGCGGCGCGGCGAACACATCATCGGGTTCGCCGGCGACCACGCCGTGCGCGTGCAGGTGCGCTCCGCGGTGTAGGAATCGTGCCGTGCACGATACCGTATTATTGGCGGTGCCGTTGCACCGCGGTACCCCAACCCGGCGCTGCGCGCCACCCTCCCCTGAAAGGGGAGGGAATTATGGACGGCCATCATCGGCAAGTTCGCGACACGCCACTCTGCCCTAACAGGGGGTATTCAGGGATTATGGGTCTCTCCCTCCCCTTTCAGGGGAGGGTGTCAGCGAAGCTGACGGGTTGGGTACCGCGGCGAAGCCGCCAGCAAACGGTATCGCGTGTAGCGCGATCCCTTCTTTCAAGAATTTCCGCGCACACACGCCTTACGGACGGGTGAAATTGCGCTCGGGGACCGGCTTCAAGGTAATGATCGTGTCCGCGTCGATACTCACCCGCTGCGCCGGGCGCGAACCGTTGGCGGCGGCGTCGCGCGACAGCTCGAGCAGGTGACCGTCCCACGAGAGCACATGTCCGACGTAGTCGCGGTATTTCATCCGATGATCGATCGGATCAACACCCTCGGACACGCGTACCACCACGCGCGCATGGGCGGGAATCTCATTGGGAATCGGCATAACGGCCTCCTTTGGCGATGAACGTGTCTTCCATCGTAACCCGTCAAACCCCCACCGGCGTGGAGACCCAGTGAATATGTCGTTGCGTGTATCGCACAACACGCAGGCAGAGCCTCGCGGCCGAGCCGTACAGCATGTACGGGTAAACCGAGGATGTGTTGATCAGTCGGTGGCGACGGCGTTGAGGACGGGGACCTTGAGGGCGCGGCGGGCCGGCGGCAGGGCGGCAACCACGCCGATCACGATCGACAGCGCTAGGAACGCGCCCAACTGGCCCCATGGCACGCTAAGCTTCTCCAGACCGTTCGACTGGTACACCTGCTGGATCACCGCGCCCGCACCCGTGCCGACCACCACGCCAAGCAACGTGCCCAGCACGGCGATCATCGCCGCCTCGATCGCCAGCATGCTGCGCACCTGCATGCGCGATGTGCCGATCGCCCGCAGCAAACCGATCTCGCGCGTGCGCTCCGAGACGCTCAACGCCAAGGTGTTGACGATGCCGAACACCGCGATCACAATCGACAACGCCAGCAATGCGTACAGGATGATGAGAATCTGGTCGACCATCGTGCTCATCGTCGACTTGAACTCCTCACGGTCCTGCACGTTCACCACGTAATACGACTTCACCGCGTCGACCAGCCGCGTCTTCAGTTTGGCCGTATCCACGCCGGACTTCGCATTGATGAACAGCATGATCGTGAACATCGTGTACTCGTTGGCGATCTTGCCGGCCAGCGTATCGTTCATGAGTACCATCGAGCGGTACACCGAATTCTCGATGATCGCGCCGATCTTCGCCTTGACATGCGTCTCGACGGTTTTCGTCTTCACCAATGTGGACGGGTCGATGTTCTTCGCGTCCTCGGCCACCTGTTGCGCTTCGGCGGCCTTCGCCTGCGCGCCGGCCGTATCGCCGGCCGCCAGCAGCGTTTGCGCCTGAGTCTGCAAACCGGCGATCTTGGCCTGCACCTGCGCCTGATAATCGGCCTGGGCCTTGGCGGTGGCCTCCTTATCGACTACGATCTGCCGGCCGTTGACCGTGACCGTGTCGCCGACCTTCCAACCGTTGTCCTTGGCGACGGAGATGCCGACGACCAGTTCGCCGTCACGCAATGCGCGATCCGCGTTACCCGAATTCGTGACCGGCGCGAACACTTCGGTGAACAATGACGGCTGCTCCGCGAACGTCATCGCGGACGTCTTGTCGTCGCCGGAACCGTACGTGACGCCGAGCAGCATGCGCGACTGCGAGACGGAACCCACGCCGTCGGTCTTCTTGATCGCGTCGATCGCGGCGTCCGGAATGCGCCCGCTCGAGGCGGACATGGCCGAAAAATCGGACTTCAACCCGCTGTCGACGATGCCCGCGACCGACGCCTTCGCCGACGAGGCGACCACGCCCAGGCAGCTCACGATCGCCACACCCACGAACAGGGCGGCCGCCGTATTCGCCGTACGACGCTTGCCACGCGCCAGATTACGCGTCGCGAGCCGGCCCGTCACCGTGAACACGTGCGCCGGGATCCAACCAAGCACCACGCTCGTCGGCCCGACCAATGCCGGGGCGAGCACGATCACGCCCAATACCACGAGTCCGGCGCCCACGCCGAGCGGCCATCCGGTGCCCAGCGACGTGCCCCAGTTGTTGAGCCATCCCCACGGCGAGATCGCCACCGTGTCATCGGCCTTCGCCAGCGCGATACGCCAGCAGAACAGCCACGAAACCGCGCCGCATACAATCATCAGGAAACCGAGCACGCCGCGCGGCCACACCGGCTTCTCCGGGTTCACCGTCTCGTTCATCGCCTGGATCGGCGGGGCCATCGCCGCACGCCGCGCCGGCAATGCCGCACCAAGCAGCGTCACCACCACGCCGACGACCAGACCGACCAACATATCCGTTGCGCTCGGATCGACCGCTCCCGTCATCGGCATGCCCATACGGTCCATGCCGACGACGATCAGCCGCACCATGCCCCAGCCGAGTCCGATGCCGCACACCGAACCGGTCAGACCGAGCACGATCGCCTGCACGATCACCGTGGAGAACACCTGCGCGGGGGAGGCGCCCACCGAGCGCAGCAACGCGTAGCCGCGCATCGACTCGCGCACGATCATCGAGAACGTGTTCGCGATGATGAACGAGCCGACGAACAGCGCGATGATCGCGAAGATCAGAATCAACGGCTGGATGAAGCCGAGCGCCTTCTTGGTGGCCGCCGCGCTGTCGTCGCGCACCTGCTGTCCGGTGACCGCGCGGGCCTTCGACCCGGCCGGCAATGCCTTGTTGATCCGGTCGGCGAGCGTTTGCTGCTGGGCGACGGTCAGCGGCTTGCCATCGTTGGCGGAACCGTAGACGCCGATGTTGCGCACCATGTTGATCTGACCGGTCTCCTGTTGGAAGTAATCCTTGGCGACGCTGGGCGCGAGTCCGACGATGATCGCGCCGGCCTGGCTGGAATCGGTGGAGAACAGGCCGACGACCTTCACGTCCGTCGCGCCGTCCGGATAGACGAGCTTGGTCGTGTCGCCGACCTTGAGACCGGCGGTTTCGGCGGCGAACGTATGCAACGCGATCTCGTGCTTGGTCTTCGCCCAACGTCCGGCGGTGAGCGTGGCCGATCGCCATGTGCCCTTGCTCAGGCCGAGCGCGACCGTGGGCGCGCCGGTGGTCGACACGGCGTTGCCGTCCTTGCCGACGAGCACGATGCCGGACACGGAGTAGGTGATCGCGACGGTCTTCACGCCGTCCACCTTGCCGATCGTGTCGGCCAGCGACGCGTCGATGCGGTTGTAGGTCTTGGACGCGTCGGACGAGGATGACGATCCTGAGGAAGAAGAGCCGGAGGACGATGATGAGGACGAGGACGACGAGCCGGACGACATCGCCATCATGTCGTCCGCGGTCTTGTCCTCCTTGCTGCCGCGTACGTACACGTCCGCGTCGGAGTTCGAGGCCATCATCTGGTCGACCTGATTGCCCATCATCTCGCGGAAGCAGAACGAGCCGACCACAAACGACACGCCGAGCGCGATCGCGATGATCGACATGATGAAGCGGCCGAAATGGGCGCGTGCGTCGCGCAAACCGATGCGGATCATGCGCGCTCCTCAGAAGAGATCTCTCCGCTCGCTTCGCTCGGTCGAGATGACAGGGTGGAGGGATCGCTCGGTCGCGATGACGCGATGGAGGGGTCGTTCGGTCGCGATGACGGGATGGAAGAGTCGCTCGGTCGAGACACCGGAGAAGAGCCGTCCTGAGTCGGGGACTCATTGTCATTTCGACCGGAGCGCAGCGGAGCGGAGAAATCTTCCGCCGCCTCGTCGCCCTCGCCGGCGAAGACCTCGAGGATCTCGTCATACGTCGGATGGCGCAGGTCCTGCGTGATGCGGCCGTCCGCCAGCACCAGCACGCGATCGGCGTACGAGGCGGCGCGCGGATCGTGCGTCACCATCACGATCGTCTGACCGTACTCGCGTACTGAATCCTTCAGAAATCCCAGCACTTCGCGGCTCGAATGCGAATCGAGGTTGCCGGTCGGCTCGTCGGCGAAGATCACGCTCGGCCGTGCCATGATCGCACGCGCGCAGGCCACGCGCTGCTGCTGGCCGCCGGACAGCTGGCTCGGCCGGTGCGTGAGCCTCGAACGCAGTCCGACCACGTCGACCACCTTGTTAAACCAGTCGCGGTCGATCGGCCGCTTCGCGATCTGCAACGGCAGCAGGATGTTCTCCTCGGCCGTCAGCGTCGGCACCAGATTGAACGACTGGAAGATGAAGCCGATCTGGTCGCGGCGCAGCTTGGTCAGCTGCCGCTGGTTCATCGAGGACACCTCAAGCCCCTCGACCACGACCTTGCCGCTCGTAGGCTGATCGAGCCCGGCCATGCAGTGCATGAGCGTGGACTTGCCCGAACCGGATGGTCCCATGATCGCGGTCATCTGGCCGCGCATGAACTCGACGTTCACATGGTCGAGCGCGACGACCTGCGAATCCTTGTCGCCGTAAGTCTTGGTCAGGTCGATCGCGCGGGCGACGACCTCGCCCCCGTCCTGGCCGGCGGGCGTGATCCGGGCACGTGCCGGTCCGCGAAACGCCCCTGCTCCGATCGATGCCGATGATGTGCTGTGCGTGGCAGAATGACGTCCCATATCGTCCCCGTTTCCCGTCGATGATGCTATGCATAGTGTATAAGGAGTCTGGTATGGCGATTGGGGGAGGACAGCGATGGCATTCGACGACGAGCTGGCCGATTTCCTCGCCTATCTCAAGGCCAACAAGGGGTTGAGCGCGAATACGCTCACAGCGTATCGTGCCGATGTCGGCTCGTGTCTGCACACGCTCGCATTGCGTGGCATCGACGATCTGGGGGAGATCACGACCGACGATCTGCGTTCGTGGATGGCGCATGAGTCGCGCACGCACGCCCGTTCCAGCATGGCGCGCAAGGTTGTGGCCGTGCGCGGATTCTTCGCGTGGGCGCACGAACACGGGCGTATGCCGGCCGATCCGGCGGCGGTGATCATGACGCCGAAGATTCCCGACACATTGCCGGCAGTGCTCACCGAAGCGCAGGCCGAACGACTGATGGACGAGGTCGATGACGAAGCCCGGTCGGTGCCGAAGAATGCCGACGGGAGGGAGCAAGACCGGTCGGCTGACCGGATGGGACGCGGGATGCGGCGGCGTGCGGTCCAGCTGCGCGACGCGGCGATGATGGAACTGCTGTATGCGACCGGCATGCGTGTGGCCGAGCTGACCGGACTGGACGTATGTGACGTGGATTTCTCGAACCGCACGGTGAAGGTCACCGGCAAGGGCAACAAGCAGCGCGTGGTGCCGTTCGGCGGTCCCGCGGCGGAGATGATGGATGACTGGCTGCGCGAGGGACGGCCGGTGCTGGCCGTCCCTCGCGCAGCCGCACTGTTCGTGGGTGCCCGGGGAGGACGAATCGACCAGCGGATCGTGCGCGATGCCGTGCATCGTCACGCCCAGGCGGCCGGCGTGCCGGACATCAGCCCGCACGCCTTGCGCCACAGCGCCGCCACGCACATGCTCGACGGGGGAGCGGATCTGCGCGAGGTGCAGGAGATGCTGGGACACTCCTCGCTCAAAACCACGCAGCGATACACGCATGTGTCGATCGAACAGTTGAAGGCCCGGTATGCGCAGGCGTTCCCCCGGGCGTGATCCCATGCATCCCGCACAGAGTTAACGTGGATGTAACACGAATGACGATTTTCGTCGCGCGAATGACAAGTCGAAAACACGTAGCATATCGGTCGAACATGAAAGAAACCTTACAATTCGTAGGATGATTAGCGATAACGGGAACGGTGAGATCGTTAAGATCGGCGTCATTCCACGTTACGGACAACAAACTGGCACATGTCGGAAATATGGGACACAATGAGGATTGATCAGCAAAGGGGTTGGCCGATCCGGGAAGCCGGGCCGATTGGGCTCGACGGATGGATGGTCAACCTCTTTGCGTAAGTCGGTCCGACCGCCGTGCGACGCATCCAAGCAGACGCTTCGCAGACGGGCCACGGCCCGGCCCATCAATGGAATAGGAGAAATTCATGAAGAAGAAAGCTCTTGCTTTCGCGGCTGCCGCCTGCTCTCTGGCCATGCTGCTGAGCGGCTGCGGCTCTTCCAACAACGCCGCCAACAACACTGCCAACGGCGGCAAGATGATCATCACCGCCGGTGATTCCGAACCGCAGAACCCGCTCGTCCCGACCAACACCAACGAGACCGGCGGCGGCGTGGTCATCGACCTGCTGTTCTCCCGCCTGGTGTCCTTCGACGCCAAGGGCAACGCGCAGAACGAGGTCGCCGAGTCCATCACCCCGAACGACGACGCCTCCCAGTACACCATCAAGCTGAAGTCCGGCTGGAAGTTCACCGACGGCACGCCGGTCACCGCCGAGTCCTTCACCAAGGCCTGGTCCTACGGCGCGAACGCCAAGAACGCGCAGAAGTCCTCCTCCTTCTTCTCGACCATCAAGGGCTTCGACGAGCTGCAGAACGCCGACAAGCTCAAGGGCGACGAGCAGCTGTCCGGCCTGACGGTCAAGGACGACACCACCTTCGTCGTCGACCTGAACCAGCCCGACGCGACCTTCCCGATCAAGGTCGGCTACTCCGCGTTCGCCCCGCTGCCGGAATCCTTCTGGAAGGACCCGAAGGCCTTCGGCGAGAAGCCGGTCGGCAACGGTCCGTACAAGTTCGAGTCCTGGGACCATAACAAGGAAATCAAGATCGTCAAGAACGACGACTACAAGGGTAACGACGCCGCCAAGAACGACGGCATCACCTTCAAGATCTACACCGACGACGACGCGCAGTACGCCGACGTCCAGTCCGGCAACCTGAACGTGATGCAGTCCGTCCCGGCCTCCGCCACCAAGACTTTCGAGAAGAACAAGAAGCTGCAGGCCTACAACAAGGCCGGCTCCGTCTCCCAGACCTTCACCATCCCGTCCAACCTCGAGCACTTCGACGTGACCACCGAGGAAGGCCAGCTGCGTCGTCAGGCCATCTCCAAGGCCATCAACCGCGAGCAGCTGACGGACAAGGTCCTCAACGGCATCGGCACCCCGGCCGTCGACTTCACCTCCCCGCTCATCCCGGGCTACTCCGACTCCCTCAAGGGCGTCGACAACCTGAAGTTCGACGCGGCCGCCGCCAAGGAACTGTGGGCCAAGGCCGACAAGATCTCCAAGTACACCGGCCAGCTCACCTTCGCGTACAACGCGGACGGCGGTGCCAAGCCGATCTACGACGCCATTGTCAACCAGCTGAAGAACAACCTGGGCATCGACGTCGCCACCAACCCGATGCCGACCTTCCAGGAGTTCCGTAACGCCGTCACCGATCGTCAGATCAAGGGCGCGTTCCGTACCGGCTGGCAGCCGGACTACCCGTCCGCCGAGAACTTCCTGTACCAGCTGTACGATTCCGCCGCTGCCGATGGCAAGGGCTCGAACGACGGCGACTACAAGAACAAGGAGTTCGACGCCCTGATGACCAAGGCGTACGCCGCCACCTCCACCGAGGATGCGAACAAGATCTACCAGCAGGCTCAGGAGATCCTGCTCAACGACCTGCCGTCCATCCCGCTGTACTACTCCAACGCCGTCGCGGTCGCCTCGCTGAACGTCGAGGGCCTGGAGCTCAACTGGCAGAACGTCCCGATGTACGAGAACATCACCCTCAAGTCCGAGTGATCTGACTGAGAGCACGGTCGAACTGACCACGTAGTGAGACGGGGAACGGAAGCGATTCCGTTCCCCGTTCCTTATATATAGATACATGCGGATGGCGTATTTCATCTTCACGTCATCCTTACGAAACATTCAAGTCGATCCATAAGGTAGACTAACGAGGTACTTGGCGATCGGCCGGGTATCTTTCCCATGCCTTTCCGGCGTTTTCCGTTATCACGGCCGATCCATAAGAATAAGGAGAAACCGATGGGTAAATATCTTCTGCGTCGTATCCTGCAGATGATCCCCGTGGTTCTCGGCGCGACGCTGCTGGTCTATGCACTCGTCTTCGCGTTGCCGGGCGATCCGGTCAAGGCGATGTTCGGTGACAAGCCGGTCAATGAAGCGGTCGCCGCCCAGATCCGCGCCGAATACAACCTCGACAAGCCATTCATCATTCAGTACCTGCTGTTCCTCAAGAACGCGCTCACGCTGAACTTCGGCAACACGTTCGCCGGCCAGCCGGTCATCGACGAGATCGCCCGTGCGTTCCCGGTAACCATCAGGCTCGGCATCATGGCCTTCTGCTTCGAAGCGATCTTCGGCATCATCTTCGGCATCATCTCCGGTCTGAACAAGGGCAAGTGGTATGACACCGTCATCCTGCTCATCTCCCTGCTGCTCATCTCCGTGCCGACCTTCGTGACCGGCTTCGCCGGCCAGTACTTCCTCGGCGTCGAGTGGAGCCTCATCCCCGTCACTGCCGGTTCCGACCCGGGCTTCTTCGACCTGCTGTTCCCGGCGATGGTCCTCGGCTCCGTGTCGATGGCCTACATCATCCGCCTCGCCCGTTCCGAGATCTCCTCGAACATCGCCGAGGACTACGTGCGCACCGCGCGCGCCAAGGGCATGAGCAACATGTCCGTCATGGTGCGCCACGTCCTGCGCAACTCGCTCATCCCGGTCGTCACCTACCTCGGCCAGGACCTCGGCGCGCTCATGGGCGGCGCGATGATCTCCGAACAGATCTTCAACATCCACGGCGTCGGCTTCCTGACCTACCAGAGCATCCTCAAGGGCGAAGGCAACCTCGTGGTGTCCATCGTGACCCTGCTGCTGCTGATCTTCGTGATCTGCAACCTGATCGTCGACCTGCTGTACGCGGCCCTTGACCCGCGCATTCGTTACGCGTGATCGAGAGGAGGACAAGCATCATGACTGACGAAACCAAGACCTTCTCCCAAACCGTAGTGCTGCCCGGCCAGGAGCGTTACGTCGCCCCGATCGAGGAGACCCCGCTGCAGGACGTCGACAAGGTCGACGAATCCGCACCGGCCTCGAGCATGTGGGCCGACGCGTGGCGCACGCTGCGCAAGAACCCGCTGTTCATCGTCTCGGGCATCCTCATCATCTTCATCGTGTTCGTCGCGCTGTTCCCGGGCGTGTTCACGAAGATCGACCCGAACTACTGCAACCTCGACAACTCGCTGGGCGACCCGGAGCCGGGCCATCCGTTCGGCTACGACTTCCAGGGCTGCGACGTGTTCGCCCGCACCGTGTACGGCACGCGCACCTCGCTGTCCGTCGGCATCCTGTCCACGCTGATCGTCGTGCTCGTCGGCACGCTCATCGGCGCGGTCGCCGGCTTCTTCGGCGGATGGGTCGACGCCCTGCTGAGCCGTATCATCGACATCTTCTACGCGATCCCGTTCCTGCTCGGCGCCATCGTCGTGCTGCAGATGTTCCGCACCAACAGCTCCATCTGGAAGGTCGTGCTCGTGCTCGCCCTGTTCGGCTGGGTGTCCACCGCGCGTATCGCCCGCGGCTCGGTGATGGAGGCCAAGAACCTCGAGTTCAACACCGCCTCCACCGCGCTCGGCTCCACGCCGATGCGCAACCTGTTCAGCCACATCATCCCCAACGCGATGGCCCCGATCATCGTGATCGGCACCACCTCCCTCGGCTCCTACATCGTGTCCGAGGCGACGCTGAGCTTCCTCGGCATCGGCCTGCCGACCACCACCGTCAGCTGGGGCGGCGACATCTCCCAGGCGCAGACCAACCTGATGACCAACCCGATGGTGCTGTTCTACCCGTCCGTGGCGCTGGCCATCACCGTGCTGAGCTTCATCATGATGGGCGACGCCGTCAAGGACGCCATCGATCCGAAGAGCCGTACGGCCTGAGTCTCGAAGGATGAGTGACATGGAAACTACGAATAGCAACGAGAAGCTCGTCGAGATGCAGAAGGCCCAGGGCCCGCTGCTCGAAGTCAAGGACCTCAAGGTCGACTTCACCACCGACGACAACCGCGCCGTGCACGCCGTGCGCGACTCCTCCTTCAGCGTCTACCCCGGCCAGTGGGTGGCCATCGTGGGCGAATCCGGCTCCGGCAAGTCCACCTCCGCCATGGCCGTGCTCGGCCTGCTGCCGGGCACCGGCCACGTGGTCGGCGGCTCCATCAAGCTCGACGGCCAGGAGATCGCGGGGCTCAAGCCCAAGGAGTTCGACAAGCTGCGCGGCACCAAGATGGGCCTCGTCCCGCAGGACCCGATGAGCAACCTCAACCCGGTGTACCGCATCGGCACGCAGGTCAAGGAGGCGCTCAAGGCCAACGGCATGGACGTGGCGCACGAGAAGCGCTCCGCCTTGGCGAAGGCGCTGGCCGGCGACGAGGTCGCCGTCAAGTCGAACGACGACGAGACGTTCATCGGCTCGGCCGAACTGCCCGCGCTGCTCGATGCCGCCAAGGACGCGCTCGCCAAGATCGGCGTGACCGGCGAGAAGGCCGACGAGTTCATGAAGGCGTTCAAGGACGCGTGGGTGCCGGGTTCCGAAACCCGCTGGCGCGTGGCCGACGACCTCATCAAGGCCGGCGTGAAGGACGACGACGCATGGGTCATCGCCAAGAAGCACGTCACCGGCTCCACGCTCAACGACCGCATCGCGGGCCTCCTGTCCGAGGCCGGTCTACCCGATGCGGCCACCCGTGCACGCCAGTACCCGCACGAGTTCTCCGGCGGCATGCGCCAGCGCGCGCTCATCGCCATCGGTCTGGCGTGCCGCCCGGAGCTGCTCATCGCCGACGAGCCGACCTCCGCGCTCGACGTGACCGTGCAGAAGAAGATCCTCGACCACCTACACTACCTGACCGACTCGCTGGGCACCGCCGTGCTGTTCATCACCCACGATCTGGGTCTGGCCGCCGAACGCGCCCAGCACATCGTCGTGATGTACAAGGGCCAGGTCGTCGAATCCGGCCCGTCGCTCGAAGTGCTCCAGCACCCGCAGCACCCGTACACCAAGCGCCTCGTGGCCGCGGCCCCGTCGCTCGCCTCCCAGCGCATCATCTCCGCGCACGAGCGCGGCGAGAACGCGGACGCGCTGCTCGAACACCGCGTCGTCGGCGAGGACACGCTCGAAAAGAGCGAGAACATCATCACCGTCGACCACCTGACCAAGGAATTCAAGCTCCCGCGCAAGAAGGAGATGTTCAAGGCCGTCGACGACGTCTCGTTCTCCGTCAAGCGCGGCTCCACGCTGGCCATCGTGGGCGAGTCCGGTTCGGGCAAGTCCACCGTGGCGAACATGGTGTTGAAGCTCCTCGAACCGACCGCCGGCACCGTGACCTACGAAGGCAAGGACATCTCCGGCTTCAAAGGCAAGGAGCTGCTCGACTTCCGCCGTCACGTCCAGCCGGTGTTCCAGAACCCGTACGGCTCGCTCGACCCGATGTATTCGATCTACCGTTCGATCGAGGAGCCGCTGCGCATCCACAAGATCGGCGACGCGAAGAGCCGCGCCAAGCGCGTGCGCGAGCTGCTCGACATGGTCGAGATGCCCGAATCCGTGATGACCCGCTACCCGAACGAGCTGTCCGGCGGCCAGCGCCAGCGCATCGCGATCGCGCGAGCGATGGCCCTCAACCCGGACGTGATCGTGTGCGACGAGGCCGTGTCCGCCCTCGACGTGCTCGTGCAGGACCAGGTGCTCCACCTGCTCAACGACCTGCAGGCCGAGCAGGGCCTGAGCTACCTGTTCATCACCCACGATCTGGCCGTCGTCCGCCAGATCGCCGACGAGGTCGTGGTGATGCAGCACGGCAAGCTCGTGGAGCACGCCACCACCGACGAGGTGTTCGCGCACCCGAAGATGCAGTACACCAAGGATCTGCTCGACGCGATCCCGGGCGGCAAGCTCAAGCTCGGTCTGGACTGATCCGTTCGGTCCGGCCTGATCGCCTTGCCTATGGCTCCCCTCACGCGAGGGGAGCCTTTTTCGTTGCACGGCGTGCATCAGCGTGTATCATGAGCCGCATGACCATCACCATCACCACATCGAACGTCAACGGCATCCGCGCCGCCGAACGCAAAGGCATCGCCGACTGGGCCGGCCGCAACACCCCCGACATCTGGTGCATGCAGGAGGTGCGCGCCCCGCAGCCCGACATCGACCGCATCATCGGCGGATTCGGCTTCGAATACGCCACCGCCGGGGCCGTGTCCGATCCTGCCGAACTGACCTCGATGAACGAGATCTGCCGGGTCAAAGGCCGCGCCGGCGTCGCGCTGCTGTCCGACCTGCCGGTCGTCGCACGCCGGTACGGACTGCCGGGACTCGACGAGGACGTCGACTCCGGACGTTGGATCGAAGCGGACATCCGTACGCCGCAAGGCTACGAGATCACCGTCGCATGCGTGTACGTGCACGCCGGCAACACCGACGACCCGGTGAAGATGGAACAGAAGTACCGCTTCCTCGACACGATGCTCGTGCGCATGGGCCAGCTGCGCGACGAGGCGGCGCACGGCGGCAAACAGGCCGTATTGTGCGGCGACTTCAACATCGCGCACACGCCGCTCGACATCAAGAACGCCAAGGCCAACGAGAAGCACGCCGGATTCCTGCCCGAAGAGCGCGCCTACGTCGACCGATGGCTGAACGAATACGAGTTCGTGGACGTGATGCGCGACCTCGCCGGCGACATCCAAGGCCCATACACATGGTGGAGCCAGCGCGGCCGCGCGTTCGACAACAACGTCGGCTGGCGCATCGACTACCAGTTCGCCACGCCCGAACTGGCCGAAACGGCACGCGGATTCGTGATCGACAAGGCGCCCACCTACGACGCACGATGGTCCGACCACGCGCCGCTGACGATCACATACGACGTGTGAGCTACGCCCACCGCTATCTGATCCGATGCCGCCCCCTCCCAGCCAATCACAAGGCGTAGTGCTACGCTAGTCGAGGTTGCAACCGCATAACGAAACGAGGAACACCAATGGGACTGTTTGGATTCGGCAAGAAGAAGCATCAGGACGAGGATGCCGCTGAGCGCGAGGCCGAGAAGACCAACGACGACGTCGAGAACGTCTCCGACGAGACGACGGCCGAGGATACGGCCGAGACCGTCGAAGAGCATTACCCGACCGAGATCGTCAGCGAATACGAGGGGCGCGGCGAGGAATACGGCCCGTGGGACGTCAACGACGAGGACGTGATCGACTACGACATGCACCTCGACCTCGGCGCCTACTACCTGCCGTACCTGCAGGGCCTGATGCTGCGGCTCAAGGCCAGCCGCGCCGACCAGCAGATCCTCGGCTCCACCATCTCCTACGGTTCGTCCAGCCTCGAGATCGAGGCGTTCGCCGCGCCGAAGAGCGCCGGCCTGTGGGACGACGTGCGCGCCGACCTGATCGCCGCCAACAAGGGCGCGACCGAACAGCCGGGCGTGTTCGGCACCGAGATCAAGCTGCCGGTCCAGCTCAAGGGCGGCAAGGTGCTCAACACCCGCATCGTCGGCGTGGACGGCCCGCGCTGGATGCTGCGCGGCATCTTCTCCGGCACGGCCGCGAACGATCCGAACGCCGACGAGACGATCGCGCTCAACAAGTTCTTCGCGGACGTCGTCGTGGACCGCGGCGAGGAGCCGCTCGCGCCGCGCGACCTGATCCCGATGCACCCGCCGGTCGCCCCGGCCGAACGCAAGGCCGCCGCGGGGGAGTCGGAAGGCAAGGAGCACCTCAAGGACATTCCGAACCAGCCCGACGGCCCGTTCGACTCCGACCAGCAGGTCGAGGTCAAGACCACGCTGTCGCGCGGCCCGATGTTCTCCGAAGTCCGCTGACGGACCGCATCAGCCGATATGGCCGAAGAGAACCAGAAGAAACGCACCGGCATGGCGTCGCTCGCGGCCGCTGGCGACGGCGGTGACTTCTCCGTCATCGACGCGATCGGTGGCCCGCGCGGCGTCGTCGAATCGATGCTGCCCGGCGTCGTGTTCGTCGTGATGTTCATCGTCACCAGCAACCTGAACCTCACCATCGCCGTCTCCGCCGCGCTGGCCGTGATCCAAGTGATCGTCAGGCTCGTGCAACGCCAGTCCGCGATGGGCGCGCTAAGCGGCCTGATCGCGGTCGGCATCTGCCTGATCTGGGCATGGAAAAGCCATGAGGCCCGCAACTACTACATGTTCGGCTTCATCTCGAACTCCGTGTATCTGGTGCTGCTCACGCTGTCACTGATCGTGCGCGTGCCCGGACTCGGCCTCATGGTCGAGTTCATCCGGTCCCTGCCCACCGAGCATTTCAAGGCATGGTTCGACGACTGGATGCACGACCGAGACCTCAAACGCGCGTACATGATCGTGACCGCATTGTGGATCGGCGTGTTCGCGCTTCGCCTGCTCGTACAAGTCCCGCTCTACCTGACCGATCACGTGGCGCTGCTCGGCACGGCGAGACTGCTCATGGGCATCCCGTTCTGGGCGTTGGCGATCTGGGTGTCGTACCTCATCATCGCCACGCCGCTGCACCGGCACAAGGCCAAGGCCGCCGCACAGGCCGACAACCAGTAAATCGGTTTTCCCACGTACCGGAAACCAGATCGCAAGGAGTATCACTTGATGGACGTTCAGGTGCGCATCGAACGCTACGCCGATCAGGGCCGCTGCGTCGGCCATATCGACGGACGCGTCGTGTTCGTACGCTTCGCCTTGCCCGGCGAGCTCGTGCGCGTGACGTTGGACGAGCCGCACGATCGCGACGACCGGTTCTGGACCGGCGAGGTCAGCGAGGTCATCGAGCCGAGCGAGGACCGCGTGACCCCCGCATGGCCGCTCGCCGGCCCCCTTGCGATGGGCGGCGGCGTGGGCGGCGCCGACCTCGTGCACGTGAGCCTGCCCGGCCAACTGCGATGGAAGGCCGTCACCGTATCCGAACAGCTCAGCCGGCTCGGCCACGTCGACGTGCCCGTGCCGATCGAACGCATGGACGGAGACGAGGCGCTCGGCGGATTCCATTGGCGCACCCGCATCGAGATGATCGCCGACGACAACGGCCTTCCCTCGATGCGCCGGCGCGGCTCGCACGTGCGCGTGCCGATCGACACCATGCCGCTCGCGACCAAGACGCTGCTCGCCGTGGCCGAACGCGAGCACATCTGGAACGGCGGCTTCGAACCGGGGTCGCAGATCCGTCTGTCCATACCCGAACCGCGTTCCTCATCCGCGGCGGACGACGGTACCGATAATTACGCCGTGCTCGTCGACGGCGAACTGCGTTCCGGCAGCCAGCGGCTCGTCGAACGCACCGACATCGCCGGCACCACGTTCGAATATACGGTCGACGCGAACGGCTTCTGGCAGATCCACCGCCAGGCGCCGGTCGCATTGCCGAACCATGTCATATCCCTAGCCCGGCAGGAGATCGGCGACCAACCGTCCGCCTGCATCTGGGACCTGTACTCGGGCTCCGGCCTGTTCACGCTGCCGTTGGCCACGCTCGTCACGCCGCGCACGCGCATGCTCAGCGTCGAGGGAGGCCGCACGGCCGTCAAAAGCGCGCAGCGCAACCTGCGGCACATGAACCTGACCGACGTGGACGCGCGCTGCGGTGACGTGGCGAAGACGCTCGCCACCGTGCCCGCGCATCTCGCGCACCCCGACCTGATCGTGCTCGACCCGCCGCGCGCCGGCGCCCGGGCTAAGGTCTGCCGCCAGATGGCCGCATCCGGCGCACGTTCGATCATCTACATCGCATGCGATCCGACCAGTCTGGGCCGTGATGCCGGCACGCTGCGCGAACTCGGCTACGAACTGGCCGACGTGCGCGCCTTCGACATCTATCCGATGACCCACCACGTCGAGACGGTGGCGCTGTTCCGCCGCGCGTGAATACGGCGAATACAGTAGGATCGAGCGTATGAACCGAATCGTGTTCCGCCGACTGACCTCCGCACTGGCCTGTATATCCGCATGCCTGACGCTGGCCGCATGCGAGCCGGCCGGCCGCGCGGTCGGCGACACGCAGGACAGCGATCCCGAGGTCGCGCACATCGGCAAGATCAAACAGGACATGCTCATCGGTCTGGTCGGCGGCGCACAGACCGAAGACGTCGACCGGATGGCGTTGGATGCGTTCGATACCGCCGGCGTGGATGCCGTGTACGTACCGGTTTCCGACGTGAACGATGCGGACGAAACCGCACGGCGGGGCGTGACCGACATGGTCGACCGTCGTGCGACCGTCATCGTGGTCGACGGTCTGCAGCTTGGCTCCGACAACGCCGATGACTGGAACACCGTGCTGCATCAGGCGCGTGGCGCCGGCATTCCGGTCGCATTGCTGAACCCAAGCGACACGCCCGATGACACGACGTTGTTCGCCGCCACGCTGACGCTCAACGACCGCGCGACGGACGCGCAGCCGATCGCACAGGCGCTCGCCGACATCATGGACGACAAGCCGCACGAGCGCGAGATCATGGTCAGCACCATGAACGCGACCGAACTGAACCGTCCGTAATGAATCGCGCTGCGCGCGATGCCGTGTTGATGGCGGTCTGGCGACCGCGAGTACCCCAACCCGCCCGCTATCGCGGGCACCCTCCCCTGAAAGGGGAGGGAAGAGCTTCTCTGACGGGTTGGGTTTACTGTGCGGCGAAGCCGTCATCCGCAATCGAACGCACGACGGTGTGAATAGTACCGTCTGGGTAATGTTCTCCGGCGGTTCGTGACGACATCCGTCCACAGGATGAGTGTGAGGGCGGACGGGCGCGGTAGGCTGGTGGGCATGAGCGCGAGTCTTTCCATGCCGCAGACATCCGAAACCGGTCTGAGCGAGGCCGAAGTGGCCGAACGCGTCGCCGACGGGCGCGTCAACACGGTCAAGACCCCAACATCCAGATCCGTCGCCGATATCGTGCGCGCCAACGTGTTCACGCTGTTCAACGGCATCATCCTCGCCGCGATGGTCATGGTGCTCGCCACCGGCTCATGGAAGGACGCGGTCTTCGGCTTCGTGATCCTCATCAACACCGGCATCGGCATCATCACCGAACTCAAGGCCAAGCGCACGCTCGACAAACTGTCCATCCTCGTCGCCGCGAACTACGTCGTGCACCGCGACGGGCGGGATATGACCGTCGCTCACGACGGCATCGTGCTCGACGATCTCATGTGGCTGCGTTCCGGCGACCAGGTGCCCGCCGACGCCGAAGTCGTGGACGATTACGGCATCGAACTCGACGAATCGATGCTCACCGGCGAATCGCGCACCGTACGCAAGAAGAGCGGCGACGCGGTGTACTCCGGCTCCGCCGTCGTCTCCGGCATGGCGTTGACGCGCGTGACCGCGGTCGGTGCGCACGGGTACGCGGCCAGCCTGACCGCACAGGCCAAGGTGTACAAGAAGACCGTGTCCGACCTTAACAAGGGCATCAACACGATCCTCAAGTTCATGACGTTCCTCGTTGTGCCGTTGTGCGCGCTGCTCGTCTGGTCGCAGATCAGCACGGTCGGCGGCTGGTCGGCGGCGATCTCGACCGGTGCATGGCGGCAGGCGGTCGTCTCGGCCGTGGCCGGCGTGGTCGGCATGATCCCGGAAGGACTGGTGCTGCTCACCTCGCTCAACTTCGCGATCGCCGCCATGCGATTGGCGCGGCACGACACGCTCGTGCAGGAACTCGAGTCCGTGGAGACGCTCGCCCGCGTGGACTGCCTGAACCTCGACAAGACCGGCACGGTGACCGACGGCGGCATCGCGTTCGACCGCATGGTGATGCTGGACGGTGCCGGCTGCGACGGGCGGGCGGCGAAACAGGCGCTGTACGACCTCGCGAACGAGGAACAGCCGAACGGCACCGGTCAGGCGGTGCTCGCCGGACTGCGCGGGGAAGGATTCACGGCCGGGTCGGTTGCGGCGCGCGTGCCGTTCTCGAGTGCGCGCAAGTGGAGTTCGATCACGGACGGTGACGGGGCGACATGGTACATGGGCGCGCCGGAAGTGCTGCTGGGCGCGCTCGACGGGGATTACACGAGCGTGCTCACGCAGGTGAACGCGCTTGCCGAGGACGGCAACCGCGTGCTCATGATCGCAAAGGCGGCTGCTGAGGTGGTCGGGTGTACGCTCCCTCAGTCACGGCACAGCCGTGACAGCTCCCTCAGCCGAGGGAGCCGAGGCTCCGCCAGCCTTATAACGGCAGTGAACAGTGATGCTGATGGTACATCCGGAAATTCTGAGCCGAAGGTGAGTGCGCAGGCGAGGCCGGTGGGGCTGGTGGTGTGTGCGGAGCGGATCCGTGCGGATGCCGAAGGCACGCTCGCATGGTTCCGCGAACAGGGGGTGCGCTGCCGCATCATCTCGGGCGACAATCCGGTCACGGTCGGCGCGATCGCCGCCAAGGT
The DNA here is from genome assembly GCF_056357555.1 of Bifidobacterium sp. LH_230. NCBI lineage: Bacteria > Bacillati > Actinomycetota > Actinomycetes > Bifidobacteriales > Bifidobacteriaceae > Bifidobacterium > Bifidobacterium sp. LH_230. Next base: position 35,951 of record NZ_JBKEWJ010000004.1, read on the forward strand.
CAAGCTCACCGGCGATCGCAAGCCGGTCGCGATGGACGCGCGTCAGCTGCCAAACGACATCAACGAGCTGGCCCGCACGCTCGAAACCGTCGACGTGCTCGGGCGCGTCCTGCCCGACCAGAAGAAGACCATTGTCCAGGCCCTGCATCTGGACGACCATGTCGTCGCGATGACCGGCGACGGCGTCAACGACGCGCTCGCCATCAAGGAGGCCGATCTCGGCATCGCGATGGGCAACGCGGCGCCCGCCACCAAGGCCGTCGCCCAAGTCGTGCTCGTGGACTCGAAATTCAGCCACCTGCCAGACGTGGTCGCCCGCGGCCGTCAGGTCATGGCCAACATGGAACGCGTCGCCAGCCTGTTCCTCGTCAAAACCGTGTACTCGGCGCTCATCTCGCTCGGCGTGGTCCTCACGGCCATCCCGTTCCCGTACCTGCCCAGGCACATCACCTACATAGGCGCGCTCACGATCGGCATGCCGGCGTTCATCCTCGCGCTCGCGCCGAACACGCGCCGCTACATCCCCGGATTCCTGCACCGCGTCGTCCGGTTCGCCCTGCCCGGCGGGCTCGCGATCGCACTGGCCGTACTGTGCTCGTCGTGGTTCCTGCCGTCCATCATGGGTTGGAACATCGGGAATGCGGCCGATCTGGCCTCGTTGCGCGCCACGAACGCGATCATCGTGTTCGTGCTCGGCGTGCTGGTCCTCGCCCGCGTCGCGCAGCCGCTCAACTCGTGGCGCGGCATCCTCGTCGCCGCGTTCGCGTCCGCCGGCGTCATCGGCATGCTGATCCCGTTCGTCGCGGGCTTCTTCGCGCTTGAGGTGCCCACCGGCCGAGAGATCAGCGCCACCGCCGTCGCGCTGGCGCTGTCCGCCATCGTGTTCGTCCTGTGTCATGTGATCGTCGCCGCGGCGGCGCGGATTATCTCACATGGCAAGCCGACACGCCAGAGCTGAGGTAACATGCCGGTATTCTGGGCGTCAGATAATCGGCGACGTTACCGATTACAGTCCTAAGGAAGCCGGAGGGAACATGTCCGTACGCGACGATCAGCTGTCCACGCTCAGCGTGAACGGCACGGACTATGACTACTATTCGATTGCCGACCTGCCCGGCATCGATCATCTGCCGTATTCGCTCAAGGTGCTGGTCGAGAACCTCGTGCGCAACATCGACGGCGTGAACATCACCGACGAGCACGTCAAGGCGCTGCTCGACTGGGACCCGAACGCCGAGCCCAGCCATGAGATCCAGTTCACGCCGAGCCGCGTCGTCATGCAGGACTTCACCGGCGTGCCGTGCATCGTCGACCTTGCCACCATGCGCGACGCCGTCAAACAGCTCGGCGGCGACCCCGAGGTCATCAACCCGCAGGTCCAGTCCGACATGGTCATCGACCATTCCGTGCAGATCGACAAGTACGGCGTCGCCGACGCGGTCGAACAGAACATGGACATCGAATACCAGCGCAACGGCGAACGCTACCAGTTCCTGCGCTGGGGCCAGCAGGCGTTCCGCAACTTCCGCGTCGTGCCGCCGGGAACCGGCATCATCCACCAGGTCAACATCGAATACCTCGCCAAGGTCATCATGACGCGCGCGGGGGAGCGCGGCCGCCAGCTCGCCTACCTCGATTCGTGCGTCGGCACCGACTCGCACACCACCACCGAAAACGGCCTCGGCGTGCTCGGCTGGGGCGTCGGCGGCATCGAAGCCGAGGCAGCCATGCTCGGCCAGCCGATCTCCATGCTCGTGCCGCGCGTCGTCGGCTTCAAGCTCACCGGCATCATCCCCGAAGGCGTCACCGCCACCGACGTGGTCCTGACCATCACCGACATGCTGCGCAAGCACGGCGTCGTCGGCAAGTTCGTCGAATTCTACGGCGACGGCATCGCGTCCGTACCGCTCGCCAACCGCGCCACCATCGGCAACATGAGCCCCGAATTCGGTTCCACCTGCGGCATCTTCCCGATCGACCAGGTCACGCTCGACTATTTGAAGCTCACCGGCCGTTCGGACGAGCAGGTCGCGCTCGTCGAGGCGTACGCGAAGGCCAACAAGCTGTGGGGCGACGCCTCCGACCCGGACTACGTCGAACCGCAGTACTCCGAATACGAGGAACTCGACCTGTCCACCGTCGTGCCGTCCATCGCCGGCCCGAAACGCCCGCAGGACCGCATCGTGCTGTCCGCATCCAAGGCCACGTTCGAGGACACGCTGCCCGCCTACGAGACCGAGAAGACCGTCAAGGAGCCGGTCGCCGTATCCACCGACTTCCGCGGCGACTTCGACCTGACCAACGGCGACGTGGCGATCGCATCCATCACCTCCTGCACGAACACGTCCAACCCGTCCGTCATGATCGCCGCCGGCCTTATCGCCCGCAACGCCGTCGCCAAGGGACTCAAACCCAAGCCGTGGGTCAAGACCTCGCTCGCCCCCGGCTCGCAGGTCGTCGCCGACTACCTGAAGGCCGCGGGACTGCAGGACGACCTCGACCGGCTCGGCTACGAGCTCGTCGGCTTCGGCTGCGCCACCTGCATCGGCAACTCCGGCCCGCTGCTGCCAGAGATTTCCGAGGCGATCAACGCGAACGACCTGACCGTCACCGCCGTGCTGAGTGGCAACCGCAACTTCGAAGGCCGCATCAGCCCGGACGTCAAGATGAACTACCTCGCATCGCCGCCGCTCGTCATCGCGTACGCGCTCGCCGGCACGATGGATTTCGACTTCGCCTCGCAGCCGCTCGGCCAGGACCCGGACGGCAACGACGTGTACCTGAAGGACATCTGGCCGACCAACGAGGAGGTCGCCGCCGTGGTCAACGGCACCGTCAGCCGCGAGATGTTCCTCAAGGACTACGCCTCCGTGTTCGAGGGCGACCATCGCTGGAAGGGCCTCGACGTGCCCGAAGGCGAGCTGTTCCAATGGGACCCGAAGTCCACGTACGTGCGCCGCCAGACGTTCTTCGACGGCATGAAGGCCGTGCCCGACCCGGTCTCCGACATCCATGGCGCGCGCGTGCTCGCCCTGCTCGGCGACTCCGTCACCACCGACCATATCTCTCCGGCGGGCGCGTTCAAGGCGTCCAGCCCGGCCGGCAAGTACCTGACCGAGCGTGGCGTCGAACCGAAGAACTTCAACTCGTACGGTTCGCGCCGAGGCAACCATGAGGTCATGGTGCGCGGCACGTTCGGCAACATCCGTCTGCGCAACCTGCTGCTCGCCTCCACCGGCAACGAGGTCACGCCCGGCGGCTTCACCTACGACTTCACGACGGGTGAAGCCTCCACGATCTTCGACGCGTCGCTCAACTACAAGGCCGCCGGAACGCCGCTGGTCGTCCTTGCCGGCAAGGAGTACGGCACTGGATCGTCGCGCGACTGGGCGGCCAAGGGCACGCTCATGCTGGGCGTTCGCGCGGTGATTACGGAAAGCTTCGAGCGTATCCACCGCAGCAATCTGATCGGCATGGGCGTGCTGCCGTTGCAGTTCCCGGCCGGTGAAAGCTACACGTCGCTCGGCCTTGACGGCACCGAAACGTACGACATCGACGGCATCGAGGAGCTGAACAACGGCGCGACGCCGAAGACCGTGCACGTCACCGCCACGCACGCCGACGGCTCGAAGACCGAATTCGACGCGGTCGTGCGCATCGATACGCCAGGCGAGGCCGACTACTACCGCAACGGCGGCATCCTGCAGTACGTGCTGAGGAACCTCATGAAGTAGGCGGGACGGTGATGCGCCGAGCATACGCCGATATGACGATATGACGAATGTGCCCGGCGGCCTGATGATGAGTCAGACCGCCGGGCACATTCATATCCGTATGTCGACGGGATGCCGGCGAGACGTTACGCCAACGCCTTCTTGATGCGGTTGATGCTGATCGGCTTGGCCGTACCCAATTCCTGCGCCCACAGGGACACGTAGAACTCCTCGAGCATCCAACGCGCCGTCTGCGCCTGCTTGGCCAGCGCCTCATGCTTCGGGCCGGCCGGCTCCGCCTTGGCGCGCGCCTTGGCCTTGTCCACCAGCTGTTTGGCCTCGTCGGCCTCCCACGCCCAACGCACGTCACGGTTCTTGTCGGTTTTCGCCTTCGCCAGCCGCATCATGTCGGCCTGCAGATAACGCGGGATGTTCGCCAGCGCATCCGGGGGAGCGGCCCCGATGAACCCGGGGAACACGAGCGTCGCGATATGCTCACGTACCGATTGCAGCACCGACAGCATCGGCAGGTCGGCCTTGCCGCTCGTCGCCTTGTCGACCTCCGCATAGCGTTTGAGAATCATGATCACATCGTGCGCCACCGCATACACGGTGTCTTCGAACACTTCCGTGACGCCCAGCACCGCATCGGCCATCGCATCGTCGTCCGGCAACGCATCGACCTTCGGCAACAGCCGCTTGACCGCGGCCAACTGCAGATCCTCCACCAGATCCTTGGTCGACTTGTACGGCGCGGACGCCAGCATGAGCGCCTCCGCGCCCAACCAACGCGACGAAATGCGTTCGGACGGCAATCGCAACGCGTCCAACGCGCCACGCCACAGCATGTCGGCGCGCGACTCGGTCGTGGCACCCGCCTTGTGCAGCAGGTTCGCCTGTTCGACCAGCTTGCCCTGATCGGCCGCACGATCGGCCTGCTTCTTGACCATCTGCCGCGCCGACGCCTCGGCCTGCGCCGCGAACCGGCGCTGCAGCTCGACCAGCGACTTGCCGGTGCCCAACACCTTGACCGGGCCTCGCGCGCCACGCCGGCCCCGCGCGTTCTTCGGCGCCGGCAACTGCTGCTCGACCGCGAACGTCATACGCAGATACGGGTTGAGCTTCTCCCACAGTTCGCCGGTCAGCACCTCCGGGTGAATCTGCGCGCCGATCGTCTCGATCGCCGCCCTCGTGAACACATGCGGCAGATCCGGCCATCGCGCCGCATCCGTTCCGCCGGCGGCCGCATCCGCGCCATCCGCGCCGGGCATGCCGGTCGGCGGCAGATTCGGCTTGTTGCGCTCTCCCGAACCCGGCAGATCGGCCATGTGCTCGTCGATCCACGCGCGAATCTTTCGGGCGTTGTCCGGCGCAGGCACGAACTGCACGCGCAGCGACTTCGGCAGCGCCTTGATCATCCCCACGATCAGCTCGTCCAACAGGCCGGGCACATTCCACGTGAACTGCTCCGGTGTGAGCCTCGACAACGCCTTCAACGGCACGTGCACGGTCACGCCGTCGGCCGGATCATGCGGATCGTACACGTAGCTCAACCGCAGGTCGATCGGCTGGCCGTCCGTGCCGAGCGTATGCCAATGATCGGGATAATCGGACAGGCTCACCGACTCCGCGGACGCCAGACGCTCCACCTTGTCCGGGTCGAAGTCCAGCAGATGCGGATGCTCGTCATGCTCGCGCTTCCACCATTTCGCCAGATCGGCCACGCACGTCACATCGTTCGGAATCACCGACTGGTAGAAGTCGAACAGGTCCTCGTCGCTGACCGTCTGCGCGATCTGACGCGTGCGGCTCGCATCGTCGGCCGCTTCGTCGAGAATGTCGCGGTTGCGGCCCACGAACTCGTCATAGCTGAACCGCTGCTGGATATCACCCTCCACCAGACCCTGACGGATCAGGAAATCACGTGCCTCGGGCGGATTGATGCGACCCCACTGCACGGTGCGGTCCGGCACGATCGGTAGACCGTACAACAGCACCTTCGCGCTCGCCACCGCGGAACCGCGCGAACCCGACCAGTGCGGCTCCGCATACGTGGTGCGCGTCAGCTGGCCGGCCAGCGGCTCCGCCCACGCCGGGTCGATCGCCGCCGAATACCGCGCCCACAGGCGGCTCGTCTCCACGAGCTCCGTGCTCATCACCCACGCGGGCGTGCTCTTGGCGACGCTCGAGGCGGGGAACAGGGCGAAATGCGTGCCGCGCGCACCCTGATAGTCGTTCTTCGCCATCTTCTGCGCGCGCTTGATCGCCTTCGCGCGCGCCGCGCCCTTGAGCCCCGTGAAATCGGACGCCTTCGGCTCGCGGATGACCTGCATGCCCATCATCGACAGCAATCCGGCCAGCATCGACGTGTGGATGCCGCGGTCGTCCCACGAACAGCGCAGGGAGCCGGCCGCCTGCTGGTTGATCGGCAGCTGGCGGATCTCCAGGCTTGGCCGCGACGCGGGCTGCGGCGAGCCGACCGTGAACTTCAGCTCACGGCACATGTCGGTGAGCTGACCGACCAGATCCTTCCACTGGCGCACGCGCAGCCAGCTGAAGTACTCGGTCTTGCAGATGCGGCGCAGCGCCGAATTGCTCGGCTCGCCGTCCGCCTGGAAGATGCGGTCCCAGATGTTCAACGCGGTCAGATAATCGCTGGTCGGGTCCGCGTACCGGTTGTGGATGCGATCGGCCTCGTCGCGAGCGTCGTCCGGCCGTTCGCGCGGGTCCTGCAGGCTCAGGAACGCCACGATCACGAGCACCGCGGCCAACGTGTCCGGCGTGGTCGACTTCGCCGCCTCGATCACCATGCGTCCCAGCCTCACGTCGATCGGAATGCGCGCCAGCTGGCGTCCGACATGCGTGAGCGTCACCTCGCCGTGTCTGCGGGCCACAGCCTTCAGCTCGGTCAGCTCGTTGAAACCGTCAGAGACGGCCTTCATGTCCGGCGGGTCGATGAATCCGAAATTCGTCACGTCCTCGGCCGTGCGCGCCACGCCCACCGACAGCATGTGCAATACGACCGCGCCCAGCGACGTGCGCAGAATCTCCGGCTCGGTGAACCGCGGACGCGTCTCGTAATCCTCGCGCGAATACAGGCGTATCGCGATGCCGTCGGCGATACGGCCGCATCGGCCGGACCGCTGGTCGGCGCTCGCCTGGCTGATCGGCTCGATCGGGAGCCGTTGCACCTTCGCGGTCTTTGAATAGCGGCTGATGCGCGCGGTGCCCGGGTCGACCACATAACGGATGCCCGGTACCGTCAGCGACGTCTCGGCCACGTTCGTGGCGATCACGATGCGCTGGTGCGTGTGCGGTTCGAACACGCGATGCTGGTCCTTGGCCGACAGACGCGCGAACAGCGGCATGATCTCGATCGCGTCCGGCCGGCGCATGTCGTCGGCGCGCGGGCCGTAATGGCGGCGCAGCGCGTTCTCGAACTCATGGATGTCGCGCTCGCCCGAGGCGAACACGAGGATGTCGCGCGCGCCGCGCTCATGGCTCGAATGGATGACCAGTTCGGCGCAGGCGCGCGCCACGGCCGTCGGCATGTCCATGTCGGTGTCACGCCCGTTGCCGTTGCGTTCGGCGGCGCTCGGCGCGGCGGACAGTTCCGCATACGCCTCCTCGCCGGGCATCGCGCCCGTCTCGAACCCGGGCACGTTGCGCATCAGCGCCGGCGCGGTGCCGAGTGGCTCGTACACGATCTGCACGGGGAACGTGCGTCCCGACACCTCGATCACCGGTACCTTCTCGTGCAACGCGTGCTCGAAATGCTCCTTGAACTTCACCGAATCGATCGTCGCGGACGTGATCACGAGCTTCAGATCGCGGCGTTGCGGCAGCAGCGCGGTCAGATAGCCGAGCAGGAAATCGATGTTGAGGCTGCGCTCGTGCGCCTCGTCGATGACGATCGTGTCGTACTGGTTCAGTTTCGGATCACGCTGGATCTGGGCGAGCAGAATACCGTCGGTGACGACGCGCAGACGCGTCTTCGGCGAGCTTTCGTCCGTAAACCGCACCTGATAGCCGACCTCGTCGCCGAGCCGCACGCCCATTTCCGCGGCGATGCGTTCGGCGACCGTGCGCGCGGCCAGACGACGCGGCTGCGTGTGCACGATCTGCCGGCCATGCGAGCCGCGCCCCAATTCCAGCAGGATCTTCGGCAGCTGCGTGGTCTTGCCCGAACCGGTCTGACCGGACACGATCACGACCTGACTGTGACGGACGGCCTCGGCGATCTCGTCACGCGCGGCCGACACCGGCAGTTCGGACGGATATTCGAATTTCATCAGTGAATTGTCCCTAACATGCGGCCGGCTCCCCGAAGGAGGGGAGCCGTGAATGGAATATGCTTGCTTACTTGTTGCGCACCACTTCGATGACGCGGTACCCCTTGGCGGAATGGTACTTGCTCACCTCGTAGTCGTCGCCGAGCGCGCCGGCCAGCCACGGAATCAGCGAATCGGCGCCGAGGTTCTTCTGCACCACCAGATACGCCGTGCCGCCGTTCGGCTTCAGCCGGGGCAGCCACGTCATGAGCAGCGTGTGCAACGCCTCCTTGCCGACTCGGATCGGCGGATTCGACCAGATCACATCGAACTGCGTGCCATCAGGCAGCGCCTCGCAGGCCGTCGCCGTCTGCTCGGGCAGGGGAGCGCCGGACTCGTCCGTCTGCGCCACATGCACGTTCGTGCAGCCGTTTCGCTTCGCGTTCGCCGCGGTCAATTCGAGCGCACGCGTATTCACGTCCACCGCCCACACATGAGCATCCGGGGACGCGAACGCCAACGCCAATGACACCGGGCCCCAGCCGCAGCCCAAGTCCAGGAACGTGCCGGTTGCCGGCGGCTCGGGCACCTCGCGCAGCAGCACCGACGTGCCCAGATCGAGACGCGAACCGGAGAACACGCCGTTCGACGTCTCGACCGTCGCTTCATTGCCCTGCAACGTCACCGTCAGCGTGCGACGCACGTCCTCGGACGCGGGTTCGGCGGAAAAATACTGCTCGACCATAGAACTCCTCATATCGACACATCATCCATGCACCGTGGCATGTCTTCCAAAACGATGATAATAAGGACCACCATAGTTCAATCGTGAGTCAAACAAGAGGTGCCATTGAGCGAGCAGAGCCAGCAGTCGGCCGTTGACGGCAGCGTCGTGAACCAGTCCACCGTGGGAGAGGAACCGGAACTGACCGGCGTACTGGCCGACCAGTCCGACGTGCTGCTTGACGAGAACGACCACGGCGCGGGATTCGGAGAACAATCCAGCGAGGCATGGCAGGAGCGCGAATCACGCAACCAGCTCAAGCACGTCGCCGGCCTGGGCGAGCTGCAGGATGTCACCGAAGTCGAATACCGCAAGGTGCGACTCGAACGCGTCGTGCTCGTCGGCGTCTGGTCGTCGGCGGTGACCACCGCGTCCGCCGCCGAGGAATCGCTGCGCGAGCTGGCGGCGCTCGCCGAGACCGCCGGCGCGGTCGTGTGCGACGGTCTGCTGCAGCATCGCTACCGTCCGGATGCGGCCACCTACGTCGGCTCCGGCAAGGCGAAGGAGATCGCCGACATCGTCGCGCGCGAGGAGGCCGATACGATCATCGTGGACGACGACCTGCCGCCGAGCCAGCGACGTGCGCTCGAGGATGCGACCAAAGTCAAGGTCGTGGACCGCACCGCCGTGATTCTGGACATCTTCGCCCAGCATGCGACGTCGCGGGAAGGCAAGGCGCAGGTGGAGCTGGCCCAACTCGAATACATGCTGCCGCGACTGCGCGGCTGGGGCGGGTCGCTGTCGCGCCAGGCCGGCGGTCGTGCGGCCGGCGCGGACGCCGGCATCGGTTCGCGTGGCCCGGGCGAGACGAAGATCGAAATGGACCGTCGTGTCATCCGCACGCGCATCGCTCGACTGCGCAAGCAGATCCGTGAGATGGCGCCGGCCCGCGAGGTCAAACGCGGATCGCGCCGGCGCTACGGGCTGCCGACCGTCGCCGTGGTCGGCTATACGAACGCCGGCAAGTCGTCGTTGACCAACCGGTTGACCGGTTCGGCCGAACTGGTCGAGAACGCGCTGTTCGCCACGCTGGATACGGCCGTGCGCCGTGCCCGTGCCAAGGACGGGCGGCTCTATGCGTACGTCGACACGGTCGGATTCGTGCGCCGGCTTCCCACGCAGCTCATCGAGGCGTTCAAATCCACGCTGGAGGAGGTCGCCGAAGCCGACCTGATCGTGCATGTGGTCGACGGCTCCCACCCGGACCCGTTCTCGCAGATCGACGCGGTCAACGACGTGCTCGCCGACATCGACGGCACCGCCGACATCCCGCGCATCCTCGTGTTCAACAAGGCGGACCGCATCGACCAGGCCACGCGCGAGCGGCTGCTCGCCCTGCAGCCGGACGCGTTCGTCGTCTCCGCCTACAGTGGCGAGGGCGTCGACGCCTTGCGCGAGCAGGTCGAAGGCATGCTGCCGGTGCCGAACGTGCACGTGCATGCGCTGCTGCCGTACACGGCCGGCTCGCTGTTGTCGCGCATCCGCGAATACGGCCATGTGATCGACGTCGAATACCGTGACGACGGCATGATGGTCGAGGCCGAGGTCGGCAGCCATCTGGCGGCTCAGGTGATGGAACAGGCCATCGACTGACAACGGCGGCATGGCGCCGATTCCACGATGCGAACAGCGAAAATGGACGGGTGCTGTGAGCGCTCTCAAAAATGTGACGAAGATCACGTGGCGGAGCCGCGACGCGAGTTTCTCAAACGTCAGCATGTGTGGATAAAGTGAATACGTTGTTTGGATGAATGCCGACACAATCGGCAGATTTTTCAAGAGAGGTCGCTAACAACATGGCTGAATTGAACGTCAAGCCCACCAAGCTCGCAGTCGTCGGTGCCGGTGCAGTCGGCTCCACCCTCGCCTTCACCGCCGCCCAGCGTGGCGTCGCCCGTGAGATCGTGCTCGAGGACATCGCCAAGGAACGCGTCGAGGCCGAAGTGCTCGACATGCAGCACGGCTCCAGCTTCTACCCGGCCGTCTCCATCGACGGCTCCGATGATCCCGAGATCTGCCGTGACGCCGACATGGTCGTCATCACCGCCGGACCGCGCCAGAAGCCGGGCCAGTCCCGCCTCGAGCTCGTCGGCGCGACCGTCAAGATCCTGCAGGCCATCATGCCGAACCTCGTCAAGGTCGCCCCGAACGCCATCTACATGCTCATCACCAACCCGGTCGACATCGCCACGCACGTCGCCCAGAAGATCACCGGCCTGCCGCAGAACCAGATCTTCGGCTCCGGCACCAACCTGGACTCCGCGCGTCTGCGCTTCCTGATCGCCCAGCAGACCGGCGTCTCCGTCAAGAACGTGCACGCCTACATCTGCGGCGAGCACGGCGACTCCGAAGTCCCGCTGTGGGCCTCCGCCACCATCGCCGGCGTCCCGATGTGCGACTGGACCCCGCTGCCGGGCCACGAGCCACTCGACGCCGCCAAGCGCGAAGAGATCCACCAGGAAGTCAAGAACGCCGCCTACAAGATCATCAACGGCAAGGGCGCGACCAACTACGCCATCGGCATGTCCGGCGTCGACATCGTCGAAGCCGTCCTCTCCGACTCCAACCGTATCCTCCCGGTCTCCTCCATGCTCCAGGACTTCCACGGCATCTCCGACGTCTGCATGTCCGTCCCGACCCTCCTCAACCGTTCCGGCGTCAACACCCGCATCAACACCCCGGTCTCCGACCGTGAGCTCGCGGCCCTCAAGCGCTCCGCGGAGACGCTGAAGGAAACCGCCGCCCAGTTCGGCTTCTAACATTTTGTTGAATGACGGAGCGTCCGCTGCGTTGCTCCTCGGTCGCGGTACTTAGTACCGCTTCCCTCGGTGCGCCTTGCGGACGCACACGTCATTCAACAAAATGTAATAAACGGTAACCGCCTTTCCTCAACTTCGACGCACTGTTGTGCGCCTTCGGGTTCGGACGGCGGTCTCCGCACGCATCAGCCGAATATTTGTTCTGATGTGATTGGCGAGAGTCGATTCTGACTTCTTGTCATATAACAAAAACGAAACCCCGGCATCGTGCCGGGGTTTCTTGCGTTGTGGGGCTAATGAGAATGGTTGTGAGAAGCGATCTCATAACCGTCAAGGTGAGGAAAGGCGGCAGTATGGCACACGATCACGGGGCTGCGGTGCGCGGCGGGGGAGACGGACGATCCCACCAGAAACGACTGTCCATGACACTGGGACTGACCGGCACCGTGTTCATAGCCGAAGTGATCGGCGCGATCATCACCGGATCATTGGCATTGCTCGTCGACGCCGGACACATGCTCACCGACATGTCGGTACTGGTCGCAGCCACCATCACCGCCATACTCATGCGCCGCAAACCCAGCAACACCCGCACCTGGGGCTGGGCCCGACTGGAAGTCATCACCGCCGGAGTGGGCGCGCTGATCCTCCTGTTCGTCGGCATCTACGCGCTCGTCGAATCAGGCATGCGCCTGTTCGGTCCCGGCTCGGACGACATCCGCGACCCGAACCTGCTCCTGTTCTTCGGCATCCTCGGCCTGACCGCCAACGTCGGCTCGATCGCCATCCTCGCCGCGCAAAGCAAAGACAACATGAACATGAAGGCCGCGTTCCTCGAAGTGATGAACGACGCGCTCGGCTCCGTCGCCGTCGTGATCTCGGCGCTGGTGATGATGAGCACCGGCTGGACCGGATTCGACGCGGTCGCAGGCGGCATCATCGCGCTGATGATGATCCCGAGAGCCATCACACTGCTGCACAACGCGGTCAGGGTCCTGCTCGAGGAAACCCCCGAAGGGTTGGACCTCGACAAGGTGCGCGAACACATGGAACGCGTCCCGCACGTGATCGCCGTACATGACCTGCACGCCAGCACCGTATCCACCGGCATGCCGATCCTCATGGCGCACGTCGTCGTCGAACGCGGACTCACGATGGAACAAGGTGCCCAGATCCTCGCGCAGCTGCAGGACTGCCTCAGAGAGCACTTCCCGGTATCCGTGCCGCACACCACCTTCCAGCTCGAACCGGAAGGATACACCACCGCGAACGCGGAACACCTGCATCAATAACGACGACTCGCGGTGGCGTAACGATAAAGAACGCCACCGCACACCCGAACGAGAACGGTACGGGATGCCGTCAACACGGTGAGCCGGGACCACGCTGCCTGCGGCTTGCTACAGTTTGCGCAGGACGGTGACGACACGCCCCATGATCTGCGCATGCGTGCCGTCGATGGGGGAGTAGGCGGGGTTATGCGGCATCAGCCAAACATGCCCGTTGTCGTTGCGGAAGGTCTTGACCGTGGCCTCATCGCCCAGCAGCGCCGCCACGATGTCTCCGTTCTCCGCGGTGTTCTGCTCGCGCACCACCACGAAATCGCCATCGCAGATCGCCGCATCGACCATGGAATCCCCGTGGACCTCAAGCATGAACAGCCGCCCGGAACCGGTCAATCGCTCCGGAAGCCGCATCACATCCTCGATATGCTGCTCGGCGGTGATCGGCACGCCCGCGGCGATGCGCCCCACCAGCGGTACGTCGCGTGACTGCTGAACGGAGGCGCTGATGGCATCCGGGAACTGCAACACCGTCGCCTTGGCGTCGGGTTCCGTGACGTTCGGCGCAAACGCGGCGGACGTGTCCACCAGTTCGATGGCTCGTCCCTTGTTCGCATTCATGCGAATGAACCCCTTCTCCTCAAGCACCTGCAGCTGATGCTTGACCGAGGAGGGGCTTTTCAGGCCGGCCGACTCTCCGATTTCGCGAAACGAGGGAACGAACCCACGTTGCATGATATGGGTTCTGATCGCATCAAGCACTTTGCGCTGGCGCTCGGTCAACGTGCTTTCCGATGGCGGTTCGCCGGGCCTTTTCGGGCTGAAGGGGATAGTGCTCACGTCGGGCTCCTTTCGTGTCCGTACCAGCATACCGTGAACTCCACAAAAAATCAAACATCTGTTCGACGTGTCGCGTTGCGCTTGTCGAACAATTGTGTCACAATCAGAACTGTTGTTCGATAGAACGAACGTTCGAGAGGATGTGATCGCAATGATGTCAAATCTGACGATGGCGTCGCCTGCGACGGAACATGCCGAACCTCGCCACGGGTGGGGAATCGTGATGCGGATCATGGCCGCCATATTGTGCGCGGCTGCGACGTGGGCGGCGTATTCGTGGATCGTCCCCGACAGGGCCGACTCCGCATCCACGCCAACCGAAGTGGTCAGCTATACGGTCATGCCCGGAGACACGTTGTGGCGGTATGCGCAGATGATCACGCCTCCCGGCGGCGACGTGTCCGAACGCGTGGACGAGCTGATGCGGCTGAACGATCTCGACTCGGCGTCGTTGCAGATCGGCCAGCGCATCATCGTACCTGTGGAACGGGCTTCGTGATGTACGGCGGACACGATGATTATGGAAATACCGTGGATGTTTGCATGTTCGGCAAGCCTCACGCTATTGTGGGGTTCATGCATTGTCCTTTTTGCCAGCAGCCGGACACGAAAGTCGTGGACACTCGCATCAGCGAGGATGGATTCTCCATCCGTCGCCGCCGCGAGTGCCTGAAGTGTCATAAACGATTCACCACGGTCGAGACCACCATGCTTCTGGTCACCAAGCGTTCCGGCAACTCCGAGCCGTTCGACCGGGCCAAAGTGATATCCGGCGTGCGCAAGGCCTGCCAGGGCCGTCCGATCAAGGAAGAGGACCTCAAGCGTCTCGGCCAGCAGGTCGAGGAGGACCTTCGCTCGCGTGGCCTGGCGGAAGTCAAATCCGAGGATGTGGGCAAGGCCATTCTCGCGCCGTTGAAGAAGCTTGACAAGGTCGCGTATCTTCGGTTCGCGAGCGTGTATCAGGACTTCGACGGCCTTGAAGACTTCCAGCATGCCATAGACGAACTGAAAAGCGAAGCATAACGGTGTGACATGGCGATATGAATGTGGGGCGCGTCCATCGACGGACGCGCCCCACATTCATTCGTCGTCGGTGCCGTGCACCGTTGCGGCCTAGTGGATGACGCGCATGCGAATGGTGCCCTCGATCTGGCGCAACGCATCCAACGCCGCGGAGCTCGGGGCCTGCGACACGTCGGTCACCACATAGCCCAGTTCGCCCTCGGTGCCGAGGGCCTGGGCGGCGATGTTGATGTTCTCCTCGCCGAGCACACGGTTCACCTTGGCGAGCACGCCGGGCAGATTCGCGTGAAGATGCGCGATACGCGCGGTGCCGGGCAGCGAGCTCAACGTGATCTGCGGCAGGTTCACCGACAGCATCGTGGAACCCTTCTCCCAGTAATCCTCCAAGCGCTGGGACACGAAATGGCCGATGGCCTCCTGTGCCTCCAGCGTCGAACCGCCGATATGCGGGGTGAGGATCATGTTGTCCTCATCCGCCAGCGGCGTCGAGAACGGATCGCCGGTCTTCTTAGGCTCAACGGGGAACACGTCGACCGCCGCGCCGGACAGGTGCCCGGCGTCGAGATGACGCTTCAGCGCATCCAGATCGGCGACGAAGCCGCGCGACAGGTTGATGAAGATCGCATCCTGCTTCATGTGGGAGAACTGCTCCTCGCCGAAGAAGCCGGTGTTCTCCTTGCGGCCGTCCACGTGGATCGACACGGCGTCCGACTGTTCGAGCAGTTCATTGAGCGTATCGCAGCGGTGGGCGTTGCCCATCGCCAGTTTCTCCTCGGTGTCGTAGAACACGACGCGCATGCCGAGCGCCTCGGCGAGCACCGACAGCTGCGAGCCGATGTTGCCGTAGCCGATGATGCCGAGCGTCTTGCCGCGCACCTCGTGGGAGCCGGTCGCCGTCTTGTCCCACATGCCCTGCTTCATGTGATGCGTGTGGGCGGGAATGCGGCGCATCAGGCAGATGATGTCGCAGATCACCAGTTCCACCACGGAACGGGTGTTGGAGTACGGCGCGTTGAACACGGCGAGACCGTGCTTGCCGGCATAGTCGAGATCGACCTGATTGGTGCCGATGCAGAAGCAGCCGACCGCCGTCAGGTTCGGCCTGGCGTCGATCACCGCCGGCGTGACGCTGGTCTTCGAGCGGATGCCCAGCAGGTCGACGCCGTCGAGCGCCTCGATGAGTTCGTTCTCGCTCAACGCGCCCTTGAGCGTTTCGACTTCGAAGCCGTGGTTGCGCAACGACTGGGCTGCGAAGGGATGAATGTTTTCCAATAACAACGCTTTAGGCATGGTTCCACCTTAGATGGTCAGATCGTTTTCGTCCGCTTTTGTCCGGACTATAAGCAGACGCTGCGTCGGACGGGTCATCGCCACATACAGGTCGGACGCGGCCACGAGCCGCGAGGGAGCCTCCTGCTCGATCAGGCCCGGCTCCACGACGATGACAGCGTCGTATTCGAGGCCCTTGACCTCCTGCGTGCCGCACACGTTGACCTGCTCGTCCCATGCGCTTTGCGCCGACAGGCGGGCGAATTCATCGGCGGGCAGGGCGCGGCGCAGCACGTCGCGCACGCGGGCGCGCACCTCGTCCTGCAGACAATCCGGCGTCAGCACGGCGACGCGGCCGGTGCCGTCGGTCCCGACGAACTCGCGGGTCAGCTCGACCGTGCGCGCCGCCACGTCGTCGAGCAGCGCGCCACGGTCCTCGACGGTGATGCGGCGCACCGAATCGGGCAGGGTGCGCACCGCCTTGACGGTGGAGATGTACAGTCCCTGCGCCTGGGCGAACTCGGATGCGAGATCGGACACTTCCTGCGGGTTGCGGTAGTCGATCGTCAGCTCGTTGAGACTCCAGCGATCGTGGCCGAACAGGCGGTCCATCACGCGCTGCCATGACCGGGTGCCGCCCAGCGCGGAGGTCTGGGCGACGTCGCCGACGATGGTGAACGAACGCGACGGGCAGCGGCGCATCAGCATGCGCCAGTCCATCGCGGTCAGCTCCTGCGCCTCGTCCACGACGATGTGCCCGTACGTCCATTCACGGTCGGACGCGGCACGCTCCGAGGTCAACAGCGTGTCGGCCCCGTTGATGTTGTCGACGAGCATCTGCGCGGTGACGATGCCCGAGCCGATGCCGTTCTGCGCCAGCGTGTCGCGGGCGAACTGCTCCTCTTCGGCGCGGGCCGCGTCCTGCGCGCCGGTACGGTTCGCGGTCTTGGGATCGGGGCCGAGCAGTTCCATCGCCTCGTCGAGCAGCGGAATGTCGGAACGGGTCAGGGGAGCGCCCTTCGGGCGGGCCAGCGCGTGGATCTGCTCCTCGGTCAGCCACGGGGCGAGGCGGTGCAGACGCTCCGGGTGCGACCACAGCTGGTCGATCAGCCACGGCGCGTTCATCGGTAGCCACGCGAGATTGAGGGTCTTGCGCACCTTGTCGTCCATGCGCAGCATCGAGGTCACGCGGGACAGTTCTGCCTCGTCGGGCGTGTAGTCGAGCTGCTCGGCGTAGCGGTCGCGCAACGCGGCGAGCATGCTGCGCACGAACGTCTCGCGCGCCTTGTTGTGCGGCTGGCGGGTGCGTTTGGCGTCGGCCTGCGCCTGCTGGATGTCTACGGCGAGCATCGGCACGGCGAACCCGTTGACGCGTACGGTCGGCAGGTCGGCGGGCACGCGCACGCGCATGGCGATGGCGTCGGCCACCACGCGGGCCATGCGTTTGTCTCCCTTGAGCATCGCCGCCAGCGGGGCGTCGTTCGCCGTGGCGCAGAATCCGGGGATCAGGTCGCCGATGGTGCGGCTGACCACGCCCGTCTCGCCGAGCGAGGGGAGCACCTGGTCGATGTAGCGCAGGAACGTGGAGCTGGGGCCGACGACGAGCACGCCGGAGCGTTCGAGCGTGCGGCGGTGCGTATACAGCAGATAGGCGGCGCGGTGCAGCGCGACCGCGGTCTTGCCGGTGCCGGGACCGCCCTGCACCACCACGGCCTGGTTCATGTCGGAACGGATGATGCGGTCCTGCTCGGCCTGGATGGTGGCGACGATGTCGGTCATCTTGCCGGTGCGCCGCGAACTGAGCGAGGCAAGCAGCGCGCCCTCGCCGGTCAGCGTGCCGGAGGAGGCCGCCTGGTCAACCTGGTCCGAGTCGATGTCGAGCACCTCGTCCTCGATGCCGACCACTTCACGGAAGCGCAGGGTCAGATGCCGGCGCATGACGATGTCGCCGTGGTTCGACGGGGTCGCCTCGTAGAACGGGCGTGCGGCCTCGGCCCTCCAGTCGGTCAGGATCGGCTCGTGGTCCTCGTTCGACAGGCCGATGCGGCCGATGTAGCGGCGGTTGTCGTTCACGTCGTCGAGACGGCCGAACACGAGCCGGTCCTCGACCGCGCGCAGCTGCGTGAGCCGGTCCTCGTACATGGTGGCGAAGGAGTCGCGTTCGGTGCGTTGGGTGGGCGAGCCGTGCGAGCCGGCGGCACGGACCTTGTCCAACCGCGACCGCAGCTGCGCGCGCAATGCGTCGAGCTGGCCGTACGCCCGGTCGACGGCCCGCTGCTCATCGTGAATCTGCGCCGAATAGTCCGACATTCCCGTTCCTCTCCTTACATGTCCCGCGAAAACTCAGGCACTCCAATCTACTCTCAGGTCCATACGTCGAGGCATGCCGAAGCGGATTCCAGATGAATTTTGCGTGAATCGGAGCCGGCCCGAACGCGGACGGAAATGCGGCGGTGCCGAATTCGAGGTGACGGAAGTCCGAAAAAGGGCGGAAAATGTGAAAGAGTGGGGTTTCTTGGTGAAGTGTGGGGTAAAGTGGTGAACCAGTTGTGGCATGAGTGTACCTAGCGGCCGATCGACAACTGAATGTAAGGAGGTGGCGATGGACGACCAGCAGACCATGCAGAACGTCCAGAACCCCTCTTTCGGGCAGTACCCGGGCGATACGGCCGGCATGGGCATGGGCATGGGTATGGCGGCGGCGGGAACTGCCGCCATGCTGCCGCCGTTGCTGCTGGGCACCTACACCCCCAAGATCGATGCGAAGGGCCGTCTCGCCCTGCCCGCCAAACTGCGCGGCGCGCTCGGGCCGGGCATGGTGATGGCGCGAGGCCAGGAGCGGTGCATCTACCTGCTGCCGCAGATCGAGTTCCGCAGGATCGCCATGCAGATCCAGCGCACCTCGATGGGCAACAAGGCGGCGCGAGACTACCTGCGCGTGTTCCTGTCCGGCGCGGTCGATCAGGAGCCCGACAAACAGGGACGCATCCTCGTGCCGCAGATGCTGCGCGACTACGCGAACCTCGGCACCGACGTGGTCGTGATCGGCGTGGGCACTCGTGCGGAGATTTGGAACAAACAGGCGTGGGAGGAATACCTTGCCGCCCAGGAGCAGGGCTATTCCGACATCGCGAACGACGTACTACCGGCGGTGGAATTCTGATGATCGATGTGACAGCCATTCACCAACCCGTGCTGCTCGAACAGTGCGTGGATCTGGTCGCACCCGCATTGCGGCGTCCCGGGTCCGTGATCGTCGACTGCACGCTGGGCATCGCCGGCCACGCCACGAACTTTCTCAAGGCGGCGCCGAACGCGCGCCTGATCGGCATCGACCGCGACACCGAAGCCCTGTCGCTGGCCACCGAACGCATGCGGTCGGAAGGGCTGGCCGACCGGTTCACCCCCGTCCACGCGGCCTTCGACGAATTCTCCGACGTGCTCGACGACCTGGGCATCGCCAAGGTCAACGCCGTGTTCATGGACCTCGGCCTGTCCAGCCTGCAGATCGACGAGACGGACCGCGGCTTCTCCTACTCCCACGACGCGCCGCTCGACATGCGCATGGACGTCACGCAGCCGCTGACGGCCGAACGAATCCTCGCCGACTACGACGCGGACGAGCTGACCCGCATCTTCCGCGAATACGGCGAGGAGAAGTTCTCCCGGCAGATCGCCCGCGAAATCGTCCGCCGCCGCGCCGACGAACCGCTGACGACCTCGGCCCAGCTCAACAAACTCGTGGACGAGGTCGTGCCGCAGGCCCACCGCCCGGCCGGCAACCCGGCCAAACGCGTCTTCCAGGCGCTGCGCATCGAAGTCAACGGCGAACTGGACAAGCTCGCGCACACGCTGCCCCAGATCGCCGCCCACCTGGCGGTGGAAGGGCGCATCGTCGTCGAGTCCTACCACTCGCTCGAAGACAAAACCGTCAAAGCCTTCATGAACGAGGGCCTGAAGGTCGACGCCCCGGCAGGACTGCCGATGATCCCGCCCGACGCGCAGCCGTTCTTCAGCGAACTGACGCGCGGCGCCATCAAGGCCGACGAAGCCGAAATCGCCTCCAACCCCAGATCCGCATCGGTCAGACTGCGCGCGGTCGAACTGACCCGCCCCATCCCCGAACACCGCATGCGCAAGCTCGACGAGGACGGCGAACGCTACTCGCGCGAGCGCAGCCACGACGCCGGCCGCAGACAACCCGACCGACGACACCAACGCAACCGTCAATCCGATCGCAAACAGAACAACCGCAACCAGCAGGGAAGGACCCGTCGATGACCAGCCGTGGAAGAAGCGTGCGCTCGGCGACCATGCGCTCCAACGCCGTACCGTCGACCAGCCGACGGCCCGCGGCCGCGCAGTCGCAGGCCCGTCCGGAACTCCACGTCGTCTCCGAAACCGCCGGACAGCGCGCCACGATGCGCGACGGACTGGCCAGACTCGTCGTATGGACCAGATCGCGCAGCACATCGCTGATCCACATCGTCATCGCCGCGGTCTTCCTCGCCGCCACGCTGGTCGGCGCGCTCGTCCTGCGCACGCAGATGGTCGAGAACTCCTTCGCCGCCGCCGAAACGCAGGCCAACATCAACACGCTCACCCAGGACGTCGAAGAGGACCAGGCCAAGCTTGACGCGCTGGAATCCTCCCTGCCGGCCAAGGCCGAGGACATGGGCATGGTCCTGCAGCAGGGTTCGCTGTCCATCGACCTCAACGGCTACCAGCCGTCCGACACTAAGGCCAAAGCCTCCTCCGACTCGGCCAAGAAGACCGACCAGAACAAGACCAGCGCGGACGATGCGAACAAGGGGGGCGCACAGTGAAGCGCCCCATCCTCAAGGCCGACCGGTCGCAGACCTTCACCACACGGTGCGTGGCCGCGGCCCTCGTCCTCGCATTCGTCGCCCTGATCTGCCTCGGACAGCTCGCCAACCTCCAGCTGCTCGGCAAGGACACGGCGCTCGCCGCCACGCAGGGACGCACCACGCGCATCGCCATCACCGCCAAGCGCGGCAAGATCCTCGATACGAACGGCGTCGTGCTCGCGCAAAGCGTCGAACGGTACAACATCATCGCCGACCCGCAGCTGGCGAACGAATTCAAGCCGAAGGACTGCAACGAGCAGACCAAAAGCTACTGCAACCAGATCGACGGCAAGCCGGTCGGCGCGACCGGAGCCGCCGCGGTGGCCCGGCTGCTGGCCACCGTGTTCACCGACATGAACGCGATGGAACTCGGCGCCAAGCTCAGCGACGCGAACAGCAGGTACGCGGTCTTGGCCAAGGACGTCACCCCCGAGACCAAACGCAAGATCGACGACCTGAACCTGGGCGGCATCGTCTACGGCGAAC
This sequence comes from Bifidobacterium sp. LH_230, assembly GCF_056357555.1. Classification (NCBI taxonomy): domain Bacteria; kingdom Bacillati; phylum Actinomycetota; class Actinomycetes; order Bifidobacteriales; family Bifidobacteriaceae; genus Bifidobacterium; species Bifidobacterium sp. LH_230. Next base: position 57,247 of record NZ_JBKEWJ010000004.1, read on the forward strand.
TGACCAACGAACGCGTCTACTCGGGCGGCACCATGCTCGGCCCGGTGCTCGGCGGCGTGGACGCGAGCGGCACCGGCGTGGCCGGCCTGGAGGCGACCCTCAACAAGACGCTCACCGGCACCGACGGCTACGAGGTCTACCAGCAGGGTCTTGGCGGCGAGATGATCCCCGGCACGCTCACCGAGTCGAAGGACGCGGTCAACGGCTCGGACGTGACGCTCACCGTGGACGGCAACGTGGACTGGTACGTCAAGAAGGCGCTGCGCGAAGGCAAGGAGAAGTACAACGCCAGCTGGGCGATGGCCGTCGTGGCCGACGTCAAGACCGGCGACATCCTCGCGCTCGAGGACACCGACGAGATCGACGCCGGCAGCGACGACGCCAAGCTCAGCAGCTCGCGCGTGGTCAGCGAAGTGTTCGAGCCGGGCTCGATCGGCAAGGTGTTCACCATGTCCGGCGTGCTGCAGGAGGGCCAGCACAAGGCCACCGACAAGTTCACCGTGCCCGACACCATCACCACCAGCGACGGCCAGACCTACAAGGACGCCGAAACGCATGCCGACGAACGCTGGACGTACGCCGGCATCCTCAAGAACTCGTCCAACGTGGGCATGATCCTGTCCGCCTCCAACTACAGCGACGAGCAGCGCTACAACTACCTGCGCAAGTTCGGCGTCGGCCAGGAGACGGGCCTTGGCCTGTCCGGCGAATCGGCCGGCATCCTGTCGAAATACCAGGACTGGGATCTGCGCACGCGCAACACCGTCCTGTTCGGCCAGGGCTACGCGATGAACGCGCTGCAGATCACGCAGGCCATCGCCACGATCGGCAACGGCGGCGTCATGCCGAAACTGCGGCTCATCAAGTCCACCACCGATGCGGACGGGCACACGACGGAGCACACCAGCGGCTCCGCCACCCGCGTCGTCGACGAGAACGTCGCCTCGCAGGTGCTCAACGCGATGGAATCCGTCTCCGACCTGTACAAGAACATGGTGTCCATTCCCGGCTACCGCATCGCCGCCAAGTCCGGTACCGCGGAGGTCGCCGGCGATAACGGCCAGCTCACGTCGATCATCTCCGACTGGTCGGGCATCATCCCGGCCGACAACCCGCGGTTCGTCATCACCGTCGTGATGAAGGACGCGAAGGTCGGTTCGTTCGGCGGTCTGACCGCCGGCCCGGTATTCGCGACGATCGGTGAATTCCTTATGCAGAAATACAACGTGTCACCGTCGGCGGCACGCAAGGATGCTATCCCGGTGGAATGGTAAGCGGCGAGGGGAGACGACAATGAGTGCGGTCAGTGAAGGCGTGTCCAGGCGCGTGACGCTGGGATATCTCGCGGATCATTACGGATACGAGCTGGTGCCGTCGTTCGCGGCGAACGTGACGATCACGTCGATCGCGGACGATGTGGATTCGGTGGCCCCGGGCGCGCTGTTCGTGCCGAGGGGAGCCGTGGACGGCGCGACGGTCGAACGGGCGATGGAACGCGGCGCGTACGCCGTGATCGTCGGGCCCGCGGACCGTGAGGCCGTCGCCGCGCGTGAGATCCCGGCATTGGTCGGGGACACGGACGGCGAATTGATCGGCCGGATGGCCGCCGACGTGGCCGGTTCCCCCGCGAGCCTGCTCGCCGTGTTCGCGCTGGCGTCAAGCTCGGTGAACGGCAGCGCCGACGACCTGCATCACAACGTGGTGCGGCTGTCGCGTCTGCTGCACATGCTCGGCAATCCGGTCAGCGTGATCGACTCGTTCGGCTCGCAGTCGTTGGAACGGGCCCTGCCGCTGGAGTATCCGCTGGGCGCGCTCGACGTCCAGCGCACGCTCGGCGTGTGCCAGGAGGACGGTTCGGCGGCCGTGGTCATCGCGCTCGACGACGCGACGCTCGCCCCGGACGCCCTGAGCGGGATCAACGTGGACGTACTGGGCGTGGACGGCATGGACAGCGATCCGCGCAACCGTGACGTCGCCCGCAAGACGGGGAACCGGTACGGGTTCATCATGGATTCCCAGACGCACCTGACCGGGCGCACGATCGAATCGGACCAGATCGCCATGCAGTTCCCGTCCTCGCAGGACGGCGGCATGGGCGACGTGAAACGCTCGTCGCTGGCGATCGCGATGGTGATGGCGGCCGGGGTGCGGCGCAACAACATCCGCAACGCGCTGCGCGTCAGCCGCGACCTGGGCAAGTAGGACGACGGACAACAGGATAATTTCGGTCAAGTTCAACAAGAGAGGTTTTGGATGGTGGATGCACACGATACGGCGACGATGATGCCGATGACGCTCAACGAGATCGCCGCTGCGGTGAACGGCCGGCTCGCGCACGCCGACGGGATCGACGGCGATGCGCCGCTGGCGACCTCGGCCGTCAGCGACTCTCGTCAGGCGCACGACGGCTCGGTGTTCGTCGCGATCGCCGGCGAACGCGTCGATGGCCATGATTTCGTGCCGGCGGTCGCCTCGCAGGGCGCGGCATGCGCGCTGGTGGACCACGAGATCGACGCGCCGATCGCGCAGATCGTCGTGAACGACACCGTCGAGGCGCTGGGCCTGCTCGCCAAGCACAATCTTGAGCGCCGCCGCGCCGAAGCCGCGCCGTTCTCGATCATCGGCATCACCGGATCGGTCGGCAAGACGACCACCAAGGACCTGCTGTCGCACCTGCTGGGCGATCTGGGCGGCACCGTCGCGCCGGTCGGCTCGTTCAACAACGAGATCGGCCTGCCGCTGACCGCACTGAAGGTCAACGCCGGCACGCGCTTCTTCGTGGCCGAAATGGGCGCGAACCACATCGGCGAGATCGCCCGGCTGACCACCATCGCGCCGCCCGACGTGGCGGTCGTGCTCAAGGTAGGCGTCGCCCACCTGGGCGAATTCGGTTCCGTCGAACGCATCGCACAGGCCAAGAGCGAGATCATCCGCGGTCTGGTCCCGGGCGGCGTAAGCGTGCTCAACGCCGACGACGCGCACGTGGCGGCCATGTCCGCCATCGCACCCGGACAGATCCGCTGGTTCGGCGTCACCGACGCGACGACGAACCATGAGGGCTTCACGCTTACCGGAAGCGACGTGGCGCAGGACGACACCGGCTGCCCGAGCTTCACCATGACCGCCGCCGACGGCGAGAGCCGCGAGACCACCGGCATCACGCTCGGCATCCGAGGCAGGCACAACGTGATGAACGCGCTGGCCGCCGCCAACGTCGCCCTGTACTTCGGCATGACGCCGCAGCGCATCGCGACGATCCTCGCCGCGCAGCACAGCATCAGCGCGCACCGCATGGCCGTCTCCACGGTCAGACGCGACGACGTGACGTTCACGCTGATCGACGACTCGTTCAACGCCAACCCCGATTCCATGCGCGCCGGCCTTGACGGACTGGCCGCATGGCACAAGGCGGAGCATCCGCAGCCGTTCCGCATCGCCGTGCTCGGCGCCATGCTCGAACTCGGCGGCGACGAGGACCGGCTCCACCGGGACATGGGCCGTTACGCGGTCGCCGTCGGAGCCGACGCCGTCGTCGCGGTCGGGGGAGCGGACCCGCATCTCGACGAACTGGCCGGTGCATTGGCCGACGGCGCACGCGAGGCGGCGGATGGCGAGAACCCGTCCGCAGATAAGCGCCCCTCGGTAGACTGGGCGCATACGGCCGATGAGGCGGACGCACTGGTCATGCGTCTGGCCGCCGAACACACGCCGTCGGTCGTGCTGCTCAAGGGATCGCACGCCTCGGGCCTGAGCGCCCTGGCGACGCGCTGGGCGCCCGCCAAGGACTGAACCGAGACCGAACCGAATACGTACAGCGTTGGAACTGAGGAACTGAGAGGAAACCATGATCGCACTCATCATCGGCATGCTGGTGTCGCTGGCCGTGACCATGATCGGCACGCCACTGCTGATCCGTCTGGTCCATAAGCTGCACTACGGGCAGTACATCCGCCAGGACGGGCCGAAATCGCATCAGATCAAACGAGGCACGCCGACGCTCGGCGGTGTCGTCATCAACTTCGCGGTGCTGCTCGGCTGGGGCGCGTCCGCGCTCTACCGCTACCTCAACTCCGGCAGCGTGCCCTCCTGGTCCGCCGTGCTCGTGCTGTTCGCCATGTTCTCGATGGGCTGCCTCGGCTTCGTCGACGATTTCGCGAAGGTGCGCAAGAAGCAGAACGAGGGCCTGACCGTCGCCGGCAAGTTCATCGGCCAGTTCATCCTCGCCACGATCTACGCGGTGCTCGCGCTCATCATCCCCACCAAGTCGGGCTTCCCGAGCGCGCAGGCCGGCATGAGCTTCATCGAGACGCCGTTCATCAGCTTCGAATTCGCCGGCCGCATCGTCTCGATCGTCCTGTTCGTCGTATGGGTGAACTTCCTCATGGCCGCGTGGACGAACGCCGTGAACCTCACCGACGGACTCGACGGACTGGCCGCCGGCTCGTCGATGATCTCGTTCGCCGGCTACGCGATGATCGCGTTCTGGGAGTCGTACCACATCAAGGGCGGCACCCACCAGGGCTTCTCCTACGCGGTGTCCGACCCGCTCGACCTGACCATCATCGCCGTGTGCGCGGCCGTCGCATGCTTCGGCTTCCTGTGGTACAACTCGAACCCGGCCACGATCTTCATGGGCGACACCGGCTCGCTCGCGCTCGGCGGCCTGTTCGCCGCGCTCTCGATCGCCACGCACACCGAATTCCTCGCCGTGATCCTCGGCGGCCTGTACGTGATCGAGGCCATGAGCGACGTGATCCAGGTCGGCTACTTCAAGATGACCCACAAGCGCGTGTTCAAGATGGCCCCGATCCACCACCACTTCGAACTGTGCGGCTGGACCGAGACGAAGGTCGTGGTGCGATTCTGGATGGTCGAACTGCTGTTCGTGCTGTGCGGCCTCATGGTGTTCTACGCGGATTGGGTCGCCCGCTCCGGCCTGCTGGGCTGACCGGCACGCGCAACCGCGCAAGCCGCGGATGCGCGGCGGATGTATAACGGTATGTGGTTTGGAACCTACTGACGATGGAAGGCTGAGATGGCTGATATGGAATTGGATGGCAAGACGGTGATGGTGGCCGGACTCGGCGTGTCCGGCCGCGGCATGGTCGAGGTGCTGCGCCCGCGCGCGGCGAAGGTGTTCAGCGTGGACGAGCGCAACGAGGCCGCCGACCTGCACTCCTTCGACGACGTGGACTGGACCCACGTCGACCTGGTGTGCACCTCCCCGGTGTTCAACCCGCGCACCCCGTTCATCCTCGAGGCGCAGCGCCGCGGCATCCCCGTCATCAGCGAAGTCGAACTCGCGTGGATGCTGCGCGCCGACCGCGACGGCCACGGCGCACATGCCGGCTGGATCGGCATCACCGGCACCAACGGCAAGACGTCCACCACCGAAATGACCTCCGAAATGCTCACCGCATGCGGCCTCGACGCCCCCGCGGTCGGCAACATCGGCAAATCCGTCTCCCACGCCGCCGTCGAACCGGAACACGACGCGCTGTGCGTCGAACTGAGCTCCTTCCAGATGCACTTCACCTACTCGATCGCGCTCGACTGCGCGGCCATCACCAACATCGCCGACGACCACCTCGACTGGCACGGCGGCATCGAGAACTACGCCGCCGACAAGTCCAAGGTCTTCCACGGCGTGACCAGAACGCTCGTCTACAACGCCGACGACGAACGCGTCACCAAACTCGCGTTTGCAGCCGAAACAGCGGAAGGATGCCGCAAGGTCGGCTTCACGCTGCACGAACCGGCCGACGGCCAGATCGGCGTCAAGGACGGCTGGATCGTCGACATGAGCGGCGTCGCCGGCGGTACGCCGGGCGTGGCGGAACAGGTTGCCCCGATCGCCGAGTTCACGCATCTGAGGGAGCCGGACGGCACCGTCTACCCGCATCTGCTCGCCGACGCGCTGACCGCGCTGGCGCTCGTGCTCGGCTACGGCGCCGACCGTGAGACGGCCGTGCGCGCCCTGCAGGGCTTCGCGCCGGGCGGCCACCGCATCCAGACCGTCGCCACCGCGACGCTCACGGACGGCGGCACGATCCGTTTCGTCGACGATTCCAAAGCCACGAACGCGCACGCGGCGAACGCGTCATTGAACAGCTTCGGCGCGAAGTCCGTCGTCTGGATCGCGGGCGGCCTCGCCAAGGGCAGCCGTTTCGAGCATCTTGTGGCCGATCAGGCGCACACCATCAAGGCCGCCGTCATCATCGGCAAGGACCAGCAGCCCATGCTCGACGCGTTCGCCGCCAGCGCGCCCGACATCCCGCTGACCGTCATCGACCCGGCCGACAACGCCACCGTCATGGATCGTGCGGTCGACGCGGCCGGCACGTATGCCAAGGCCGGCGACGTGGTGCTCATGGCACCGGCATGCGCGTCGATGGACCAGTTCAAGTCGTACGCGGACCGCGGCGACCAGTTCGCGGCGGCCGCAACCCGTTGGGCGGGGGCGCATGGCGAACGGTAGACGCGTCGCATCAGGTTCCGCCGATTCGCCGTCGCGCGAGCGTCGGCCGGATGACACGGCCACAGGCGCGAAACCGGCGAAACGGCTGCGGCTCTTCGCCGGATCGGCCGACGCCAAGCGGTCGGAAGACACCTCAGGCAACCCGCGCGGCATTCGGCCGCGCAACAAGTCGAACGGCCGGCCCCGCAACGGGCAGGGTGCCGCGTACACCGGCATCCGCGCCCTGTTCAACCCGATCTGGTGCTACCACGGGTTCCTCGTCGCGGTGCTGGTCCTGTGCTGCTTCGGCGTGATCATGGTATTCTCCAGCTCGTCGGTCTCCTTGGTGTCCGCGGGAAAATCCCCGTGGAACCGGGCGATCAGCCAGGGCGTGTACTGCGGCGCCGGCCTGTTCTGCGCGGCGCTGCTGTCGAGGGTGAAGGTGGAGCATTATCTCAAATTCTGCTCCGCCGCCATGATCCTCGCGCTGATCGGACAGCTGCTCACCCTGACCCCATTGGGCACCGGCGAGGCGGAAACCGGCAACAACGGCTGGATCGTCCTCGGACCGATCTCACTGCAGCCCGCCGAGTTCACCAAGCTCGCCCTGTGCGTCTGGCTGCCCTTCGCCCTGCGCAAATCGGCCAAACAGTATGCGCGTGAAGGCATCAAGGCGTATCTCATGCCCGGAATCATCTATTTCGCGGCGCTCGGACTGGTCATGCTCGGCAAGGATCTCGGCACCGGCCTGATCATCGTGTTCATCGGCATCACCGCGTTCATGATCGGCGGGTTCCCGCTCAAATGGATGGCCGGCCTGATCGGCGGACTCGGCGTGCTGGTGCTCGCGCTCGTCATCACCAGCCCCAACCGCATGGGTCGCATCCTCGCCGCATACAAGCCGTGCACCGACCTGGAAGGCGTGTGCTACCAGTCCATGCACGCCAAATACGCGCTGGCCGAAGGCGGGTTGCTCGGCGTCGGCCTCGGCAATTCGCGCGAAAAATGGAATTATCTGCCCGCCGCGCACACCGACTTCATCTACGCGATCATCGGCGAGGAGACCGGATTCGTCGGCGCGCTGACCGTGCTGCTGCTGTTCATCGTGATCGGATGGTGCCTCATGTGCGTGGCGCTGCAGGTCAAGGAACGCTATGTGGCGATGGTACTGGTGTGCATCTCCGTGTGGCTGGTCGGCCAGGCGCTGGTGAACATCGGCGTGGTCATCGGCATCTTCCCGGTGCTCGGCGTGCCGATGCCGTTCGTCTCATCGGGCGGCTCGTCGATGATCACTTGTCTGATGGCCGCAGGCGCGGCCGCCGGCCTGATGCGATCCCAACCGCAGATCGACGCGGAACACGCCGGAATGTAACGTCTCTCACGCAACCGTGCGCTGGTACGGCCGTGGACTAAGCTGGAGGAACTATGAGTACAGGAGTTCGCAACGTCGTCCTCGCCGGTGGCGGTACCGCCGGCCATGTCAATCCGCTGCTCGCGGTGGCCGCATCCATCCGCCGCATCGATCCGAACGCCCACGTCAGCGTCATCGGCACGGCGGTCGGTCTGGAACACGACCTCGTGCCGGCCGCCGGCTACGAGCTGGACACCATCGAAAAGGTGCCGTTCCCGCGCCGCCCCAATCTCGACGCGCTGCGCTTCCCGATGCGTTGGAAGCGCGAAACCGCGAAGGTGCACGACATCCTCGAACGCCGTCACGCCGATGTGGTCGTCGGCTTCGGCGGCTACGCGTCGGCCCCCGTCTACGCGGCCGCGCACAAGATGGGCATCCCGATCCTCATCCACGAACAGAACGCGCGCGCCGGCATGGCCAACAAGCTCGGCGCACGATGGGCCGACTACATCGGCACCGCGTACGATAACACCGGGCTCAAGGCCCGTCAGGGCGTGCCGGTCGAACGCGTCGGCCTGCCGCTGCGCCCGGCGATCGCCGAACTGTGCGCACGGTTCAGCGCCGACCGCGTCGCCGTACGCGACGAGGCCGCGGCGCAGCTCGGCGTCGATCCGAACCGTCCGCTTGTGCTCGTCACCGGCGGCTCGCTCGGCGCGCTGAGCCTCAACCGAGCCGTATCCGGCGCGGCCGCCGACCTGCTCAAATACGCGCAGGTCATCCACCTGACCGGCCGAGGCAAAATCGACGAAGTGCGCGCCACGGTCGCCGAACAGGCCGGCCAATCGGCACTGTCGGGACTGTTCGACGACGCGAACGGCGGCGACTACCACGTCGCCGAATACCTCGAACGCATCGACCTGGCCTTCGCATGCGCCGCACTCGTGATCTGCCGGTCCGGAGCCGGCTCCGTATCCGAACTCGCCGCACTCGGCCTGCCGGCCGTCTACGTGCCGCTGCCGATCGGCAACGGCGAACAGCGGTTCAACGCGCAGCCCGTCGTCGAAGCCGGCGGCGGCCTGATGGTGGCCGACAAGGACCTGACCCCGGGCTGGGTGCGCGATCACGTGCCGACCCTGCTGGCCGACCCGATCAGACTGCGGCAGTTCGGCGAAAAAGCCTGGAACTACGGCATCCGCGACGCGGCCGACATCATGGCCCGCAAAGTGCTGGAACTGGCGAAATAATCAAGGAGCATACCGTTGAACGACACCATTGACAACGAAGCAATCGTCCTGGACCCCACGCACGCGGCGTTCGGACCGGATGACGACGTGACCGTACTCGGCCGCACGCATTTCATCGGCATCGGGGGAGCGGGCATGAGCGTGCTCGCCGAAATGCTGCACGAACACGGCGTGACCGTGGACGGTTCCGACCGCGAGCACAGCGCCAAAACCGACCGGCTCGAATCGCTGGGCATCACCGTCGAATTCGGCCAGCGTGCCGACAACGTCGCCGGAGCGAACACGGTCGTCTATTCCAGCGCCATCAAGCTGAGCAACCCCGAAATCATCGCCGCCCACGCGGCCGGTGCGCGCATCGTGCACCGCAGCGACATCCTCGCGCTGCTCATGAACGGCCGCCGGGCCGTCACCGTCGCCGGAGCGCACGGCAAGACCACCACCAGCTCGATGCTCGCGCACATCCTCGCCCACGCCGGCACCGGCGCGCTCGCTGATCCGAGCTATGCGATCGGCGGCTCCATCCAAGGACCGGACGGCTCCGTCATGGACGGCGGCCATGCCGGCAAGGGCGACGTGCTCGTCGCCGAGGCCGATGAATCGGACGGCAGCTTCGAAAAATACCATCCGACCATCGCGATCATCACCAACGCCGAGCCGGACCATCTCGACCACTACGGCACCGCGGGGCACTATCATGCCGCGTTCGTGCAGCACGCCGGCCATGCGACCGGACACGTGGTCATGTGCGCCGACGACGAGGGCGCACTGACCGTGCTGCGTGCACTCGACCCGGCCGTCGCCGCGCATGTCATCGTCTATTCGACCCGCGAACGCGAGCTGATCGGCGAGCTGAACGGGGCGACGCTGGTGCGCATCGAGTCCGAAACCGAACACGCCGGAACCGGTGCGGAACGCTTCACGATCGACCTGCCCGCGGCCCTGACCGGCTCATCCGACGACGCCGATCTGCGGCTGCCGGTCAGCCTGATCGTGCCCGGCGTCCACAACGCGCGCAACGCGACCGCGGCCATCATCGCCGCCACGCTGCTCGGTATGGACCCGCATGCGGCCGCCGGCGCGGTCGGCACGTTCCTCGGCGCGGCGCGGCGCTTCCAGATCCGCGGCACGGTCGCGCAGGTCACCGTCGTCGACGACTACGCGCATCATCCGACCGAAATCGCCGCGCTGCTCGCCGCCGCCCGCCGCCGCTACCCCGACTCGACGCTGCACGTCCTGTTTCAGCCGCACCTGTTCTCGCGCACGAAGTTCTTCGCCCGCGAGTTCGCCGAAGCGCTCGCCAAGGCCGACGACGTCATCGTCACCGGCATCTTCCCCGCGCGCGAAAAGCAGGCCGATTTCCCCGACGTCACCGCGCGCACCATCGTCGACGCGGCCGCGGGACTGGCCCACGAGCCGGGCCGTTGGATCGCCGCCGTGGACGACATGCGCACCGCGGCGCAGATGCTCGCCATGCGCGCGCATCACGGCGACGTGATCTTCACCGTGGGAGCGGGAGACATCACGGCGATGGGCGACGTGCTGCTGCACGCGCTGGAGGCGCACCGGTTCGATTGCCCGACCGGCGATGAGGCGGAAGCGTGCGGCCGCGCGACGGACGGGCGCTGATGGTCCGACGCATCGCCAGTTCCCGCACCGCACCGCAGCAGGGCGGCGGCAAAGGGACGCGCAAGACGGTTCGATCGGCGTCGTCGCAATCGGCATCCGAACGTTCCGCCTCGTCTCGTACCGTCTCGTCACGTTCGGCCGGCTCCCGGGCCGCGGCGACCCATCAGGGCCGGCGCGGCGCAAGAACCGTATCCAGCGGGCAGCGCGACTCGTCCGCGCAGCAACCGTCCGGCGCCATCCGTCAGGGATTCATCGACGCGCGGCGCATGCCCAGCGAGGACGTCGTCGCCAGGACGCTCAACGAGACGGCCGGCGTGCTGGGCGTGCCCACCCGACCCAAGATCGTGGACTTCAACGCGCGGCGCAAGGAACGCCGCCGCATGAACATGCGGGTCGTCGCGGTCCGTTCGCTGATTGCCGTCGCCGTGGCGGCCATGATCACGGCGCTGGTCTGGTTCCTGTTCTTCTCGCCGGTGTTCCGCCTGGAAACCTCACAGATCAACGTGACCGGCGGCAACGAATGGGTCAGCCGCGACGACATCCTCAAGATCGCCGACCGGCAGTCCGGCAAATCGCTGCTGCTGGTGTCGACCGACGAGGTCGTCAAGGAGCTGAGCAACATTCCGGGCGTCACCGAGGCGACGGCCAGGAAGCAGTTCCCGAAAAGCCTTGCGGTGACGGTCCAGGCCCAGCAGCCCGCCGCCATGCTCAAGGAGTCGGGCAGCGCGCTGGTCGCCGTCGACAGCAAGGCGCGCGTGCTCAACAGGGTCGGGGACGCGTCCACGGACGGCATCCCCGTGATCGAAGTCAAGGACATCGATACGAGCCTGGACAGCAACGCCATCAAGGAGGCGCTCAAGATCCTCGGCAGCCTGCCCGACTCCATGCGCACGACGATCACCAAGGTCACCGCGAACACGCAGGATTCGATCACCACCGAGCTCAACGGCGGCGAGCACACCGTGGTATGGGGCGATTCGTCCGATCTGGAACTCAAGAAGGCGATCGTGGACAAGATCCTGTCCGACCCGAACGTGATCGGCGACAAGAAGCAGGTGGACGTCTCAGCGCCGTCGCGGCCGATCATCAAATGACGGTCGTGGCGGTCATGGCGGTTTGTTCGGTGGGTTGCGCACGACTCGCCGAACAGGCCGACGGTTCGTGTGATTTGACATGACCGGTCCGACGAGCTATATTGAAATGTCCGTGCAAACGGAAGCTTGATAATTCAAGATTGGGGATGATCGGTTTCGACGGTGACCTGTTCGTCGCAGGGAAGCGTGCCGAGAACGCCGGGTCCGCTCGTGGATGCCCCCGGCAAAAGAATAAGTGCTAAATCTAACCGCACTGAGTTCGCTCTCGCTGCCTGAGCTTCGCGCCAGGATTAACCAGTGAGCAGCCGCTCCGTTCACTCCTCCTCGTCTTTGGGAGGATGCTGAGCGTCGTTTAGAAGACTTGCTGATGCAGCTGCGTTGCAGGGCTGTGTCGGGACTTTGACTGCGAATATGCTCGCCATCGGTTGTCTGCGACATAGATGGGGGCAGAAAAACTGCCGCACGGCCAGCAGACTACGCACGTAGAAGACTGAGGGTACGGTTACCGGACCGGGGTTCAATTCCCCGCATCTCCACCATTCCGCTTTGGCGGAAACAAGCCGCTTTGCCTTACGGGAGTAGGGCTGAGCGGCTTTTTATTTGTCTGCCGGAAATTGCTTGATCGTGTTGATTCCGCAATACGTTGTGCCCGAGGCGCGCCCAAATGTGGGCAAAATGTGGGCAGTGCGCCATCGTGCGACTACTGCACGCGGCCAACACGCGCGGGGGAGTTGGCTTGACACCGTCGCGGGTTGCGGGGACAATGGTACTAAAGCGCTTTAGTAAAGCCGTGGAAGCGCAACGACGGAGCCGTCCGATGTCGGACGGCGCACACATGCCGGCAGACCGGCACACAGACAAGGGAGTGCAAGGCCAACGATGTTCCTCAAACCCGAACAGCAACTCGAACGATGCACGCGCATCCTGCGCCAACGCGTCCAACCATATATCCATCCGGTCGTCGTCCACCTGAACGTCGAATCCTTCGACATCCCCGGCGAGCCGATGCCGAGCGATGAATTCTTCACCAAGGTCAACGCCGGCGAGATCGACTTCAAGCCGTTCGCCATCGGCAGCGAATGGGGCACCACCTGGGGCACGGTCTGGTTCCGCCTCACCGGACAGGTGCCGCAGGGCTACCCGGCCGGCAAGCCGCTCGAACTGATCCTCGACCTCGGATGGTACCCGCACTCCTGCGGCGGCCACATCGAAGGACTCGTCTACCGGCCCGACGGCACCGCCATCAAGGCCGTGCACCCGCTCAACATCTGGGTGCCGTTCATGGACACGGACGGCAACGCGCAGGTCCCCATCAACGAGGACGGCAGCTTTACTCTGTACCTTGAGGCGGCCAGCAACCCGCTGCTGCTCGGCGTGCCCCCGTTCATCGAGACCGAACTCGGCGAGAAGGCCACCGGCAAGCCGGACGAACCGTACGTGTTCAAGGCCGCCGACCTGACCGAATTCGACGCCGACTATGAGAACCTGCGCGTCGACCTCGACGTCGTCAGCCAGCTCATGGCCTATACCGACAAATCCTCGCCGCGCTACTGGCAGCTCGCCAAGGCCCTGCAGCGCTCGCTCAACGCCTACGACGAACGCGACCGCGAATCCGTCAACGCCGCCCGCCGCGCCCTCGCCGGCGTGCTCGCCAAGCCCGCGAACGCGTCCGCCATGAACGTGAGCGCCATCGGCCACGCGCACATCGACTCCGCATGGCTGTGGCCGGTACGCGAAACCCGCCGCAAGGTCGCCCGCACCGTCTCGAACGCGCTCGCGCTCATGGACGCCGACCCCGACTTCCAATACGCGATGAGCTCCGCCCAACAATACGCATGGCTCGAAGAGGACCATCCCGACATCTACCGGCGCATGCTCCAACGCATCAGGGAAGGCCGGTTCATCCCGGTCGGCGGCATGTGGGTCGAAGCCGACGGCATGCTGCCCACCGGCGAATCCCTCATCCGCCAGATCTCCTACGGCAAACGCTATTTCAAGGAGAAACTCGGCGTGGAACCGCGCGGCGTCTGGCTGCCCGACAGCTTCGGCTACACGGGAGCCTGGCCGCAGATCGCCCGCCGCGCCGGATACGAATGGTTCCTCACGCAGAAGATCTCGTGGAACGACACCACCAAGTTCCCGCACCACTCGTTCCTGTGGCGCGGCATCGACGGCACGCCGATCTTCACCCACTTCCCGCCGTCCGACACGTACGCCGCATGGTGCAAGGTGCAGGAGCTCGACTACGCGGAGAAGAACTTCCAGGACAAGGACCTCGCCGACCGTTCGCTGTTCCTCTTCGGGTTCGGCGATGGAGGCGGCGGCCCCACGCGCGACATGATGGAGCACCTGCACCGGTACGAGAACCTCGAAGGCGTTTCCAAGGTCACCATCGAAAGCCCGAACGACTTCTTCGACAAGGCCCGCACCCAGCTCGAGGAGAACGCCGGACCGGAGATGCCCGAATACCAAGGTGAGCTCTACCTCGAACTGCATCGCGGCACGCTCACCTCCCAGCAGGACATGAAACGCGGCTGCCGCAAGGAGGAATCGCTGCTGCGCACGGTGGAATACCTCGGCGCGGCCGCCACGATCGCCGACCCGACCTACGAGTATCCGCGCGAGGAGATGGACCGCATCTGGAAGACGCTGCTGCTCGACCAGTTCCACGATATCCTGCCCGGCTCGAGCATCGCGTGGGTGCACCGCGAGGCGCGCGAGAACTACCGGCGCGACCTCGCCCGTCTCGCCGAGATCGCCGAGGAGATCTGCGCCGTGCTGCGCAAGACGAACCCGACGGCCGACGTGCTGCCGGCCGCACGCATCAGCCAGTACCGTGCCGACGGCTCGTCGTGGCAGGTCCGGTCCGTGGCCGATCATGCCGCGGCCGCGGCGACGGTCGACACGCTGGACGACGGCCGCGTGCGCATCGGCAACGGCCTCGTGTCCGCGATCGTCGAAGCGGACGGCACGATCTCCTCCCTGACCGACCTAGCCGCCGGCCGCGAACTCGTGCCCGCCGGCACCCGCCTCGGCCGCTACGAACTGCTCAAGGACGAACCCGCCGTCTGGGACGCGTGGGAGATCGAACGCGAGTCGCTGCTCATGGGCCACGGCCTGACCGGTTCGATCGTCTCCGCCGAAACCGGCGACGACGGCGCGGCGCACGTCGCCGTACGCACCGTCAGCGGCGACACCGTCATCGACACGGTCCTCACGCTGCGACCCGGTGCAGGCCAGCTCGACGTCCACGCCGACGTTGACTGGCACGAGAAGGAACGCTTCCTCAAGGTCGACCTGCCGCTCGCGATCACGACCGACCGCGCGACCTACGACTGCCAGTACGGTCTGGTCACCCGACCGATCGTCAAGAACAGCGCCTCCGACGAAGCCAAGTTCGAAAGCGACACCAACCGGTTCGCGATCCTGCGTGAAGCCGGCTATGCGGCCGCCGTCGTCAACGGTTCGATCTACGGATCGGACGCCGCGCCGATCCGCGGCGACGCCACGGACGGCACCGACAGCGGCACCATGTTCCGCCTGTCGCTGCTGTCCGCGCCGACCTTCCCCGACCCGCGCACCGACATCGGCACGCACGAATTCGACTGGGCGATCGTGGCCGGAGCGACGATCGAACGCACCGTCGACGCGGCCTGCGAACTCAACGCGCCGATCCTGCATGACGCGCCCGCGATCGCGCCGCCCGTCTCGCTCGAGATGCACCGCGGCGCCGTCGTGATCGACTGGATGAAACCGGCCGACGACGGCAGCGGCGACCTGATCGTCCGCCTGTACGAGACGGCCGGCGGACAGGCCGACGCGACGCTGCATGTGGCCGACACGCTCGAAGGTGCCACGGTACGCGAGACAAACGTGCTCGAAGGCGACGACATCGCCGCCGACCTGCCGGTCGCGCTCGCGGGCGCGAACGGACAGCCGGCCGAAGGCGCGTCGCTGCACTTCGCGCCGTTCCAGCTCGCCACGCTGCGCATCACGCGCTGATGAAGCGAACCATCGCCGTCCCGCCCACCACACCGGGGAGCGGGACGGCGACGTCGTCCCATACGTCAACATTAAGCAATCCCAGTCAACCAACAGCAAAGGAGCCGAAACCCACATGTTTCTCCTGCCCAACCAGCAGCTCGACCGATGCGACCGCGTCATGTGGCAGCGCGTCGAACCGCACATCCACACCACGCTGAGCACGTGCACGCTGCGCTCGCACGACAACCCCGGCGAACCCGTGCCCTCCGGCGAATTCCTCGCGCAGGTGCGCGCCGGCGAAGTCGAATTCAAGCCGTTCGCCATCCCCGGCACCTGGGGCACCACCTGGGGCACCACCTGGTTCGAGGTGACCGGCCATATCGACCGCGAGGCGACCAAGGGCCGCAAGGTCGAACTCGAAGTCGACCTCGGCTGGCTCGGCCACCGCGGCCCGGGCTTCCAGTCCGAAGGCCTCGTCTACCGCGCCGACGGCACCGCGATCAAATCCGCCAACCCGAAGAACCACTGGATACCGCTCGTCTACGCCGACGGCACCAGCACCGTCGACCTCGACGAGAACGGCAACTTCACCGTCTACATCGAAGCGGCCGCCAACCCGTTTGTCGAAGGCCCCACCCCGTTCTCGCCCACCGAACTCGGCGAAGGGCCGACCGGCAAGTGCGACTTCCCGTACACGCTGAGCCGCATGGACGTCACCGTGTTCAACGAGGACGTGTTCGCCTACTCCATGGATCTCGAAACCGTATCGTCGCTCATGCGCGAACTCAAGGACGACGACCCGCGCTACTGGCAGCTCGCCAAGGCTCTGCAGCGCTCGCTCAACGCCTACGACGAGCGCGACATCGACGGCACGCTCTCCGCCGCCCGCGGCGAACTCGCCGGCGTGCTGGCGGAGCACGCGTCGTCCAGCGCGATCAGCCACATCGCCATCGGCCACGCGCACATCGACTCCGCATGGCTGTGGCCGGTACGCGAGACCCGCCGCAAGGTGGCGCGCACCGTCTCCAACGTGCTCGCCTTGATGGACGAGGACCCGGACTTCACGTACGCGATGAGCTCCGCCCAGCAGTACGAATGGCTCGAGGCCGAGCATCCCGACCTGTTCCGCCGCATGATGGAACGCGTGAAGGAAGGCCGGTTCATCCCGGTCGGCGGCATGTGGGTCGAATCCGACAACATGATCCCCTCCGGCGAGTCGCTCGTCCGCCAGATCACGTTCGGACGCCGCTACTTCAAGGAACATCTGGGCGTCGCTCCGCGCGGCATCTGGCTGCCCGACAGCTTCGGCTACACCGGCTCGTGGCCGCAGATCGCCCGCCGCGCCGGCTTCGACTGGTTCCTCACGCAGAAGATCTCGTGGAACGACACCACGAAGTTCCCGCACCACTCGTTCATGTGGGAGGGCATCGACGGCACGCGCATCCTCACGCACTTCCCACCGTCAGACACGTACTGCTCGTCCATGAGCATGCACGAGCTCATGTACTCGCAGCGCAACTTCCTCGACAAGGACCTGTCGCGCAACGCGATCCTGCTGTACGGCTTCGGCGACGGCGGCGGTGGCCCCACCCGCGAGATGACCGCACGCGTCCGCCGCGACCGCGACCTCGCCGGCGCCCCGAAGATCGACTTCGGCACGCCCGACCAGCTGTTCGACCGCGTCCGCAAGGACATCGTCGACGACGCGCGCGGCGAGACCCCGGTGTTCAAGGGCGAGCTGTACCTCGAACTGCACCGCGGCACCCTGACCGCCCAGCAGGACATGAAGCGCGGCTGCCGGCAGGAGGAGGCCATGCTGCGCGTGGCCGAATACCTGTGCGCCGCGGCCCGCGTCAAGAATCCGGACTACGTCTACCCGCGCGAGGAGATGGACCGCATCTGGAAGACGCTGCTCCTGAACCAGTTCCACGACATCTTGCCCGGCTCCGCGATCGCATGGGTGCACCACCAGGCGCGCGCCGAATACGCGCGTGACATCGCCCGGCTGCGCGAGATCGCACTCGAGGCCGGACGTGCGATCGCCGCCGTCGAACCGGCCGACGCGGCGGTTGCGGACGCGGTGATCACCCCGTACTCGCGTGAGATCTGCGACGCGTGGACCGTGCGTTCCGCAGCCGACGTCGCGCATGTCTCCGACGGCGAGGTGTCCGTGACGCGCGACGGCGAGGCGACGATCCTCGACAACGGGCGCCTGCGCGTGCGCGTCGAGCCGGACGGCACCGTCTCCTCGCTGGCCGATCTGGCCTCGAGGCGCGAACTCGTGCCCGCCGGCACGCGTCTCGCCCGCTACGAGCTGCTCAAGGACGAACCGTTCCACTGGGACGCCTGGGACATCCAGCGCGACGCGTTCCTCACCGCGAACGGACTGGACGACGCGAGCGTGGAAGGCGTCGAGACGGGGGCGGACGGCAGCGCGGTCGTGCATGTCGTCACCAAGGCGCAGGGCGTCGAGATCCGAACGGCGATCACGTTGCGGCCCGGCGCGGACACGCTCGACTTCGCCGCCGACGTCGACTGGCACGCGGTCGAGAAGTTCCTCAAGGTCGACCTGCCGGTCGGCGTGCAGGCCGTCAATGCGCAGTACGAATGCCAGTACGGCATCGTCGAACGCCCGATCAACAAGAACACGCGCTCCGACGACGCCAAGTTCGAAAGCTGCACCCACCGCTTCGTGCGCATCGCCGATTCCGGCTACGCGGCCGCCGTCGTCAACGCGTCCACCTACGGCTCCGACGTCAGCCCCATCCACGAGGATGCGGCGCACGGCACCGGCCGCGGCACGATGATCCGCCTGTCGCTGCTGTCCGCGCCGCTCTATCCCGATCCGCGCACCGACCAGGGTGAACACTCGTTCGCATGGAGCGTGGTCGCCGGGGCGCCGATGGACGCCGTGCTCGCCGAAGCGTCGCGCCTCAACAGCCCGACCGTGGGGGAGCTGCCCGCCGCCGCACCGCTCGTGACGCTCTCCGATGTGGCCGGCACGCCCGTGCTCGACTGGATCAAGCTCGCCGACGACGGTTCCGACGACCTCATCGTGCGCATCTACGAGGCGTCCGGCGGCACCGCCTCAGCCACGCTGCGCCTCGACGGCGCGCTCGCCGACGCGAGCGTGCAGGAGGTGGCCGTGACGGAGGAGCCGGGTCTGGACGCCGAACTGCCGCGCGCGCTCGCCGCCGGCGACGGCGCGGTGCCGGCCGACGGTGCGACCATCTCGCTCGCGCCGTTCCAGCTCGCCACGCTGCGCATCCGCCGCTAAATACCGCGTAATCCGGGAAAAGCCCCATGTCATCATGGATGACATGGGGCTTTTCCCGTTTGGGTATTTCATCGACATCGGGACGGATCGAGGAATACGGGTACGAACGACAAACGTGCACGTTGGCGATTCGGTGACGGGAGGTCTTGCCCATGTGGTCGGTACGTATCCGCAACTATGCGGTTGCGCAGTCACGCGGAGCGTGACCGGGAGCGGGCACGTCGAACCGCCGGTCCTGTAAAACCTTTATGTTCCAATGGTTTATGAGTGGGGTCGTGTCGATTGATCCGCTCCCGGTCACGCTCCGCGGCGCTGAATAGCGACACGCCGGCGCGACGGTCGCGAGGATGGCGATTTTGCGTTTTGTTCGATGGGTGGTATTCTTTAACTAAATCGCTTTAGTAACCGGCGATGGACCACGGCGGTCCACTAAATCGCTTTAGTCTCAGCGAAGAGCAGATACAACAACAGAGGAGAGCCATGCTGCTGAAAGTCAATCGTGAGATCGACCGCTGCAAGCGCGTCATGCGCGAGCGCGTCTGGCCGCATATCCACCAGACGCTGGCGCAGTGCACCGTCGGCGCGGTCATGAACCCGAGCGAACCGGAGATGCCCGCCGACTTCATCACCCGCGCCGTGTCCGGCCAGGTCGATTTCAAGCCGCTCGCCGTCGGCGAGCCGTGGGGCACTTCGTGGGGCACCACCTGGATGCGCGTCGAAGGTCAGCTGCCGGCTGACCTGCCCGCGGGCCGTGCCATCGAACTGGTGTTCAACCTCGGCTGGCTCGAATGGCCGGTCGGCGGCCACATCGAGGCGTTGGCCTACCGCGCCGACGGCACCGTCATCAAGGCGCTTCACCCGCGCAACCACTGGATGCCGCTGGTCAAGACCGACGGCACGCGTGACCGCGTCGTCAACCCGGACGGCTCCTTCGTCATCTACGTCGAAGGCGCGTACAACCCGAACGTCCCGTCGTTCACCGTCACCGAGCTGGGCACCAAGCCCACCGGCAAGGCCGACGAGCGCTACGAGTTCAGCTCCATCGACATCGCCGCGCTTGACCAGGACATGTTCGACTACTGGGCCGACCTCGACGTGATCACCGGCTCGCTCGAGAACATGAACGACGCCGACCCGCGCTATTGGAAGCTCGCCAAGGCCATGCAGCGCTCCATCAACCTGTGGGACGAGAAGGACTACGCCACGCTCGAGCCGGCCCGCAAGGCCCTCGACAAGGTGATGGCGTCCCCGGCCAACGCCTCCGCGATGACCCTGACCGCGATGGGCCATTCGCACATCGACTCCGCCTGGCTGTGGCCGGTGCGCGAGACCGAACGCAAGGTCGGCCGCACCGTCTCCAACGCCCTCGCCCTGATGGACATCGACCCGAACTTCACCTACGTGATGAGCGCGGCCCAGCACTTCGCCTGGCTCGAGGAACGCCACCCCGACCTGTTCGAACGTGTCAAGGAACGCATCGCCGAAGGCCGGTTCATCCCGGTCGGCGGCATGTGGGTCGAATCCGACGGCACCATCCCGTGCGGCGAATCCCTCATCCGCCAGATCTCCTACGGCAAGCGCTACTTCAAGGAGAAGCTCGGCGTCGTCCCGAACGGCATCTGGCTGCCCGACAGCTTCGGCTACACCGGCGCCTGGCCGCAGATCGCCAAGCGAAGCGGCTACTCGTGGTTCCTCACCCAGAAGCTGTGCTGGAACGACACCACCCGTCTGCCGCACCACTCGTTCATGTGGGAGGGCGTCGACGGCTCGCAGATCTTCACCCACTTCCCGCCGGCCGACAAGTACGATTCCGACATGTCCGGCCACGACATGGCGTACGTGCAGCGCAACTACAAGGACAAGGACACATCCGACCGCGGCATCCTGCTGTTCGGCTACGGCGACGGCGGCGGCGGCCCGATCCGCGAGATGGCGATGCGCGAACACCGCTTCGAAAGCTTCGAAGGCATGCCGAAGGTCGAATACGGTACGCCGGACGACTTCTTCGCCAAGGCCGAATCCGAGATGAAGGCCGAGGCCGGCGACGAGATGCCGCGCTGGAAGGGCGAGTTCTACTTCGAGCTGCACCGCAAGACCCTCACCTCCCAGCAGGAGATGAAGCGCGGCTGCCGCAAGACCGAATCCGCGCTGCGCGCCGTCGAATACCTCGGCACGCTCGCCACTCTCGAGAACAAGGACTACACGTTCCCGCAAGCCGACATCGACCGCATCTGGAAGACGCTGCTCCTGAACCAGTTCCACGACATCCTGCCCGGCTCCGCCATCGAATGGGCGCACCGCGTGGCCCGCGAAGACTATGCCCGTGACCTGAAGCGTCTGCACGAGATCGCGCAGAAGGCCATAGAGGCCATCGCCGCCGCCAACCCGGACGCCGCGCGCATCGCCAAGGCCCGCATCAGCCAGTTCGCCGAAGTCGGCGCATGGACCCCGGCCAGCGTGGACGCCGACGGCGAGGCGGTCGCGATCGAACGCCACGACGACGGCACCGTCACGATCGACAACGGGCTGCTGCGCGCGCACGTCGCCGCCAACGGCACCGTCGACTCGATGATCGACCTGAAGACCGGCCGAGAAACGGTCGCCAAGGACGCATCGCTCGGCCGCTATGAGATCCTCAAGGACGAACCTGGCGTGTTCGACGCCTGGGACGTGGAACGCGACGCCTTCCTGTGCGCCACCCCGCTCGAGGACGGCGAGATCGAATCGGTCGAAACCGCCGCCGACGGCTCCGCGGTGATCCGTACCACGAACCGATTCCGCACCGACCTGATCGTCACGACCATCACCCTGCGCCCGGGCAAGGGCCAGCTCGACTTCCACGCGGACGTCGATTGGAACGTGCCCGAGAAACTGCTCAAGGTCGACGTGCCGATGGCCCTGAGCGCCACCCGAGCCCAGTACGAATGCCAGTACGGCCTCATCGAACGCCCGATCGTCAAGAACACCGAAGGCGACGAGGCGATGTTCGAAAGCTGCTCGCACCGCTTCGTGCGCATCCACGACTCGTCCTACGGCATCGGCGTAGCCAACGGCTCGACCTACGGCTCCGACGTCAGCTCGCTTCGCGACCATGACGGTGCGATCGCCGGCACGATGGTCCGCCTCTCGCTCGTCGCCGCGCCCACCGCGCCCGACCCGCGCACCGACATCGGCCGCCACGAGTTCGACTGGACCGTGCTGCCGTGCGCCGACATCGCGCCGCTCGTCGCCGCGGCCGGCGAGATCAACGCCCCCGTGCTCGAGAACATGCCCGCGCTCGGCTCGCCGGTCACGATCGAAGCCACGGAAGGCACGCCGGTCGTCGACTGGATCAAGCTCGCCGACGACGGTTCGGGCGACGTGATCGTCCGCCTCTACGAGGCCGCCGGAGCCAAGGCCGAAGCCACGCTGCACGCGTCCGGCCCGCTCGCCGGCTGGCAGGTGCGCGAGACCAACACGCTCGAGCAGGACGAATCCTACGCGGACGAACCCGACGGACTCGTCGGCGGCAAGCAGGAGGCCGAAGGCGCCAAACTCGCGCTCAAGCCATTCCAGCTGACCACGCTGCGCCTGTCTCGCGCGTAGCGAACCCACGGATTTCGGCTCCGGGACCCATCCCTTTCCCGGAGCCGGCACACCAACAACCCAAACCAACCACATAACCGAACACCTCAACCCGATCCGCGGCGCGCACGCCGCGGGTTTCACCAAGCGCGGCCTTTTCCCGGCTTGCATCACCCAGACGTTTCGATGAAGAAACACCACAAAAAAAGAAAAGGAGAACACCCATGAAGGGAACCCTCAAGAAGGCCGTGGCACTCGGCGCGGCGATCGCCATGATGGGCGGACTGGCCGCCTGCGGCACCAGCTCGTCGAGCGGCAGCACCGAACTGAAGTTCCAGACCTGGAACCTCAAGAACGACAAGTTCACCTCCTACTTCGAGGACCTCATCGCCCAGTTCGAGAAGGAGAACCCGGGCGTCACCATCAAGTGGGTCGACCAGCCGGCCGACAACTACGAGGACAAGCTGTCCACCGACGCGGCCGCCGGCGAACTTCCCGACGTGGTCGACATGGGCCCCGAACCGGCATACACGCTGGCCAAGGCCGGCATCCTGCTCAACCTCGCCGAAGCCGCGCCCGAAGCCGAAAAGGACTATCTGCCGGCCGCATGGTCCGCCGCCACCTTCAAGGGCACCGACCTCGCCGAAGGCACCTACGGCTTCCCGTGGTACCTCAACTCCGGCCCGACCTTCTACAACAAGGCCGTGCTCGAGGAATGCGGCATCACCGTCGACCCGAACGACCCGCCGACCAAGCAGGACGACATCTTCGCCATGGCCGACACGTTCGGCAAGAACTGCGGCGGCAAGTACGCGCTGACCTCCGGCATCCCGTCCATCCAGGACTTCGGCATGTACGGCGTCCAGCTCATGAACGACGACCACACCGAATTCACGTTCAACAACGAGAAGGGCGTCGAGTTCGTCCAGCACTACATCGACATGTACAACGCCGGCGCGTTCACCGACGACATGCTCAACAGCTCCACCTCCGGCGAGTCCAAGAGCTTCAACGGCGGATCGCAGGCGTTCATGAACGGCAACGCGTACAGCGTCGACGACATCCGCAAGAACGCACCGAAGGTGTTCGAGAACCTCGCCATCACCGACTTCATCGCCAACACCAAGCCGAACATGTTCATGGAGATGCTCACCGTCAACGCCACCAGCAA
The DNA here is from genome assembly GCF_056357555.1 of Bifidobacterium sp. LH_230. Lineage (NCBI taxonomy): Bacteria > Bacillati > Actinomycetota > Actinomycetes > Bifidobacteriales > Bifidobacteriaceae > Bifidobacterium > Bifidobacterium sp. LH_230. The sequence continues at coordinate 81,015 of NZ_JBKEWJ010000004.1, forward strand.
GCACCAGGACCTGGCCATCAAGTTCGCCCGCTTCGTCACCAACTCCGACAACCAGCTCGCGTTCGACAAGAAGGCCAACGTGTTCCCGTCCTCCACCGGCACCATCGACGACGACTTCTTCAACCCGTCCGACGACACGATGGACGCCGAGGCCATGCGCATGTCCGCCGACCAGATCCGCAACGGCGAGATCTGGGGCCCGCCGCAGTTCACCTCCGCCTGCTCCACCATGCTGCGCGAGGAGATCGCCCAGGCGCTGCAGGGCAAGATCAGCGCGAAGGAAGCCCTCGACGCGACCGTCAAGTACTGCAACGAGCGCATCTAAGCGTCCCTTGAATCCGTAAGGAACCCCCATCATGGCTCAATCCAAGACCAAGAAGCGCGGCGGCAAGCCCGTCGCGCAGGGGGTCGATCCCCGCAACAGCGGCCGCATCGTCCCCTGGCTGTTCGTCCTGCCCCCGATCCTGTGGATCTGCACCTTCTCGCTGGTGCCGTTCTTCAACACGATCCGCCTGTCCTTCACCGACTCCACCCTGCTTCGGCCGGGCAAGTTCGTCGGACTGCAGAACTACATCACGATGTTCACCGACCGGCGCTTCCAGACCGCGTTCTTCAACTCGTCGCTGTACGTGGTGTGCATCGTCCCGTTCATGGTGATCCTGCCGCTCATGCTCGCCGCGCTCGTCGCCGAGAAGACCCGCATCATGAACTTCTTCCGCACCGCCTTCTACACGCCGGTCATCATGTCCAGCGTCGTCGTCGGCCTGCTGTGGACCAACATCCTCGACAAGGACGGCCTGCTCAACGGCACGTTCAAGGCCCTCAAGTGGATCAGCACCCCGATCCCGTTCCTCACCGACCGCTGGCTGCTGCTGTTCAGCGCCATGGCCGTGACCATCTGGAGCGGCCTGGGCTACTACATGCTCATCTACTTGGCCAACATCGCCAACATCGACAACACCCTGTACGAGGCGGCCTCCATCGACGGCTGCGGCGGCATCCGCCAGTTCTTCCACGTGACCCTTCCCGGCTGCCGCGTGACGATGATCCTCGTCATGCTCCTGAGCTCCATGTCCGCGTTCCGCGTCTTCGGCGAGATCTACATGCTCTCCGGCGGTTCGGGCGGCGTGGGCGGCGCCGACCTGACGATGACCATGCTCATCAAGCAGGAAGGCACCGGCATCAACGCCCGCACCGGCTACTCCGGCGCACTCGGCATGGTCATGTTCGTGGTCCTCGGCTGCATCATCGGCATCGAATGGATCGTCCAGCGTAGGAGCGAAGACTGATGACAAGCAAAGCAGTGATGGAAAACAAGTACAACCACGTCACCCCCGGCAAGGTCGTGCGCATCATCGTGCTCATCGCCCTGCTGCTCTTCCTCGCCGCGCCGCTGCTGTGGCAGATCTCGCTCGCGTTCAAGGGCCCCAAGGACGACATGTACGCCGCGCCGTACCTCATCCCCGTCGACCCGACCATCGACAACTTCATCCAGGTGTTCAAGCGCCTGCCGATCCTGTTCTACGTGTGCAACACGCTGATCGTCGCGGCCCTGAACATCGGCGGCAACATCATCTCCGGATGCTTCGCCGGCTACTCGCTCGCCCTGCTCAAATTCAAGGGCAAGGGACTGGTCGTCGGCCTGCTGTTCCTGTCGATGCTGGTGCCCGGCGAGACGATCCTCATCTCCCAGTTCCTCATCATCCGCAACCTCGACCTGCAGAACAACCTCATCGGCGTGGCCCTGCCCGGCCTGGTCAGCTCCATGAACATCCTCCTGTTCATGAACGCGTTCAACGCCATCCCGCGCGAGATGATCGAAGCCGCCGAAGTCGACGGCGCGAACATCTGGCAACGCTTCTGGCGCATCTGTGTGCCGCAGGTCAAAGGCACGATGGCACTCGTCGGCATCTTCTCCTTCATGGGCTCGTGGAACGACTTCCTGTGGCCGCTCATCGTGCTCACCGACGACTCGCACTACACGCTCACGCTCGGCATGAGCCGCCTGCAGGGCACCTTCGTATCCGACCCGCGCGTCGTCGCCGCCGGCACCATCGTCGCCCTCATCCCGATCATGATCTTCTTCCTGGTCTTCCAGCGCTACATCTTCAACGGCCTGGAAGCCGGATCGGTCAAGGAATAACCCCGGAGCACACCCACCATGAAATTCGGAGTCAACTACACGCCCTCCGGCGAATGGTTCTACTCATGGCTCGACCCAGACTGGACCGCGATCCGCCGCGACCTGAACCAGATCGCCGACCTCGGCGCCGACCACGTGCGCGTCTTCCCGCTATGGACCCTCCTGCAGCCCAACCGCACGTGGATCAACCCCAAGGCCATCGCCGACCTGCGTCACATGGTCGAAATCGGCGGCGAAGCCGGACTCGACGTCTACGTCGACGTCATCCAAGGCCACCTCTCCAGCTTCGACTTCGTGCCCTCCTGGCTCGTCTCCTGGCATGACGCGAGCATGTTCGCCGACGAGCCGGCCATCGAAGCCCAATGCGACCTGGTCAAAGCCATCTACGACGCGCTCGCCGACGTCAAGGCGTTCGCCGGACTCACGCTCGGCAACGAGTGCAACCAGTTCACCGACCGCACGCACCCGCGCCGCATGGTCGCCACGCCCGATCAGATCGGCGCATGGCTCGACCGGCTCATCGGCTCGGTCGAGCGGCGCGCCCACGAGGACGGCCGCGTGATCCTGCACAGCGAGAACGACGCCGTGTGGTACATGGACGGCCACGCGTTCCGCCCGCAGTACGCCTCCCGCAAGGGCGACATCACCACCGTGCACTCGTGGGTGTTCAACGGCACCGGCCAGCATTACGGTCCGATGTCGCTCGAAAGCACGCACCACGCCGCATGGCTCGTCGAGCTGTCGAAGGCGTTCGCCGCCGAGGCGCACCACCCGGTGTGGGTGCAGGAGATCGGCGCCCCCGGCAACGTGGTCGCCCCTCAGGACGCCCCCGCGTTCTGCCGCGAATCGATCGAAGCCATCGAGGACTGCCCTGACGTGTACGGCATCACCTGGTGGTGCTCGCACCGCATCCCGAGGACGTTCTCGGACTTCCCGTTCTTCGAGCACGAGCTCGGTCTGTTCGACGTGGACGGCATGCTCACCGACGTGGGGGAGGCGTTCCGCGACGCCATCCGCGCCGCGAAGGCGCACGCACCGGCCCCCGCGTCGCGCACCACGGCCATCGCCATCCCCGTCGACGAACATGGCGACCCGACCCTGCGCGCCGCGCTCGCCCCGGCCGGCTCCGTGTTCGAGGCATGGATGGGCTTGGCCCGCCATGGCGAACGCCCATGCCTGATCACCTCCGCGGACGCCGACGACCCGGCCAAGCTCGCCGCACGCGGCATCACGCGCGTCGAACGCGTCGAGGCCGTGGCCGGCAACGCGTACAGCGCGGTCTCCGACCCGGCGTTCGCCGACAAGGGCGAATAGCGGGCTGGAGCGAAACGAGGGACAATGAGTGCACGGGACCTACCTTGCCCCGCGCACCTTCAGCCACCCAGTAGAAAGGCGGTCGCCATGGTCGACGCAGCACGGTTCACGACCGAATCGAAGACGGGCAAGCCCCGCATGAACCCCGCATGCGTCGTCCAAGGCGAGCATTGGCGCATCGGCATCCTCACCGACTCGCTGATCCGACTCGAATGGTCCGACAGCGGCGCATTCGTCGACGAGCGCACGCAGACCGTCGTCAACCGCGACTTCGGCAGCGTGCCGCGCTTCGACGTGCGCCGCGACGCGGACGGGTGGATCGACATCGAAACCGCTCATCTGCGCATCTCGTACAACGGCGAACCGTTCAGCGCGGAAGGCCTCGCGGTCACCGTCAAGGACTCGCCATCCCAGCACAACACGTGGCGCTACGGCGACGCGCAGTCCGCCAACCGCGGCGGCACCACGCGCACGCTCGACCAGATCGACGGGCCCGCGCCGCTCGAACCGGGCCTGCTGTCCGGCGACGGCTGGGTGATCATCGACGATTCCGCCGACAACCTCGTACGCGCCATGCCCGAGGTCAACGGCCGAACCAACCCGTTCGGCGAATGGGTCACGGCCAAACCGCACGCCACGCGCGACCTGTACCTGTTCGGCCACGCGGGCCGCATCCGCGAGGCGCTGCGCGACTACTACCGGCTCACCGGCCCCACGCCATTGCTGCCGCGCTGGGCGTTCGGCAACTGGTGGAGCCGCTACCACCGCTATTCGGATACCGAATACCGTACGCTCGTCGAACGCTTCGAACGCGAGGGACTGCCGTTCACCGTCGCCGTGATCGACATGGACTGGCACGTCACCGACGTGGACCCGGCATACGGCTCCGGCTGGACCGGATTCACCTGGAACCGCGCCTTGTTCGCGCATCCGTCCGATTTCCTCGGCTGGTTGCACGAGCACGGCATGCGCACCACGCTCAACCTGCACCCGCGCGACGGCATCCGTGCGTTCGAGGAATCCTATGCGCGCATCTGCACGGCGTTCGGCAAGGACCCGGCGCAGGGCAGCACGATCGAATTCGACGCGGCCGATCCCACGTTCATGAACGCCTACTTCGAACAGGTGCTCCACCCGCTCGAAGACCAGGGCGTCGACTTCTGGTGGATCGACTGGCAGCAGGACGGCGTCACGCGCGTCAAGGGCCTCGACCCGCTGTGGATGCTCAACCACCTGCACTACCTCGACTCGGCCCGCCGAGGCAAGCGGCCGATCACGTTCTCCCGATACTCCGGCTATGGTTCGCACCGCTATCCGGTCGGCTTCTCCGGCGACACGGTCGTCACGTGGGAATCGCTCAAATTCCAACCGTACTTCACCGCCATGGCCTCCAACATCGGCTACGGCTGGTGGAGCCACGACATCGGCGGCCACATGTTCGGTTACCGCGACGAGGAGCTGGAGGCCCGCTGGTACCAGCTTGGCACGTTCAGCCCGATCAATCGCCTGCATTCGACCGACTCGCCGTTCAACGGCAAAGAACCGTGGAACTTCCACACCGAAGCCCGCGAAGCCATGACGGACGCACTCAGGCTGCGCCACCGGCTCATCCCGTATCTGTACTCGATGAACCGCCGCGCCGCCGTCGACGGGGAACCGCTCGTCGAACCCATGTACTGGGAATACTCGGGCGGCAACGTACCCACCGAATTCCGATTCGGCACCGAACTCATCGTCTCGCCGATCCTCGAGCCCGGCAGCCATGAGACGCAGCGCGCCAAGGCCGACGTGTGGTTCCCGCACGGCGACTGGTTCGACTTCTTCGATGGACGTCACTACGCGTCCCGGCCGGATTGCGGCCGCACCATGCAGGCGTGGCGCGGGCTCGACCGCATGCCCGTGTTCGTCAAGGCCGGCGGCATCATCCCGATGCAACGTCTCACCGACGGCATAACGCTCAACTCGACCGACAATCCGACCGCGCTCGACGTGCTCGTCTTCCCCGGATCGGACGGCTCGTTCGCACTGTGGGAGGACGGCGGCGGCGTCGACGAGGCCAATCACTGGACCCGCACCGATCTCACGCTCGACTGGACGCACGGCGCGTTCACCGTCGCCGCGGCGGCGGGGGAGCGGACCGCCATCCCCGAACACCGGTCGTGGCGCATCGTGTTCCGCGGCGTCGCCGACCCGGTCGCCGAATACGTGCACGATGACATGCGCGATCGTACGGACGACGTTGCCGGCGACGATCGCATGCGCGACCTGTCCCGCATCGTCACCGCGACGATCGGCGGGCGCACGGCCGACTGCCGCGCGACGTACGACGAGGCGACGCTCAGCCTGACCGTCGACGTCGCCGACGTGCCAATCACGGGCGACTTGCGCATCAGCGTCGACGGCGGACTCGCGATCGCCCCACAGCCGACCGAACACGACGCGTTCGCCGTGCTCAACGACGCCCAGATGCTGTACTTCACCAAGGAACGCGCGTGGGATCTCGTGCGGCGCGAGGGCGCGAACGCACTCGCCTCGCTGCACACGCTCGAAATGCCCGCGGGCGATTACGGGGAACCACAGTGGTTCTCCTCGCACATGCCGCAAAGCGTCGTCGAAGCGCTCACGGAAGTGCTCCTGCGCGGCTGACGCAGCCGTACCCATACCTCCCTCCGACAGTCGGCCCATGCGGCCGGCCGGGCGCAAGCATGCCCGAAAACAGGACGATCACTCGTCCGATCACCAGATGTGTCGGCGCAAAGCAGAGCCGACGACAGGAAAGGAAACCGATGAACAAGAAGACACTCATGTCCGTGTCGCGCCGATTCATGGCGGCGGCCATCGCAGGCGCGATGCTCGCCTCGCTTACGGCGTGCTCGGCCACGGGCGCGTCCGGCGTGAAGTACACGGTCACGCCCGAAAACGAGAACGAGGAACTCATCCTCAAGAACCAGCCAGAATCCTCCTACTGGTTCCCCGACACCCTACTCGAATGGAACGCCAAGGACGACCCGGATCTCGCCTACAACGTGAGCACTGTGCCGCTTGCCAAGCGCGTCGACAAGAAGGACCTCAAGACCGTCAACAAGACACAGAACACGGACACCAAGGTGATGGCCATCTCCATCATGAACTCGTCCACGTCGGGCAACGCCCCCCACGGCCTGAACAACGCGAACGCCAACACGTTCTCCTACTGGCAGTACGTCGACCAGCTCGTCTACTGGGGCGGCTCGTCCGGCGAAGGCATCATCGTGCCGCCCAGCCCGGACATCACCGACATGGCACACACCAACGGCGTGCCCGTGCTCGGCACCGTGTTCTTCCCGCAGAACGTGTCCGGCGGCAAGGTCGAATGGCTCGACCAGACGCTCGCCCAGGACGCGGACGGCTCCTTCCCGGTGGCCGACAAGCTCATCGAGGTCGCCCAGACCTACGGCTTCGACGGCTGGTTCATCAACCAGGAAACCGAAGGCGACAACGAGACCTCGCTCGGCGCCAAGTACGCCGAGAAGATGCAGGCGTTCATCAAGTACCTGAAGGACAAGGCTCCCGACCTGCGCGTCGTCTACTACGACTCGATGACCAAGGACGGCGCGATCGACTGGCAGAACGCGCTCACCGACGAGAACAAGATGTTCATGACCGACGGCAAGACCCAGGTCGCCGACGACATGTTCCTCAACTTCTGGTGGACCGAAGACGAACTAGCTGACCAGAACCTGCTCAAGAAGTCCGCCGACAAGGCCGCCGAGATCGGCGTCGACCCGTACTCGCTGTACGCGGGCGTCGACGTGCAGGCCAACGGCTACGACACGCCGGTCAAGTGGAACCTGCTCGCCGGCTCCGACGGCAAGACGCACACGTCGCTCGGCCTGTACTGCCCGAGCTGGGCCTACTGGGCCGCCGGCAACCCGACCACGTTCCGCGCCAACGAAAGCCGCCTGTGGGTCAACAAGGCCGGCGACCCGAGCCAGAACGACTCGTACGACGGCGACGAGGCATGGCAGGGCGTGTCCAACTACGTGGTCGAGCAGTCGGCCATCACGTCGCTGCCGTTCGTCACGAACTTCAACAACGGCTCCGGCTACAGCTTCTTCCGCGACGGCGCGCAGATCTCCAAGATGGACTGGAACAACCGCTCTGTCTCCGACATCCAGCCGACCTACCGCTGGATCGTCTCCGACAAGGGCGGCAACAAGACCAAGGCCGACTACTCCGACGCCGAGGCGTGGTACGGCGGCTCGTCGCTCAAGTTCTCCGGCACGGCCAAGAAGGGCGGCTCCACCGACGTGCGCCTGTATTCGGCCGACGTCAAGCTCGCCGACAAGACCGAACTGTCGATGACGGCCAAGGCGAACGCCTCCACCGAACTCGACGCCGTGCTCACGTTCGCCGACGGGTCGAGCGCAACCGTCGCGCCGAAGTCGAACAAGAAGATCGGCGAGGACTGGACGACCGTCACGTACGACGTGTCCAAGTACGCCGGCAAGTCGATGACCGGATTCGACATCCGGTACCAGAGCGACGAGGACAAGGCCGGCTACCAGCTGCTGCTCGGCAACATCACGCTCAAGGACGGCGCCGAGAAGACCCCGGCGGGCAAGGTCACGTCGGTCAGCGTCGACGACAAGCAGTTCGACGACGACGCGATCTACGCCGGCGTGCGCCTATCCTGGAAGGCCGACGGCGACGCGGCCGCGTACGAGGTGTACCGGATCAACGAAGACAAGTCCCGCTCGTTCCTCGGCATCTCCAACGTCGAGAACTTCTACGCCGCGTCCCTGACCCGCACCGGAGAGACGAACAACACCACGTTCGAGATCGTGCCCGTCGACCGCTACGGCAACCAGGGCACGTCCGCCACGGCCGACATGGACTGGCCCGACAACAGCAAGCCGAAGGCCGCCGCCACCGCCTCGCGCACGCTCATCGGCGTGGGCGACGAGGTCACCTTCACCTCCGCCAGCTCCAAGAACACCAAGTCCGTCTCGTGGTCGCTGCCCGGCTCCAGCAAGGAGCAGGCCGATGGCGACAAGGTCACCGTCACCTACGACAAGGAGGGCGTGTACGACGTCGAGATCACCGCGAAGAACGACAGCGGCAAGGCGACCACGAAGCTCGCCGGCGAGATCGTCGTCTCCTCGAAGATCAAATCCGGCGCCGCCTTGACGCTGCTCTCCCAAGGCAAGTCCACCGAGGCCGACGGCTTCACCAACGGCAACGAGCAGCCCGCGTTCGCGGTCGACGGCGACACGTCCAAGAAGTGGTGCGTCACCGGACCGGCCCCGCACGAGATCACGGTAGACCTCGGCGACGTCAAGACCGTCAGCCAGGTCGACATCGCCCACGCGCAGGCCGGCGGCGAGGACGCCAGCATGAACACGCAGGCGTACTCGATCGCCGTCAGCCAGGATGGCAAGGAGTTCACCACCGTGGCTACCGTCAAGGGCAACACGGCCGGCAACACGTCTGACGCGTTCGCTCCTGTTGACGCCCGCTACATCAAGCTCGTCGTCGACAAGCCGACGCAGGGCAGCGACACCGCGGCCCGCATCTACGAGATGCAGGTGCTTGGCGCGGACGGCTCGGTGCTCTGACATCGCATGCCGGGCGCATGTCGGATACGCACGACCCGCGCACCCCCGAACATGCGCAACCGACAGGCATAGGGTGGTTTTCGTGCGCCGCACGGGGCCACCCTTGCCGTATAATAGATAAAACGGTTTAGTTAATCCTGTCAATATGCGGTCGGACAGGGGATGAAAGTGAATCAACGATGACGAGCAACGACGAAGACAAGAGCGCGGGTGCCGCGCGATCCTCCGGCAAGCAGCGGCGGATCGGGCTCAAGGACATCGCCGACGAACTCGGCATCTCGCAGACCGCCGTATCGTTCGCGATCAACGATCGCCCCGGCGTATCCGAGGAAACCAAGCGCAAGGTCAAACAGGCCGCCGCCAAACTCGGCTGGAGCCCCGTCTACGCCGCGCAGGCCCTCGGATCGTCCAAGACGATGACCGTGGGCTTCGCGCCTGCCCGTTCCGTCGACGGACTGCAGGACGAAAGCTTCATGCTCCACTTCATGACCGGCCTGCACGCCTCGTTCAGCGCCAAGGGATACGGCCTGCTCTACCGCCCCTGCTCGTCGCTGAACGAGGAACTGTCCGTCTATCGCGACTGGTCGCGCCGCAAACGCGTCGACGGCGTCATCCTGGTCGACCTGCGCTCCGACGACCCCCGTCCCGAACTACTCAACCGGCTCGGCGTCACCGCGGCGCTCGCCGGCGGTCCCGATCCGTCCGGGATAGTGCCCTCATTGTCGATCGACGACTCCGGCACGATGACAAGCGTGCTCAGGCACCTGCTCGAACGCGGGCATCGCCGCATCGCATACCTGTCGGGCGATCCGGCCCTCGATTACAGCAAGGACCGTGAGGCGGCGTTCCGCGCGTTCGCCAAGCGCAACCGGCTCGAATCCATCCATGTGGAATTCACCGAATTCGACACGGCCAAGGCGGCCGAGACCACGTTACGTCTGCTGCGTCTGCCGGTGCCGCCGACCGCGTTCATCTACGAAAGCGAGATGCTGGCCGCCGCCAGTCTGCGTGCGGTGAGCAAGCGGCTGATCGAAACGGGGGAGTATCCGTCCGGCCTGCCGGCCATCGTCAGCTTCGAGGACAGCTTCATCTGCGAAGCCGTCTACCCGTCGATCACGTCGGTGCACCGCGACGCCGGCGAATACGGGGCGAAGGTGGCCAAACTGCTGCTCAAACTCTTGTCCGGAGAACAGGTCAGCGGCAACCGCAAGATCCTCACGCCCAAGCTCATCGTGCGTGAAAGCACGCAGGAGGTCGACGCATAGTCGGCGCCGCCGGGCTCGCTTCGTGGCTTCTCTGTGTCGTGATGACGATGTTGCTGCATGATCCCGCCGCAATCGTCGTCGGCGTGTCTTGACGGTATATCCATGCTGTTATACAGTGCTGTATAACAGCATGGCGGCTGTGATCGCGGCCGTCGGATGGCCGTGTAGGCAATCAAGCAAGGGGGGCGTATGCGACTGGTCGTCTCTTCCGTGTCCGGCGAACCCATCTACGAACAGATCAAACAGCAGATTCGGGCTGCGGTGCTGTCCGGAGAACTCAAGCCGGGGGAGACCCTTCCGTCCCTGCGCAGACTCGCCCGCGAACTGCGCATCTCCGTGCTCACCGTCACCAGGGCGTACGGCGAACTGGCCGACGAGGGCATCGTGCGCAACATCCAAGGCAAGGGCACCTTCGTCATGGACAAGGGCGACGAGACGATGAGACGACAGCTCGAAGCCCGCGCCCGCGCAGCGCTCGTCGATGCCAGCGCCGCGGCCAAGGCCGCCGGTATCCCGCTCATCGACCTCCTGGGCATGCTCGAAGAGACATATCGGCGGCAGTAAGGAAAATTCCGCATCGCAGGGCGCGGTAATGAGTGTCGCCCACTCCCGTTCCCGATCGGCGACGTCGCCGACGGCCGTCTCGACATGGGCCGTAGTGGATGATCTCCCGCTGCCGCCAATGGGCGAATTGCCGCCGGTGCCTGTCTTCGCCGCGGTGCGCCCGCCGCGCCATACAAGTGTTATAGTTGATATAGAACAACTAGAACGCATGGTGTGAGACGGGAGAGACGCCGATGATCATCGACATCGACCAACGCGGCGACGTGCCGATCTACGAACAACTGCACCGGCAGATCATCGCCGGCATCGCCAACGACGAGCTCGCCCCCGGCGACCAACTGCCGTCCGTCCGCGCGCTCGCCGTCGACCTCGGCATCAACCTGCACACCGTCAACAAGGCATACGCCCTGCTACGAGACGAAGGATACCTCGTCATGCGACGCGGCTCCGGCGCGACCGTCGCCGACCGACACGTCACCGGCACCACCGACGATGCCGACACCGCGACAACCCGTGCCATCGACGAACAAAGCAAACGCATGAACGATGACCTGCACCGGCTCGCGCTCGCCCACAAAGCCCGCGGCGGCAGCCTCGCCTCATTCCTTGACACCGCACGACGACAGGCCGAACGTGTCTACGCATCATCGGACGAACGCAACAGCAGCCAAGGGGAGTAGCCATGAACGACACGAACACCACCATGAACGTCATACTCGGCACCACGTTCCTGTTGCCGATACTGGTGACCATCAGCCTTGCGGCCGTGCCGTGGATCACCGACCGACGCGAAGCATTCGGCGTGACTATACCGCCCGCGGCCCACACCGACCCGGCCATCCGCCGACTCAAGCGCGGATTCTCATGGACGATGGCTGCATTCGGCATCATCGCCACAGCCATATCGCTGACCGTTCGGCAACGATTCGGCATCGAACCCGCGCTCTGGACGATCTCAGCCGCCTCCGTCGCGCTCACGCTCATCGGCTTCACAGCCCAACAGATCTGCCGCCACGCAGCACGCGACATCGCGGCATGCCGCAACTGGCACGCGGATACCGACCGGCGCGCCGCCATCATCGGCGAACACGACAACCCCGAACCGATCAGCCTCACATGGGAGTGGCTGCACGTCGCGGCGCTCGCCGTCACCATCCTGATCGGCGTGCTCGGATATGGAGGCATGCCCGAGCGGGTCGCGATCCACGAGAACATGGCCGGACAGATCGACGGATGGGCCAGCAAAAGCCCGTGGCTGATCCTCATGGCCGTGCCCGGACAGGCCATCGTGGCCGCGGTGATGCTCGCTGCCCACGCTGCCATCATCGGCGCGAAGAAGCCGATCGATCCCGATCATCCCGCCGCCACCGGATTCGCGTACGGCACGTTCGCCCGCGTGTGGAGCATCTACACGCTCGTGATCGGTCTGCTCGTGGCCGGATGGATGGGCCTGGGCGTGCAGCTCGCCACCATCGGCGCGATCGGCATCGACCTGTTCGCCACGGTCGCGATGCTGCTCGCCGTAGTCGCGTTGGTCGGCGTGCTGGTGATCAGCGTGTACTGCGGACAGAACGGGTCGCGCTTCTATGCCGGCACATACGACAGCGACGGCAAATCCGGTGACGATACGATGCCGTTCGACGACGACCGTCACTGGATCGGCGGCGTGTTCTATGCCAACCGCGACGACCCGGCCATATGGGTTCCCAAACGGTTCGGCGTCGGCTGGACGGTCAACTGCGCCCGTCCCGTCGTCTGGCTCGCGGCCATCGCGCTCGTCATCATCTCGGTTGCGCTCATCCTATTGCCGTTCGTACAATAGCCGTTCATGATTGATGGCGTGGAAGAGACGCACTTGTGGGCATGCGGTTCGCGATGGGACGAATGATAACGTTCGGCGCGTATCATGGAAACACGGCGTATGAAAGGAGGCGGTGATGCCTGAAGATAATGTATTCATCATGGATGGGATCAAAACCCAATGGGATGACACCACGATGGTTGTCTCTGAGCTTGGCTTTGACCGAACCGCCACGCTGGATGACCAGGGCAACATCCTGTCGTCCACGTTCGGCAAAGAAGGGGAGTCGTTCCTGCATCACTGGTATGGCAAAATGAAGCCGATGATCGATGACTTCCGCGCCATCGACCGGGAATATGCCCATGCCTGAGGTGTTTTTTCTTGCCGGATACAGCATCTACTTCAGCACATTGGACCGGGAACACGGCGTTCATGTGCATGTGGCGCGAGGCGGCAGTCGGGATCTGGCCAGATTCGTGCTCCATGCGGATGGCACAGTTATGCTTTCACATAATCATGGTCGAATCCCCGCCAAACATATTCGACTGATACAGGTTGCTTTGGTTCGCGGATTCGACGAAGTTGTCGATGCGTGGAAGCGGCTGTTCGGAGATGACGTCCATTTCGATCGGTGATTGTTCGATATGAGGCTATATGAGGAAGGCGTGCAAGGATGTTCCTTGCACGCCTTCCTCATGCCGGGACGAATCGCGATCACAGCGCCTTGGCGGCGGTCTCCACGAAGCCTTCCATGCCGTCGATCGGCACGACCGTGTCGAACCGCACGTCGGCATGCTCCAAGCCGCGCAATGCGGCCGGGGCCGTGGTGCCGGTCTCGCGCGCGAGCACGTCCATGCAGTCGAAATCGGTGCCGGTCGCGTCGAAGCCGAGCGCCTCGTTGACCGTGCGCGGGAACTTGTACGGGCTGGCGGTCGCGAGGATCACGCGCGGGGTCAGCGGGTCGCGCGGCATCTGCTGCGCCACGAAATACGCGCACGCGGTATGCGGGTCGATCACGTACCGGTTCTTCGTCCAGCAGTCGGCGATCATCTCGCGCACCTGGTCCTCGTTCGCCCAGCCGCAGCCGAACAGCTGGCGCACCTTCGCCAGCAGCGGTTCCGGGACCTCGTACGTGCCCCAGTTCTTCAGATCGTTCATCAGCATCGAGATCAGCCGCGTGTCGCCTTCGGCGAAGTAGTACAGCATGCGTTCGAGGTTCGAGGAGATGAGGATGTCCATCGACGGCGAGATCGTCTGGTAGAACGGGCGCTGGCGGTTGTACGTGCCGGACGTGAGGAAGTCGAACAGCACGTTGTTTTTGTCGCTTGCGACGATCAGGTGCTTAACCGGCAGGCCGAGACGCTTCGCGTAGTAGCCGGCGAGGATGTCGCCGAAGTTGCCGGTCGGCACGACGAACTCGACCTCGTCGCCCACGTTGATGACCTGCTGTTCGAGCAGCTGCGCGTACGCGGAGAAGTAGTAGACGACCTGCGGCACGAGACGGCCCACGTTGATCGAGTTCGCGGACGACAGGACGACGTGCGAGTCGGCGGCGAGACGCTCGGCCAGTTCCTTGTCGCCGAAGATGCGCTTGACCGCGGACTGCGCGTCGTCGAAGTTGCCCTCGACCGCGGCGACGTTCACGTTCGAGCCGGTCTGCGTGGTCATCTGCAGTTCCTGCACTTGGGACACCTTGCCCTGCGGGTAGAACACGGTGATCGCGGTGCCCGGCGCGTCGGCGAACCCGGCCAGCGCGGCCTTGCCCGTGTCGCCGGACGTGGCCGTCAGGATCATGATCTTCTCGTCCTCATCGCCGTCGGCCGGCGTGGTGCGCGCCATGAACCGCGGCAGGATCTGCAGGGCGACGTCCTTGAACGCGGAGGTCGGGCCGTTGAACAGTTCGAGGATGTAGTCGTCGCCGACCGGCTTCAACGGGGTGATCCTCTCGTCGGACCACTGCGCGCCGTACGCGGCGGCGATGCAGTCCTTCAGTTCCTCCTCCCCGAAGTCCGGCAGCAGCGCGTGCAGCACATCGTATGCGATCTCCTGATACCTGCGGCCGGCGAGATTCGCGATGTCGACCGTCGTCTCGCCGAGCGAATCGGTCACGAACAGGCCGCCGTCATCGGCGATTCCTTTGCGGATGGCCTCCTTGGAGGTCAGTGAATCGGTGGTGGAACGCGTGGAATGGAACGTGGTCATGATGCCCTTCGCGAAAGATGACGGATACCGACAATACGGGCAAGTCTACCGTCAGCGGTGGGCAGTCGAGCGGGCAACACGGCGAATATGAGACGCAAACGATTCGTAACACGACACGGTCCTACACTATGCACAACCGCAACCGCGGAAAATCGCAGTACCACCGATTAAAGGAGCGCACATGACTGCTTCGCCGCTCGCCCAGACCCCCACCGACGCGTTCAACGCGCCGATCGCCGACACCGACCCGGAGATCGCCGAGATCCTCACCGCCGAACTGCACCGCCAGCAGGACGGCCTCGAGATGATCGCATCCGAGAACTTCGTGCCGCGCGCCGTCCTGCAGGCGCAGGGCTCCGTCCTGACCAACAAGTACGCCGAAGGCTACCCGGGACGCCGCTACTACGGCGGCTGCGAACAGGTCGACAAGCTCGAAACCATCGCCCGCAACCGCGCCAAGGAACTCTTCGGCGCCGAATACGCGAACGTGCAGCCCCACTCCGGCGCCCAGGCCAACGCCGCCGTCTACCAAGCGCTCGTCAAGCCCGGCGACACCGTCCTCGGCCTCGCCCTCGACCACGGCGGCCACCTCACCCACGGCATGAAGATCAACTTCTCCGGCCGCTTCTACCACGCCGAAGCCTACGGCGTGAACCCCGAAACGTTCCGCATCGACCCCGAGATCATCCGCCAGCGCGCCCTCGAGGTGCACCCGGCCATGATCATCGGCGGCTGGTCCGCGTACCCGCGCATCGAGGACTTCAAGGCCATGAAGGAGATCGCCGACGAGGTCGGCGCCAAGTTCTGGGTCGACATGGCGCACTTCGCCGGCCTTGTTGCCGCGGGCCTGCACCCCAGCCCGGTCCCGTACGCCGACGTCGTCTCCTCCACCGCGCACAAGACCCTCGGCGGCCCGCGCTCCGGCTTCATCCTCGCCAAGGAGGAATACGCGAAGAAGCTCAACTCCGCCGTCTTCCCCGGCCAGCAGGGCGGCCCGCTCATGCACGTCATCGCCGGCAAGGCCGTCAGCTTCAAGGTCGCCGGCACCCCGGAGTTCAAGGACCGCATGCAGCGCACCCTCGACGGCGCCAAGATCCTCGCCGAACGCCTCACCGCCGACGACGTGAAGGCCAACGGCATCTCCGTACTCACCGGCGGCACCGACGTCCACCTCGTCATGGTCGACCTGCGCAACAGCGAAATGGACGGCAAGCAGGGCGAGGACCTTCTCGCCCAGTGCGGCATCACCATCAACCGCAACACCGTGCCGTTCGACCCGCGCCCCGCCTCCATCGCCTCCGGCCTCAGGATCGGCACCAGCGCACTCGCCACCCGCGGCTTCGGACCCAAGGAATACGAGGAGGTCGCCGACATCATCGGCACCGCGCTCGCCGCCGGCCCGTCCGCCGACGTGGATGCGCTCAAGAAGCGCGTCGACAAGCTCGTCGAGGACTTCCCGCTCTACCCGGGCCTCGATCAGGTCCACTGATCAACGGATTCCGCATCCGGCCGATGCCGGCATGAACATGGACCGTACCCGAGCGAACGTTTCGGGTACGGTTCATGTGCTTATCCGCATGAATCGTACTCGAGCGGTGCCTTTCGCGTACGGTTTATGATTGCGCCGTCGTAAACCGTACCCGAACGGCATGGTTCGCGTACGGTTTATGTTCGACGGCGCGTAAACCGTACTGCTGGTAAATGACTGTGACTGACGCCGACTTGCGCTAAGGTGTGGGTATGACGAATAGCGAAGAGGTTCAGGTGCCGCAGACCGTGTTCGACGCGGTATGCACGAAGGCCGACGCCGCGGCCCACGCTCAACGTGCGCTCGCCCAGGCAGATACCGAAGCCAAGAACGAACTGCTCAACGCGATCGCCGACGCGCTCGAGAACCACGCCGACGACATCGCCGGAGCCAACGAACTCGACATGATCGCCTCGCGCGAAGCCGGCATGGACGCCGGCAAACTCGACCGCCTCCAATTCGACGTGCCCCGCATCGCCGCCGCCGCACAGGGCGTGCGCCACGTCGCCACCCTGCCCGACCCCATCGGCGAAATCGTCCGCGGCTACAACCTGCCCAACGGTCTGCGCCTGCAACAGACCCGCGTCCCCCTCGGCGTCATCGGCATGATCTACGAAGCCCGGCCCAACGTCACCGTCGACGTCGCCAGTCTCTGCCTCAAATCCGGCAACGCCGCCATCCTGCGCGGCGGCCACGCAGCCGAACGCACCAACCGGGCCACCCTCGCCATCATCCGCGACGTCATCACGGAACACGGCCTCGACCCCGCCCTCGTCGACACCGTCGACGACTACGGCCGTGACGGCGCCACCGCCATGATGGAGGCCCGCGGCCACATCGACGTCCTCGTGCCACGCGGCGGCGCCGGCCTCATCCAAGCCGTCGTACGCAACTCCAAAGTCCCCGTCATCGAAACCGGAGCCGGCAACGTCCACATCTACATCGACCGATCCGGCGACCTCGACAAAGCCATTCCCATCATCATCAACGCGAAAACCCAACGCGTCGGCGTATGCAACGCCGCCGAAAAGCTCATCATCCACCGCGACGTCGCCGCACAATACCTGCCAGCCATCGCCCGCGCGCTCGCCGAGGCACAGGTCGAACTGCACGCCGACGACACGGCGTACGGCATCATCGACGAGGCCGGCATCGACGGCGTGAACCTGCTCGCCGCCACCGACAAGGACTGGGACACCGAATACCTCGCGCTGACGATGGGCGTCAAGGTCGTGGACTCGCTGGACGAGGCCATCGACCACATCAACGCGCACTCCACCGGCCACACCGAATCGATCATCGCCGAGGACTACTCCGCGATCGAAGAGTTCACGGGCCGCATCGATTCGGCGGTGGTCATGGTCAACGCGTCCACGCGGTTCACCGACGGCGGCGTGTTCGGCTTCGGCGCGGAACTTGGCATCTCCACGCAGAAGATGCATGCGCGCGGGCCGATGGGACTGCGCGAGATGACCACGACGAAATGGATCGGCTACGGCACCGGCCAGGTGAGACGATGAACGAGGAGGGCATCACCGTCATGCAGGAACAGGAGAACGCGGACACCGTCGAGGTGACGACGAACGGTACCGACATGCCGACCACCGAGGACGGCATGCTCGTCAGCAAGCCGCTGCGTCCCGACATCGACCTGACCGACCCGAGGCTCGGCATGAAGATCGCCGCCGAACGACTGAGCATCGTGCGCTACGTGTTCCTCGTACAGATCGAGGACGGCATCGCCTCGGCCGCGCAGCGCGCGTCGCTCGAATACGCGGACGCGGTGCTGATCGGCTGGCCCGACGAGCATTCCGACGATGTCGTCGACCTCAACGCCGACCAGCTGCGCATCGTGCGAGAACAGATGCAGCTCATGGAACAGTACATCGGCAAGTTCTCCGCGATGGAACGTGACGGCGACGTGGACGGCATGACCGACACGCTGATCCGAGTGACCGAGCGCGTCGCCGAAGTACGCCGGCTGTACCAACCCGACTTCGCGTTGCCGACGTTCGCGGAGATCCGTCGCGTCGTGCAGGACGAATGGGACGAGGACATGGGCAAGATCGACCCGCAGGAATCCGACACGACCGCCGGCGAGATCGCCCGCGAGTCGCAGGACGCCGACCGCGAGCAGGACAGTGGGGCGGTGCGCGCATGAGCGGGGGAGCGGAACCGGCGAACAATGTCGTCGAGCCGGCCGTCGCATCGTGCGAGCCGACACGCCGCATGGCCGACCTGTCGCCGGAAAGCGCGGTCGAGAACAGCGTCAACGCCGTCAGTTCGGTGACCGGCACGCCCCGGTGGCGGCTGTCCACGCGCGGCAACCGGCATGCGCGCCCGCGCATCGGCATCATGGGCGGCACGTTCGACCCGATCCACAACGGGCACCTGGTCGCGGCCTCCGAGGTCGCATGGGTGTACGACCTGGACGAGGTAATCTTCGTGCCGACCGGACGGCCCGTGTTCAAGCTCGACAAGAAGGTCACGAACGCGGAGGATCGGTATCTGATGACCGTGATCGCCACCGCGTCGAACCCGAAGTTCACCGTCTCGCGCGTCGACATCGACCGGCCGGGCATCACGTACACGATCGACACGCTGCGCGACATCCGCGCGCAGCATCCGGACGCCGAGCTGTTCTTCATCACCGGCGCGGACGCCGTGGCCGAGATCATGCAGTGGAAGGACGCCGAGCACATGTGGGATCTCGCGCATTTCGTCGCGGTCACCCGTCCCGGTTACTCGTCTCCGGAAGGCGTGCGTCTGCCCGAAGGCAAGGTCGACACGCTGGAGATCCCCGCGCTGGCGATCTCCTCGACCGATGTGCGCCGCCGCGCCGAGCACAACGAGCCGGTGTGGTACCTGGTGCCGGACGGCGTGGTGCAGTACATCGGCAAGCATGGCCTGTACCGGTAGACGGGCGCTACGTTGCCTGTGGGACATCGCGGGACCAACTCATCGACCGCCGCGGTGCCGTTTCGCCTGTCGGACGGATGCCCGAAACCGTGAACACGCGAGTCCGCGCGGTCGGCGCGGACGGTTACTATGAGTGCAGTCACTTCAACGAAGCCGAACGTTTGGAGATATGGTGAGCGCAATCCTTGAAGGAAAGCCCGATAAGAATCTCATCCTGGTGACCGGTCGCACCCATCCGAAGCTGGCGGCGGACGTCGCCGAACAGCTGGGGATCGACGTGCTGGAAACCACCGCATACGATTTCGCGAACGGCGAGATGTATGTGCGATACACCGAATCCGTGCGTGGCGCGGACGTGTTCGTGCTTCAATCTCATGCGCTGCCGGTCAACAAGTCGATCATGGAGCAGCTCATCATGATCGACGCCTTGAAGCGCGCCTCCGCGCGGTCGATTACCGCCGTGTGCCCGCTGCTGGGCTACTCCCGTCAGGACAAGAAGCATCGCGGCCGCGAGCCCATCTCCTGCCGTCTGGTGTTCGACCTGCTCAAGACCGCCGGTGCCGACCGCATCATGAGCGTCGACCTGCACGCCGCGCAGTCGCAGGGCTTCTTCGACGGCCCGGTCGACCATCTGATCGCCATGCCGGTGCTCGTGGACTACATCCGCGACCGGTTCTCCAACCAGCTCGACAACGTCACCGTCGTCTCCCCGGACGCCGGCCGCATCCGCGTGGCCGAGCAGTGGGCGCAGCGTCTCGGCGGCGGTCCGCTCGCGTTCGTGCACAAGACGCGCGACATCACCCGTCCGAACCAGGCCGTCGCCAACCGCGTGGTCGGCGACGTGGCCGGTAAGGACTGCGTGCTCGTCGACGATCTGATCGACACCGCCGGCACGATCGCCGGGGCCTGCCACGTGCTCGCCGACGCTGGCGCGAAGTCGGTGACCGTGGTCGCCACGCACGGCGTGCTTTCCGGCCCGGCCATCGAACGGCTCAAGGGATGCGGCGCGCGCGAAGTCGTGCTCACCGACACCGTGCCGATTCCGGAGGAGAAGCGCTGGGACGGTCTGACCGTGCTGTCGATTGCGCCGCTGCTGGCCAGCGCCATCCGCGCCGTGTTCGAGGACGGTTCCGTGGCCGAGCTGTTCGACACGTATCCGGAGCACCACGGACAGGGATTCCTGTTCGCGTGAGCCGCGACACGCTGAGGCGTGAACATATGGCATAATAAACACTTGGCGGAAATACGTTTCCGCCGGTCCCCCATGGTGTAATGGCAGCACACGGGTCTTTGGAACCCTTTGTCTTGGTTCGAGTCCAGGTGGGGGAACGCAACAGTCGCCCGACGGCGTGATTCGCGGAAAGCCGCGGCTCGCGGTCGGGCGTTTTCATTCGGCCGATTATCGTCACCGAATCCACACAATTGCATGTCCAATATGTGAGACAGGTGACGGCGGACGAATCAAACAGAATGGGAGATTCCCGATGGCCCTTTCCGCCGCAATCATCCTCGCCGCAGGTGAAGGCACCCGCATGCGTTCCGCCAACCCCAAGGTGCTGCACACCTTCGCCGGCAAGACGTTCCTCAACCGCGTCATGGACTCCGTCGCCGCGCTCGACCCGGCCACGCTCGCCGTGGTCGTCCACTACCAGGCCGAACGCGTCGCCGCAGCCGCCCGTTCGTACCATCCGGACGTCGAGATCGTCAACCAGGACGACATCCCCGGCACCGGCCGCGCCGTGCAGTGCGCGATGGCACAGCTGACCGCCGAGCACAAGCTCGACGGCTACGTGCTCATCGCCGCGTCCGACATGCCGCTGCTCGACGCCGAGACGCTGCGCGGTCTGGTCGCCTTTCACGAGGCCAGCGGCAACGGGGCGACCGTGCTCACCACCATCCTCGACGACCCGACCGGCTACGGCCGCATCATCCGCGACCGCGACGGCCACGTGCTGCGCATCGTCGAACAGCGCGACGCCAACCGCAGCGAACTGGCGGTGCAGGAAGTGAACACGTCCGTGTACGTGTTCGACGCCGCCGTGCTCGCCAAGGCCATCGCCGGCCTCAAGAACAACAACTCGCAGGGCGAGTTCTACCTGACCGACGCGCTCGAGACCGCCAAGGAGGAAGGCAACGTCGGCGCGTTCGCCGCGCCCGATCCCTTAAGCGTCGAAGGCGTGAACGACCGCGTGCAGCTCGCCGCCCTGTCGCGCGAGCACAACCGCCGCGTGTGCGAGGCGTGGATGCGCTCCGGCGTGACCATCCTCGACCCCAGCACCACGTGGATCGAGGACGACGTCGTGCTCTCGCGCGACGTGACCGTGCTGCCCGGCAGCTTCCTGCAGGGTCACACGACGGTCGGCGAGGCCGCCGTGATCGGGCCCTACACGACGCTCATTGACGCGACCGTCGACGCCGAGGCCGTGGTCGAACGCTCCCGCGTGCAGGAGACGCACATCGGCCGCGCCGCCAACATCGGCCCGTGGACGTACCTGCGCCCCGGCAACGAGCTCGGCGAGGAATCCAAGGCCGGCGCGTTCGTCGAAATGAAGAAGGCGCACATCGGCAACGGCACCAAGGTGCCGCACCTGAGCTACATGGGCGACGCGACGCTCGGCGACCACACCAACATCGGCGGCGGCACCATCACCGCCAACTATGACGGCGTGCACAAGAACAAGACCCATATCGGAGCCGGCTCGCACATCGGCGCCGGCAACCTGTTCGTCGCGCCCGTCGAGGTCGGCGACAACGTGACCTCCGGCGCCGGCTCGGTGATCCGCCACGACGTGCCCAGCGACACGATGGTCTATTCCGAGAACACGCAGCACAACGTCGAGGGCTGGAAGCCCAAGTGGGAACGCTGACGGCCATCCGGCCGATGCCGTGCGGCTTGGCCTGACCGGCCGCACGGCGACAATCCCACCATCCGTCATCCAGACAGACAACACGTAAGGAGAACAGCAACGTGACCGCAGCCCAGAACTCCATCGACGCGATCCGCATCGCAGCTGAGGCAGCCGACCGCCTCAAGGCCACCGACATCGTCGCCTACGACGTGAGCGACCTGCTCGGCATCACCGACCTCATGCTCATCGCCACCGCATCGAACGAACGTCAGGTGCTCGCCGTCGCCCAGGAGGTCGAAAAGGACCTGTACCTCAAGTGCGACAAGCGCCAACCGCGCTCGCGCGAAGGCCTGACCGAGGCGCAGTGGGTGCTGCTTGACTACGGCGACTACATCATCCACGTCATGCACGAGGAGGCCCGTGAGTTCTACCGTCTCGACCGTCTGTGGCGCGACTGCCCGACCGTCGACCTCGGACTCGCGCATCCCGAGGAAAGCAAGACGGAGACAACGGAATCGGAAGACTGACCGTCATGTGCCGACGTGATGCGTCATGCCGGCGCACGGGTCAATTGTTCGTCCATCATCAAGGGGAGGTAACCGGATGAGCGCAACCGAGCATGTCCGTTCGATCACGCTGGTACGCCACGGCCGCACGTCATACAACGTCCGCCACTGTTTCCAAGGCCAGATCGACATCCCGCTCGACGAGGTCGGTCGCTGGCAGGTCGAACAGACCGGCGCCGCGCTGAAGTCGCTGTATGTCGACGGTCAGCCGGACGGCCGCAAGCAGCTGGTCGTCGCCTCCGACCTGAGCCGTGCCGCGGCCACCGCCCACGCGTTCGCCGATCCGCTCGGTCTTGACGTCCATCTCGACGAGCGCGTACGCGAACGCAACTTCGGCCAGTGGGAAGGCATGGAGGTCGCCGAGATCGCCCAGCAGTACCCGGACGCCTACCGGTCGTGGGCCGAATTCCGCGGCGGCGAGCTCGAATACGGTTGCGAACCCAAGGAACACGTCGGCGCCCGCGGCGTCGCGGCATTGGACGACTGGGCGCACCGCGCCGGCGACGACACCGACCTGTTCGTCTTCTCGCACGGCTCGTGCATCATGCAGACCACGATCATGCTGCTGGGTCTCGATCGGGTGCACCCCGAGTTCACCGACGTCGTGTCGATGCGCAACGCCCACTGGGCGCGGTTTGTGCCGGTCGACATGCCCGACGGCACGCTGCGCTGGCGGCTCATGGACTACAACCACGGACCGGCGGCCGCCGATACCGACCAGTGGGAACATCCGGCGATCGCGGACTGATCGCGCCGACGGAATGGACACCCGTTTGATTCCGATCGACGGTGACCTCGTCATATCCGGTACCTGACAGCCGATACCTGACGTGACAGGCGGAAGCGTAAACTCCATGCCACGGACGTATGCTGGAACCGATGGCATTCACCCGACGGCAAGGAGTGACGCGATGACCAACGATCCGAACCTCAACACGATCTGGTGGCAGATCTACCCGCTCGGCTTCACCGGAGCGCCGATCCGCCCGCAATCCGACGCGGAGCGCGCGCTCACGCCACGCCTCGACATGATCACCTCGTGGCTCGACTACCTCATCGACCTCGGCGCGAACGGCCTGATACTCAACCCGATCTTCGCATCCACCAGCCACGGCTACGACACCACCGACTACTACCGCATCGACCCGCGACTCGGCGACGACGCAGTGTTCGACCGGCTCGTCGCCGCATGCCACGAACGCGGCATCCGCCTCATGCTCGACGGCGTCTTCAACCACATCGGCCGCGAATCGGCCCTGTTCCAACGCGCGCTCGCCGGCAACGACCCGGACTCCGAACGCATGTTCCGCATCGAACGCGACGCAACAAGCGGCAACGTGACCGATTACGCGAAATTCGAAGGCAACGGCGACCTTCCCGCCTTCAACCATGACGAGCCGGCCGTGGCCCATCTCGTCACCGACGTGATGCTCCACTGGATGCGCCGCGGTGTCGACGCATGGCGGCTCGACGCGGCCTACGCCGTGCCGCCCGCGTTCTGGACGCGCGTGCTGCCCGAGGTACGCCGCGAATTCCCGCACACGTGGATCATGGGCGAGGTCATCCACGGCGACTATCCGGCGATCGTGCGCGACTCCGGCATGGACTCGATCACCCAATACGAGCTGTGGAAGGCGATCTGGAGCTCGATCAAATCCGGCAACTTCTGGGAACTCGACTGGAGCCTCAAACGGCACAACGAATTCATGCGCGCGTTCACGCCGCTCACGTTCGTCGGCAACCACGACGTGACCCGCATCGTCAGCCAGATCGGCGAAGCGGAGGCGGCGCTCGCCATGACCGTGCTGTTCACGGTCGGCGGCGTGCCGAGCGTCTACTACGGCGACGAACAGGCGTGGCGCGGCGTGAAGGCCGACACGATGGGCGGCGACGACGCGGTGCGCCCGATGTTCCCCGCCACGCGCTACGGACTGGGCGGTGACGGAGCGTGGATGTTCCGTCTGATCCAAGGTCTGATCTCGATCCGCCGTCGCAACCCGTGGATGGCTCGGGCCGTGACCGAACCGACGCACGTGAGCAACCGCGCATACTCGTACGACGTGGTCGGCACCGGCGAGGACGCGGGACGGCGGCTGCACGTCGATCTGCGGCTGGGGGAACGGCCGACCGCCGACATCAGCGAGCACGACGTGAACCTCTACCACGTCGAACACTAGCTGGGCTTAATGTGATGGGTTTGACGCTCCCTCAGTCAGCCTACGGCTGACAGCTCCCTCAGCCGAGGGAGCCGAGAATAAAAAACGTATCACATTAAGCCCGACAAAAAGCACTAGGGGCGGTCCGCTGGTCAGACCGACTCGTATACTGTTCTGGGCCGTTTTGACGGCCGTCATCGTCCCGACAGCAGAGAGAACAGCATGAGCCAGTCCGACACTGACACTTCCGCCGAACCGATCTCGGATGCTTCGGCACAGCAGCCGACGCCCGCAGACACCGACGTATCCGCCAACCGCAAGCACGCGCTGCATACGAACTTGAAGCGCGGCATGGAATCACGGCATCTGCAGATGATCTCCCTCGGCGGCGTCATCGGCACCGGCCTGTTCCTCAGCTCCGGCTACACCATCCAGCAGGCCGGGCCGATCGGCACGATCCTCGCATACGCCATCGGCGCGCTCATCGTGTACCTCGTCATGCTCACACTCGGCGAACTATCCGTCGCCATGCCCGTCACCGGCTCGTTCCACGTCTACGCCGAACGGTTCATCGGCCCGGGCACCGGCTTCGTCATCGCCATCCAATACTGGCTGACATGGACGGTCGCGCTCGGCTCCGAATTCACCGCCGCCGGCCTGCTCATGCAACGCTGGTTCCCGCACACGCCCACCTGGATATGGTCGGCCGCATGCATCGCGCTCATCTTCACCGCGAACGCGCTGTCGGTACGGTTCTTCGCCGAAGCGGAATTCATCTTCGCATCCATCAAGGTGTTCGCGATCTGCGCGTTCATCGTCATTGGCCTGCTCGCCATCTTCGGCGCGGTGCCGATCGCCGGGTACGACCATGCGCCCCTGTTCGGCAACCTCGTCAAGGACGGTATCTTCCCGAACGGGTTCATGCCCGTGTTCGCCACGATCCTCACCGTCAACTTCGCGTTCTCCGGCACCGAACTGATCGGCGTGACCGCCGGCGAGACGCGCGACCCGGAAACCGCCGTGCCCAAGGCCATCCACACCACGCTGTGGCGTCTCGTCCTGTTCTTCATCGGCTCGATCGTGGTCATGTGCGCGCTCATCCCGTGGCGCGAGGCCGGCGTGGGCGAAAGCCCGTTCGTGCTCGTGTTCAACTCCATCGGCATCCCGTACGCGGCCGACATCATGAACTTCGTGGTGCTCACGGCCGTGCTGTCCGCATCCAACTCCGGCCTGTACGCCTCCACGCGCATGGTGTGGTCGATGGGAAACGAGGGCATGATCCCGCGCTGGTTCGCCAAAACCAACCGCCGCGGCGTGCCGATGCTCGCCCTGTGCGCGGCGATGGCCGGCGGTTTGCTGGCTCTCCTGTCCTCCGTGATCGCCGCATCCACCGTGTATCTGGTACTCGTGGCGCTGTCGGGTTTGTCGGCCGTGGTTGTGTGGATCGCCATCGCCTACTGCCAGATCGTGTTCCGTCGCCGCTGGCTCGCCTCCGGTCACACCGTCGACGAGCTCAAGTACCGCACGCCCGGCTACCCGTACGTGTCGTGGGGCGCGTTCATCCTGTGCACCGCCTCGTTCCTGCTCGTGTTCTTCGACAAGGAGCAGCGGTTCGCGCTCGTGGCCGAGCTGGTGTTCATCGTGGTCTGCTACGCGGCCTACTACGTGCAGGCGTGGTGGCGCAAACGGCATCCGGCGGAACCCGAGCTGCAATTGCCGTAGGCGCTTAGGCGGTGGTTCGACGATCGAGAGGCGAAAATCATATCTTGCATGAGTCAGTTCGACGATCGAGAGGCTGCACGTCGTTCAAATCGACTTATCGTTTGACGGGAAACCGCGATATGGCGTCACGAATCCGTCTCTGATGGCGATCCGTTTGCCTCTCGATCGTCAGACTGACCCGTGCGCAAGCTCCAAACAGCCTCTCGATCGTCAAACACCAGGCGACTATCATGGAACACGAAGAGGTGGTTGCCATGATGAGGTTGTTCCACAATGGATTCGGCGGCGACGGCGGCGATGATGCCGTCCGCACCCTGCCCGAGCCGACATACATCCGTCCGGCCGCAGTGGCCGGCGCGTTCTACCCGTCCGACCCCGACGAACTGCGCGCGATAATCGACCGGCAGTTGGATTACGCCCGCGCACTATTGCATGATTCCGGATTCGAGCAACGGCTGCCGCAGGGCGCGCCCAAAGCGGTGATCGTGCCCCACGCCGGATACGTGTATTCCGGCACGACCGCCGCGCTCGCCTACGCGCTGCTCGAACGCGGCCGCGGCATCATCAGGCGCGCCATAATCATTGGCCCCACGCACCGCGTCGCCGTGCGCGGCGTGGCATGCCCGTCCGCATCCGCGTTCCGGACGCCGCTCGGCACCGTGCCGGTCGACCGGGATGCCGAACGTCGGGCGCTCGAGACGGTACCCGCCTTAAGCGTCAACGACGCGACGCACGCGCGCGAGCACGCGGTGGAGGTGCAGATCCCGTTCCTGCAGCGCGTATTCGGCGATGACCTGACCATCGTGCCGCTCAATGCGGGCGATGCGACCCCGACCGAGGTCGGCAACGTGATTCAGGCCTTGTGGGGCGGTCCGGAGACGGTGATCGTGATCAGCTCCGACCTGTCGCATTACCATCCCGAGTCGGTCGCTCGAACCTTGGACGACGAGACCATCGCCAGCATCGTGCCACTGAGTGAACCGACGATTCGCCCGAACCGTGCATGCGGCGCGTATCCGATCAACGGGTTGCTGGCCGCCGCACGGGCGAAGACCGTGCCGCTGCGCTTCCTCGGCTGCTCGACCTCGGGCGATGACGGTGAGGTGGCGCTCGCCGCCGCCGACGGCCGGCACGCGGATCGGCCACCGATGCGCGACCCCGATACGCCGGTGGTCGGCTACGCGTCGTTCGCCGCATGGGAACACGACACGAAGACCCGCGAAACGATGCGGGCCGAAGCGAACAGTCGGCGCGTAGTCGACCGTGCCACCAACCTGCCGGACCATGCCGACACGGTGCTGCCGCGTCTGGCCCGGGCCTCGCTCGAACAGTATCTCGGTCTCGCCAAGCCCGGCGATCCCACGCCGGCCGACATCGTCGCCGCACATCCTGAGCTGAACCACACCGGCGCAAGCTTCGTCACCCTGACCGAACATGGGCGGCTACGCGGCTGCATCGGCACGATCGAGGCCTATCGCCCGCTCGGCCGCGATATCGCCGAACACGCCATCGACGCCGCCGTACGCGACCCGCGGTTCAAGCCGCTCGCCGCCTCGGAATACCCGGACATCAGCGTCGAAGTATCGATGTTGTCCGAGCCGGAACCGATGCACGTGTCGTCCCGCGCCGCCCTGGAAGCGATGCTCAAGCCTGGCCGTGACGGGCTCATCATCGATGACGGTCTCGGCCACCGCGCCACCTTCCTGCCGCAGGTATGGGCCGAACTGCCGGACAGCCACGAGTTCGTCGGCCACCTGCTGCGCAAGGCCGGACTGCCGGCATCCCACGATTGGCGGGACGGCAGTGTGACCTGTCAGCGGTACACCGTCACCGCGTTCGGGGAGGAGCCCCGATGACTTCGAATGTGGCGGCGCCGGCATCGTTGGAGGAAACGGCACGGGACAACGCGGCGACTGCGTCAACGCATGACGCACCGGCACAGCGCTCGCCAGCGGTCGGCCGCTGGCAGCACAGGCTTGCGGACGGCCGCGTGCAATGCGACCTGTGCCCGCGCCACTGCACGCTGCGCGACGGCCAGCGCGGCTTCTGCTTCGTACGCGCCAACCACCACGGCACGATCATGCTCGACACGTACGGCCGCAGCTCCGGCTTCGCGATGGACCCGGTCGAAAAGAAGCCGCTCAACCATTTCTATCCGGGGAGCGCGGTGCTGAGCTTCGGCACGGCCGGCTGCAACAGCGCCTGCCGTTACTGCCAGAACTGGTCGATCTCCGCCTCCCGCCAATGGGACACGCTCGCCGTCGAGGCCTCACCAGAGAAGATCGCCGCCGTCGCGAAGGATTACGGCGCACGGTCGGTCGCGTTCACCTACAACGATCCGATCATCTTCGCCGAATACGCGATCGACACCGCGCAGGCCTGTCACGAACAAGGCCTCGACACGATCGCCGTCACCGCAGGGTACATGGCCGCCGCGGCACGCGCCGACTTCTATCGGGTCATGGGCGCGGCGAACATCGACCTCAAGGGCTTCACCGAGGACTTCTACCGTGCCGTCACCGGCACCCATCTGCGCGACGTGCTCGACACGATCGAATACGTATGCAACGACACGGACACGTGGGTCGAGCTGACGACGCTGCTCATCCCCGGCTACAACGACGACGATACGCAGCTGCATGCCGAATGCGCATGGATACGTGATCATTGCGGCCCTGACGTCCCGTTGCACTTCTCCGCGTTCCATCCGGACTACAAGATGCGCGACGTGCCGGCCACGCCGCTGGCCACGCTCGTGCATGCGCGCGAAATCGCGATCAGGGAGGGGCTGCGTTTCGTCTACACCGGCAATGTCGTCAACCGCGAAGGTGACACGACGTTCTGCCCCGTATGCGGCGCGGCGCTTATCGTGCGCGACTGGTACGACATCGACCAGTATCGGCTGACGGCGGACGGATGCTGCCCGGACTGCGGATGTGCGATCGCCGGCCGATGGGCGAGGCAAGGTGCCGGCGATTTCGGCCGGCAGCGTTGGCGTGTACCCGTTTCGTGAAGATTTTGCCGGGATGCTGTGATGGTTATGTTGTTTTCACCGAAGGCTCAGCGCGTTGCCAAGAAAACTCGCTATTGTTGCGTCGCGTGAAGAATTTTTTCGAGGGTATTTCCATTACCTCGCTGATTGCGGGCGCGCTGGCTGCGGTCACGTCGTTCCTGCTGTCGGCGAAGATCGGCATGGCCGGTTCGGTGATCGGCGTGGCGATAGGTTCGATCGTGTCCGCGGTCGCCTCGCAGATCTACAAGAACGTGCTCAAGGCGTCCGGCGAGAAACTGCAGGATGTGACCGGCGTCGGTTCGGGATCGTCGGATACGCCGGATGATGCGGCGAAGAGCGCGACGGCGGATGATGCGACCCGGGTGATCGGGGATGCGACCACGGTGCTTGCGCCGGGAGCGTTGGATCTGTCGAACGCGGCAGACGGCGCGCATGTCGGGCGGGTCATCAGTTCCGCCGATCCGACCGGTGAGTCCGTGGCGGATGATGACGCAACGCGGGTGTTCGGCGACCTGACGATGGCGGGAAGTCGAACGGCTGGTTCCGCTTCGGCTCGTTCCATCGCATCGAACGGGGCGACTGGCGGAAGTCGGACGATATCCGGTCATGCCGGCGGCCATGTGTCACAGACGGCGTTGGCGACGACCAACAAGCAGAAGCGCATCGCGATCGTGGTCGCGGTCGTCAGCGCCTTGGTCGCGGTTGCGGCGACGGCCGGCGTCATCATGCTGGTCACCCAAGGCAAGGGCACCGATTCCGTGGTCCGCGACTGGGTGAACACGACGCAAACGCCGACCCAGCAGCAGACTCCCGACGACTCGACCGATCAACGGCCGGACAAGGGGCCGGATGACGCCAACACCGGCACACAGAACGGCGATGACACCACGAACGACACCACGACGAACAGCGGAACCGACGATTCCTCGGTGAACGGCGGCACGGACGGCGGCAGCACGTCGGACGGTTCGACTTCCGGCACCAGCGGCAGCGGAACCGCATCCGGTTCGTCCTCCGATTCCACCACATCCGGTTCGACCGGTTCGACCGGCTCAAGTGATTCGAACAGTGGCAGCACCAGCGGATCAACCGGCTCCGGAACCGGTTCCTCGGGTTCCACCGGTTCTTCGGATTCCGGAACGAGCAGCGGATCATCCAGCGATTCGTCAAGCTCCACGACCACCGGAGGATCGTCATCGGGCACGTCATCCGACAGCTCGTCCTCGTCGTCCGGATCTACCGACGGCAGCTCGGGCTCCTCTTCGGATTCTAGCTCCGGCAGCACCGGCTCGTCCTCCTCGTCGAGCAGCGGCCAGTGATGGTATTCCGGCCCCGCGTAATCGGGGCATAATCGGGGTGTGATCGTGCGACCGACGACAAGACACGCCGTCGGTTGCACGATCACCGAGAATGGCGTAATCTATCTCGAGTTCGGTCACGAACAGCGGGGCTATGGCGCAGCTGGTAGCGCATCTCCATGGCATGGAGAGGGTCAGGGGTTCGAATCCCCTTAGCTCCACCCTCAAGGCTTGCGAAGCGATTCGCAAGCCTTTTTTCGTATTGCTGTGTACTGCTCGCGGGGAGCAGCACACAGCAAACGTGCTACGACCGCCGGCGTCTACGCCCACACGAATGTGCCGGCACCGGCTCCCAGTTCGAAATGCAGTTTGGCGATGCCCAATCCGATCGCGGACTGCACATCGTCCAGCGCCTCGGCATGCACCGAACGGCCATCGGCCAGCAGCGTGAACCTAAACGGCTGCTTGCCCAACGCGCTCGGCGCAAGCTGCACCGCTTCCAAGCCGCGCATGAACCAGTCCGGCGCGTCCGTCAGCGCGCCAGCCGACGTACCGCCGTCACCGGACCGTAACTGCACGGTTCCCAGCTCCTCGACCGGCTTGCTGCGATGCGGACGCCCGGCCCTCGCGCCATGCCCGATCGCGATCGCGGCCGGCATGCGCTCGCCATCGTCGAGACGCCAACCGCCGTCATGGTCGCCCGGCTCGTGCAGCACCACCCAACCGGTATCCAGTCCAAGCCGCACCGCCTCCAACGCCAGACGTTCGCCGTAATAGCCGATCCGCTCATCCAACACCGCCGGATCAGCGGCGTCGCGGCCGATCAGCGCAATGCAATACCGCACATTCTTGAACCGACCGTAATGCGTCGGGCATCCGCCGAACGCGTCCGTGTCGTCGGACACGAGCTGGATATCGAGTCCGCCGTCACGATTGGCCTGCTCGATCGCGGCGCGCAACGCGTCGAGCGTGTGCTCGTCGATCGGCTGATCGGTGTAGTCGCGCACCGCATGACGCGCATGCATGGCCTCGATGATATCCATATGCTCTCCTTGACTCCGCCGGCGCTCCCGTCATGGACGGGACCGGTCCTCGCGATACTGCATACCATCCTAGCGGGATGCCGTCGGTCGGCTCGCGCATCCTGTACCATACCGTTTTTCGGTATGCGACATTGCTGTGACGCAGACCGGTGCGGTAGAACGGTTCGTGGAAAGGAGGAACCGCTACATGCAGCAGGAACCGCAGACAGACGATATGGGATTCGGCACGGGATACGAAACCGGGTGCAAAACCGTTCCGGAGAACCGGCAGATGGCCGGTGCACGGAGGGTGCATCGACGTCGGGCCGCTGTGATCGTGGCGGTATTGGTCGCGGTCATGCTCGCCGGGGGAGTGTTGTCGGTGCGCCGGCTGGGTACGTTGCCGTGGAACGTGATTCCCGATGCGGTGAGGTCCGGCGTGGCGGATATGCAGTCGGGTGGCGACGGCGGGGACGTGATGCCGGCAGACGAAGCCGAACGGCAGTACCCGAAGGCCGTCAGCCAGGCCGATTTCAATGCCAACGGCAAGGATGACTACGCGGACATCGTCGCCGGCGCGCGGGCGGACGCCGAGGCGGCGCCGCGATACGACAGCGGCTACTACGAGGGCGGCTATCCGCCGGACAACCGCGGCGCATGCACGGATCTGGTCTGGCGCGCGTTCAAGGCGGCCGGCTACGACCTCAAGGCCATGGTCGACGCGGACATCGCCGCCGATCCGGCCAGCTACGCGGCGGTCGCGCCGAACCCCGACCCGAACATCGACTTCCGTCGCACCGGCGTGCTCGACGTGTTCTTCGCCAAATACGGGCAGACGCTCACCACGGATGCCGCGGACCGTCAGGCTTGGCAGGGCGGCGACATCGTCGTGTTCGAGCACACGCGGCACATCGGCATCGTGTCCGACAAACGCGACAAGGACGGCTACGCGTACATCATGCACAACATGGGACAGCGGCAGCGAGAGAACGATTACCTGACGTTCAAACGGCACATGACGATCACCGGACACTACCGCTTCGACGCGTCGAAGGTGCCCGCGAATGTGCTCAAGGCATGGCAGTAGACCTGCCGATAGACGCGTCGGTGAGATTACTCACAGCCGAACGTGCGGCGAACATGCGGCGATTGGCGTAGGCTAGAAGAGATTGATATCGCAGACATTCGTGAAAGGATACGAATATGGCAACGCTCACCGCAGAGATGAAGACGTTCATCGAAAACAACCTGGGCTGGATCTCCACCGTCTCCAAGGACGGCCAGCTCGACCTCGGCCCGAAGATGAGCCTGTTCGTGCTCGACGACAACCACATCGCCTACCACGAGCGCACCGCCGGCCAGGCCTACGAGAACCTCAAGAACGGCTCCCCGCTGGTCATCGCGTTCGCGAACCTCGCCGAGAAGAAGGGCTACCGCTTCCGCGGCACCGTCACCCTGCACTCCGACGACGCGATCTACGAGGCGCAGGTCAAGGTCGCCGAGGAGAAGGGCACCAAGAAGCCGGCCGTCATCCCGGTGCTCGAGATCACCGAGATCCAGGACCTCGCCTCCGGTGCCAACGCCGGCAAGACCATCGAGAAGGACTGATTGATCGCATAGCCCGATGCAGACGCCGCTTTCCGTACGGGAGGCGGCGTCTTCGTATGTCGGTCGCATGTGCGGCCATCGTTTCGCCGCATTGGAGGAGGGACCGGCCGCCGAGTCGCCAGCTCAATCACGGACCGGCATACCGGCTTCACGAAACGCTGCGCGGTAAACGGCGACGAGATCGGGCAGTCGCATCGCCGCGTTCGCCGGACTGGTCGACGGCAACTGCGTCATCGTGATGGACAGTCCGGCCGCGACGAGCCGCGGTTCGATCAGACGACGGTACAGCTGACCGGCCTTCGCGCCGGTGGTGAATACATGCGTGACATGCGAGCCGGTGAGGATCGGCGCGATGTCGTTCGGCACGGCGTTGCGGATGGAGGAGTCGGATGCGCCGGTGATGTCGCACGAGGCGATCACATCCCACAAGGCGACATGATGACGCAACGCGAACATGCGGCGGGATTCGGGGGAGTCGCCGGGCACGTCGGCCGGGTCCGCAGGATCGGCGAACAACGCGGCCATCACCGGCCAGAACCGGTTCTGCCGATGCATGTAATAGAACCCGGCCTCACGCGATTTCGGACTCGGCATCGAGCCGAGCACCAGCACCCGCGATTCGGCGTTCCACACCGGTCCGAACCCGTGTTCGACATGCTCGCCCATCGCTACCGGACCCGATACTGGTGGCCGTGCTGCGTGATGAAGAATCCCAGCCGGCGCAGCTTGCGCGTGAGCGAATACATGGTCGTGTCCATCACCGTGCGCTGGTCGGCGAATCCGGCACCGTCGCCGAACACCAGCCGTGACAGGTCGTCGAAGCTCAGATATTGGCCGTCCGCTCGAATCAGGGCCTCCAACGCGGAGTATTCACGCGGCGACAACGCGATCGGCTTGCCGCCGCGATAGAACGCGCACTGCCGGCGCGTGTCGAGCGTCAGATCACCGTGGATCAGCAACGCGGGACCGTGGGATGCGGTCCCGTCGCCATCCGGCGTGTCGTCGATCGTCTGCAACAGCGAGATATACGACAGCAGTTCCGCGTCACCGAACGGCTTGACGATGGTGACGTCGGCGGTAAGCGTCGCAGCAGCAGGGGAGTCGTCCGATGATCGGTTGCCGGACTCGCCGGTGGTGTCGGATGATGTGCCGTCGCCAGGTTCCTCATCAGTGCCGTTGACTGCCGTGGCATGGTCTGATTGGCTTGTCGAAGCCAGCGAAGGCGTGGACAGCAACGCGACGCGGATACGCCGTCCAAGCGAGACTCCCGGATCGCGCAGCCGGCGAGCCAATCCGTCACGCACCGCGGCCGGCGTCAGATCATCCAGCACCACCGCGTCGAACGGCAGCAACGGATAATCCCTGAACAGTTCGTCCAGCTGAGCGACGGACGTGACGACCGTGGCCTGATGCCCCGCCGTCTCCAGCGTCCGTTCCAACGCGGAGGCCAACGCCGCACTGCCGGTCACCACAAGCAGATCCATCACGCGCCTCCCATCAGCCGTCCTACGTAGCACTATAGTCCGAGCTGTGCGTGTCCGTGCTATGCGTGACATATGCGCGGTCATCCGCCCGCTGCTATCCCAAATGTCGCGCAAACAAACCGTTTTACGTGATGTTCGTGCGGTTATCCGCCTTGTCCTATCCCGAATATCACGCAAGAAAGCCTGTTGGCGTGATATGTGTGCGGTTATCTGCCTTCCGCTATCCCAAATGTCACGCGAATAGGCCGTCTTGCGTGATATTCCGGATAGCAGCGGAGGCGTAATCGCAGTGTTGTCACGCAATAGGCGGTGATTCCGCAGCAGAAGTCGAGGAAGCGCCGACGAGGGGACGTGAGGGTTGGCGTCGGCGGTTCATCCGACCAGATGCCGGGCTGCCGATATGATGGGCGAGGAACGGCAAGCCGATGGCGAGGACGACGGATAGGGGAATGAGACATGATCGACGAAGTGGTGATGCTCAGGCACGGGCGGACGGCATACAACCGCGCAGGACGGCTCCAAGGCCAGATCGACGTGCCGCTCGACATCGTCGGCCAATGGCAGGCCGACATGGCCGGCCTTGAACTCGCGCAACGCTACTACTGGGCGAAGATCGGCCAGATCGCCCGCAATCCCGAACGGCTCGCGCAACCCGGTCCCGAAGCGGCCGAGCGCAGCGACATCGGCGAATACCGCCACGCGCCAGCCGCGAGCCGCCGCATGGTCGTCATCTCGTCGGACCTGTTCCGCGCCCAGCAGACCGCGCACGCCTTCGCCGACCCGCTCGAACTGCCGGTCGTCACCGACCCGCGGCTGCGCGAACGCAGCTTCGGCCAGTGGGAGGGCCTGACCCGCGAACAGATCCGCGACATCGACGCCGAAGCATACGCCTCATGGCGCCGGCACGAAGGCGGCGAACTCGCCTACGGCGTCGAAAGCCGCGAAGCGACCGGCCGACGCGGCGCGGACGCGATGCGCGCGATCATCGCCGACCCGCAATACGCCGACGCGTCGACCACGCTCATGGTCGTCGGCCACGGCTCATGGATCGCCGCCACCATCGAAACGCTGGTCGGCATGCAGGTCAATTCGCTCGACAATCTCGGCCGCATCCGCAACGCGTTCTGGAGCCGGCTGTCGATCCTGCGCGAGATGAACGGCCACGCGTTCGACCGTCCGGTCTGGCAGCTCGACGCGTTCAACGAATGCGCCCCCATCGTGCGCACCGTCGACTGGGACAACGGTCCCGCGTGGCTTGCTGCGGGTGTCTGACCGTAGGGACTATTCTTGTCTCGGTTTGAATCGACGCGGGGCAACGCGCCGCAATCGCACGGCGGAAGGCAGGTGAACGAGACATGTTGAGAATCTTCAGCACCATCAACGGCCAAGTGGAGCAGGTACAGAAACCCGAGAACGGGTCGTGGATATCCTTGAGCGAACCGACCGACGTGGAGCTCGCCACCATCGCCCAGCAGACCGGCATTGATCTGGCCGACCTGCGCGCCCCGCTGGATGACGAGGAACGTTCGCGCGTCGACGTCGAGGACGACTACACGATGGTCATCGTCGACATCCCGACCGTCGAGGAGCGCGGCGGCCGCGACTGGTACGAGACGATCCCGTTGTCGATCATCGTCACGCAGAACCTCATCATCACCGTATGCATGCAGGACACGCCCGTGCTCCACCCGTTCATGGAAGGCACGATCCGCGGCTTCAACACGTTCATGCGCTCGCGGTTCATCCTGCAGATCCTGTACCGCAACGCGACCATGTACCTGCGCTACCTGCGCATCATCGACCGCGAAAGCGACAAGCTCGAACTGAAGCTGCGCCATTCGATGCAGAACCGCGAGATCGTGATGCTCATGGAACTGAGCAAGACCTTGGTCTACTTCACCACGTCGCTCAAATCGAACGAAATCGTGATGGAGAAGCTCACCACCCTGAGCCGCATCAAGCAGTACCCGGACGACGAGGACCTGCTCGACGACGTCATCACCGAAAACAAGCAGGCCATCGAGATGGCGAACATCTACAGCGGCGTTCTTGCGAACATGACCGACGCGTTCGCCTCGATCGTGTCGAACAATCTGAACAACGTGATGCGCATCTTCACGATCATCTCGATCACATTGTCGGTGCCCACGCTCATCTTCTCCATGTACGGCATGAACTTCCAGGAGGGCATGCTCGGCATGCCGTTGAGCGACAAGCCGTGGGGATTCGTCGCGATCATCGTGATCTCGGTCGTCCTGTCCGCCGTGGTGACATGGTTCCTCACCCGTTCGCGCATGTTCAAATGAGCGTGAGCGGTCGTATCGTGTGTCGTCGGCTGGGCGCGGCCGCGTGCGCGCTCATGCTGTCGATGCTGCCGTTGGCCGGCTGCGGGGCTTCCGGCGCGGGCTCTGCCGCGACGACCGATGCCGGTGCGTTGTCCGCGACGTCCGGCCAGCCGCAAGGGCCGACGATCACGATCGGCGTTTCCTCCGACCTGCCGGGATTGGGGTACTGGCATGACGGCTCGTATTCCGGATTCGACATCGACGTGGCCGCCTACGTGGCGAAGGCGCTCGGCTACGGCCGCAAACAGATCGTGTTCGTGCAGGTCCGGCCGCAGGAACGCGCCACGGTATTGGACGATGGCCGCGCCGACATGGTGGTCGCCGGATTCACGATGACCGACGAGACCGCGAAGAACGTCGCGTTCGCCGGACCGTATCTTGACGTGCGGCCGGCCGTGCTGGTGCATGACGATGAGACGCTGGACGCGCGTACGGTCGACGATCTGTTCGATACGACGGACAGCGGCACTGCTTCCGGCGATCGGAACGACGACGATACGACTGACGATGTGGACCGCGACATGACGGTCTGCGCGGTGAACGGCACGGCCGAACGCGCGATGATCGCCGGCCGCGACGATGTGACGGTGAAGACATACGACACGTACGGCCAGTGCATGACCGCGCTCATGGCCGGATCGGTCGACATGATCGCCGGCGACGAGGCGACGCTGCCGGGACTGGTGCACGAGCGGCGCGGCTCGTATCGCATCGTCGCGGATTCTGCGGATGATGGCGGACTGCAATACGGCATCGCCGTGCGACACGGCCGCACCGAACTCGCCGGCAAGATCGCCGCGACGCTGCGCACTATGATCGACGACGGCTCGTGGCGGCGGTACGTCGACGACGATCTCGCGCCGTTCGGATATCGTCCGTCGACGCTGTCGTCTTCGACCGTCACGACGCGATGACATGTCTTGGAATCAGGATGCGGTCGCGATGGGCGGAATCATGCGGTTGTGTCCAGTTGCATGGCAATAATTCACCGTATGGCTAATGAGAAGAACACGACCGCGCAGGCGGCCGACACCCCCGCCGAGCCGTCGTTCCGCTACAATGCGGCGCTCGCGCAGGACATCGAAACCAAGTGGCAGAAGAAGTGGGACGACGAAGGCACCTTCTGGGCCGCCAACGTCAACGGTGGCCTCAAGGACGGCAAGGGCCGCAACGCGGACGGCCGCCCCGCCTTCTTCGCGATGGACATGTTCCCGTACCCGTCCGGCAAGGGTCTGCACGTCGGTCATCCGCTCGGCTACCTCGCCACCGACGTGGTGTCGCGCTACCACCGCATGAAGGGCGAGAACGTGCTGCACGCCATGGGCTACGACGCCTTCGGCCTGCCCGCCGAGCAGTACGCCGTGCAGACCGGCCAGCACCCGCGCATCACCACCGAGCAGAACATCGCCAACATGCGCCGCCAGCTGCACCGCATGGGCCTGAGCTTCGACAACCGTCGCTCGTTCGCGACCATCGACCCCGGCTACGTGCGCTGGACGCAGTGGATCTTCTCGCGCATCTACGACGCGTGGTACGACGAGGACGCCACCAATCCTTCCGGTTCCCAGGGTTCGGCCCGCCCGATCTCTGAGCTGGTCGCCAAGTTCGAGAACGGCGAGAAGGCCATTCCGGGTCACGAGTCCGATGGCGTCGCGTGGGGCGATCTCTCCGAAGCCGAGCAGCAGGACATCCTCAACGACTTCCGTCTCGCCTACATCTCCAAGTCGCCGGTCAACTGGTGCCCGGGCCTGGGCACCGTGCTCGCCAACGAAGAGGTCACCGCCGAAGGCAAGTCCGAACGCGGCAACTTCCCGGTGTTCCAGCGCGAGCTGCGTCAGTGGTCCATGCGCATCACCGCGTACGGCCACCGTCTGATCGAGGACCTCGACGGCATCGACTGGCCGGAGAAGGTCAAGCTCATGCAGCGCAACTGGATCGGCGAGTCCCACGGCGCATCCGTGCACTTCACCGTCGCGACGCCTGCGGGCGACAAGGACATGGAGATCTACACCACCCGTCCCGACACCCTGTTCGGCACCACGTTCGCCGTCGTCTCCCCGGAGCACGACCTGCTGCAGTACGTGCCCGCCGAATGGCCGGCCGACATTCCGGACAGCTGGAAGGGCGGCTACGCAACCCCGGCCGAAGGCGTCAAGGCGTACCGTCTGGCCGCCGAGTCGAAGACCGCGAAGGACCGCGTCGAGGAAGCCGGCGAAAAGACCGGCCTGTTCACCGGCCTGTACGCCACCAACCCGATCACCGGCGTCAAGCTCCCGCTGTTCACCGCCGACTACGTGCTCATGGACTACGGCACCGGCGCGATCATGGCCGTGCCGGGCGGCGACCAGCGCGATTACGACTTCGCCGTGAAGTACGGTCTGCCGGTCATCTACACCGTCCAGCCGCTGCCGGAATCCGGCGACGATCTGGCCAACTACGAGGGCAAGGCGCCGTTCGTTTCGCACGATGGCATCGTCATCAATTCGTCCGTGGATGCGACCGCCGCCAAGGGCGATGCGCTTTCGCTCAACGGTCTGCGCGTCGACGACGCGATCGCCAAGGTCAACGCGTGGCTCGAGGAGGCCGGCGTCGGCCACGGCACGGTGAGCTACCGTCTGCGCGACTGGCTGTTCTCCCGCCAGCGCTACTGGGGCGAGCCGTTCCCGATCGTCTACGGCGAGGACGGGACCCCGCACCTGCTGCCGGACTCCGCGCTGCCGATCAACCTGCCGGACGTGCCCGACTATCAGCCGCGCACCTTCGACCCGATGGACGCCGAATCCAACCCGGAGGCGCCGCTGAGCCGCAACGAGGACTGGGTCAAGGTCCAACTTGATCTGGGCGACGGCGTGAAGACGTACTACCGCGACACGAACACCATGCCGAACTGGGCCGGCTCCTGCTGGTACTACATGCGCTACATCGACCCGACCGACACGGCCCACATGGTCGAGAAGGACGAGTTCGACTACTGGATGGGCCCGAACCACAACAAGTACTCGGGTGACGAAGGCGGCGTCGACCTGTACGTGGGCGGCGTCGAGCACGCCGTGCTGCACCTGCTGTACTCGCGCTTCTGGCACAAGGTGCTCTTCGACCTCGGCTACGTGGATTCGGCCGAACCGTTCCACAAGCTGTTCAACCAGGGCATGATCCAGGCGTTCGCCTACACCGACGACCGCGGCCAGTACGTGCCGGCCGCCGAAGTCGAGGAAGGCCCGGCCGGCGCCGACGGCGAGCCGACGTTCACGTGGCACGGCGAGCACGTCAACCGCGAGTTCGGCAAGATGGGCAAGAGCCTCAAGAACATCATCACGCCGGACGACATGTACGAGAACTACGGCGCGGACACGTTCCGCCTGTACGAGATGAGCATGGGCCCGCTGGCCGACTCCCGCCCGTGGAACACGCGCAACGTGGTCGGCGGCATGCGATTCCTGCAGCGCCTGTGGCGCAACGTCGTGGACGAGAACACCGGCGAGGTGCACGTCTCCGAGGATGCGCTCGACACGAAGACGCTCAAGGCGCTCAACAACACGATCGCCGAGGTGACCGAGGAGATGGAGGGCATGCGCCCGAACACCGCGATCTCCAAGCTCATCGTGCTCAACAACCACCTGACCTCACTGGGCACCGTGCCGCGCGCCGCCGTCGAGCCTCTGATCCTCATGCTCTCGCCGATCGCGCCGCACATCTGCGAGGAGCTGTGGGC
Organism: Bifidobacterium sp. LH_230; assembly: GCF_056357555.1. Lineage (NCBI taxonomy): Bacteria > Bacillati > Actinomycetota > Actinomycetes > Bifidobacteriales > Bifidobacteriaceae > Bifidobacterium > Bifidobacterium sp. LH_230. Next base: position 122,123 of record NZ_JBKEWJ010000004.1, read on the forward strand.
GCGCCTCGGCCACGCCGAGTCGCTGGCACACGAGCCGTGGCCGGTCGCCGACGAGCGTTACGTCGGCCAGGACACGGTGACCGCGGTCGTGCAGATCAAGGGCAAGATCCGCGCCAAGCTCGAGGTGTCGCCCGACATCGATCCGGCCGAGCTGGAGAAGATGGCGCTCGAGGCCGTCGCCGATCGTCTCGGTGGCAAGACGCCGCGCAAGGTGATCGTCAAGGCCCCGAAGATCGTCTCCATCGTGCCGGCGGAATGATCGATCGACCGGTTTGACTGGCTGGATTGATCGGCTGGCTGACCGATGATTGACCGGTTGCGCGGCGTGTTGTGGACAACCTGACCGTTCGACCACATACCCCGGTTTGACTGGACAAGATGCCCATGCATCCCTCACTGTGGATGCATGGGCATCTTGCATATCGGGGCACCGATGCCGGACGGCCATGCGGATAATGCGAGGACATCGCATCGTCTGCACGGTCTCGGACCTTCGGCGCATCACATGCGGGGGAGCGGCGGCATGTCGAGCGCACCTCCGCCGCCTCCGCCTGTCCGGACTGCGGTGGCGGCCGCATCGCCGCCGGCCGCATCATCACCGGTCCGGCGAGCGTCGCTTGGTGATCTTGCCGGGGTGCATGCCACGGACACCGAGCACGAGGAGCATCGGCTCACACGCGATCGCCCGAGACTGGCGTTCAAACCGGTTCACGCCGTGATGGCGATCCTGCTGCTGGCCGTGATGCTGAGCGCCAGCCTGACCATGCTCATCCAACAGGCGATCCGATACGAACGGGCCTTGTCAGCCGCACAGACATCGTCCGCATCCGGCCCATCGTCCGACACGAGTTCCGACGCCAGCACTGGCACGCAGAACGACGGCGATTCCGGCGCAACGGAGGATGACGACGCCGGCAAGCCCGCAGACGGGCAACAAACGGATGCGCAGCCGGACGAACCGGTGCAGACCGCTCCCGCCGATGACGGCAGAATCGACCTCAACACCGCTACCAGCGAGGAACTGCAGACCGTCAAAGGCATCGGCCCGGTCACCGCGGAACGCATACTCGCGCATCGCACGGTGATCGGACGGTTCACCAGCGTCGACCAGCTGCTCGACGTCAAAGGCATCGGCGCGAAAACCCTCGCCAAAATCAGGGACGAGGTGACGGTGCGATGAACGGATCTATGCGACATGGACGGGTTGCCGCCAATACGCGTCACGGCAAGCGGACAAACCGCGATCGATACAGCAGGTCAGATGGAGGCGTGCCACGTAAAGAGCAAGGAGGCCGCAACTGGCGGGGGAAGGCTGCTGACCGCAACCTGCCGCATGGGGAGCAAGGGAGCCGTGACTGGCGTATGCTGCCCATCGCCTTCGCCGTGTGGATGACAAGCCTGATCGTCCATCAGCTCTTCAACCTACTTATGGGTTCCTCCACCCCAGACATCCTGACTTTCGCTGTCACCCTTCTAACCCTCCTCGCCCTCCTTATCGTCTGTTGCATCACGTCTGTATCTTCTCGGCCCCCTCGGCCGAGGGGGCTGTCAGCAAAGCTGACTGGGGGAGCGTACACGGGACAGACCTATAGCGATTCCAACGCGCCGAATACCTATCATCCACCTTGCATTTTCCGTGTACTTTTCTCATCTCAGTCATCTCTCACCGTACTCATCGCCGCCATAACCCTCTGCGCCATCAGCACCCTGTCAGCATCCCTCATCCAATGGCACGATTCTGCCGCCCGTTTAACCCGGCAATCCGCCGAAACCACCGTGACCGCAACCATGCGCATCACCACACCGCCTACCGTCTCCACCCTACGTGACACCGATTGCCAGACCGACGCCGTCCTGCAATCGTTGTCCGACGACACCGTCACGCAAACCTCACTCGCCTCCCTACGTCTGTTCGCATCCGGACCGGCATGCACGCAACTCGCACACGGCTCTGTCATACGCATCCAAGGCACTCTGCAACAAGCCCGATACGGCAAACAACCGCTCTGGCTGATCGCCGAATCCTCCAGCACGCTCGAAACCATCCGTGCGCCGACCCTCCTTAGGCGAACGATTGCAGCCATGCAACAGTCGTTCTTCACCGTTACCGAACGACTCTCCGATCAGGGTCGCATATTGGTCCCGGGACTTACCCTCGGCGTACTCGGACAAGATCACGTCAACATGGGCAATGCCGTCTACGATGAGTCCGTTCGTACGAGATCGCCGGTCGAGGACGCCTACGCCGAACTGGTCGAAGACAATTTCCGACGTTCCGGCATCATGCACCTCATGGCCGTTTCGGGCGGTCACTTCATGCTCGTCGCCGACCTGGCCCGTCGCCAGTGCGCGCGTTTGCTGATGCCGCGCCAACTGGTCGCCGGTTTTGTGGCGGCTGTATACCTGCTGCTTGCCGCGGCTATGTATCCGTCCGATTCCGTGTTGCGCGCACTTGTCATGGGACTGATCGGCGCGGCCGCGATGTATGCCGGCCGCCGCAGCCAATCGGTGAGCGCACTGAGCTGGACGGTGATCGGCGTACTGTTGGTCGATCCTGCGATGGCACGCAGCTACGGTTTCGCGCTCTCCAGCGCCGCCGTACTCGGCATCGTGATCTTCGCGCAGCCGATCGGTACATGGCTGGCCGGCGCATTGCCGAAACCGCTCGCCGAACCGTTGACCATGACGCTCGCCGCGCAATCGTTGACCCTGCCGATCCAGATCCTCATGGAACCCGAACTGTCGCTCGCCTCCGTGCCGGCGAACTTGCTGGTCAGTCCGTTCGTCGGATTCGCGACGATGGCGGGTCTTGCCGCACTGCTCGTTTCATGGGCGAGCCCGCAACTCGGCTTCGCGTTCGCGTGGACGGCGAGCTGCGGCACGCAGGTGATGGAACGAATCGCCGCATGGCTTGCCGGCAACCGGTTCGCCGTCATCCCGTGGGCGAACGGACTGACCGAAGGCTCATCAGGCAACCTGCCAGGCGCGTTGCTCATGCTCGCCGTCGAAGCGGCGCTCGCAGTCCTGCTCGTCAGTATCACGCGTCGCATGCGTCGCCGTCGCATCCCCGAACCGACCATGCCTGGTCAACCCTTCCGTCCATCCATCCGCACGCGGCTCGCCATCTGGATCGACGAAACGAAAACACTGCTCAAGCAAGGCTGGAACCAATGACCGGATATGGTAACGTCGTCGGTAGGAATGGGACGCAAGGCGCAGAGGCTGTGCAACAGAAAAGAGACGACGATGAAGTACTTCACCACGGACACGCATTTCGGGCATCCGCTCGTCACCGTACTGCGTGGATTCACCACGTTCGATCCCGGTCGGGCGCAATACGAGCGTGTGCTCGCCGAACAGGGGCGTAAAGCTGCCGAGGACTGGGCCAAAGGCATCGTATTGGACGATTCGCGGCTCAACTTCCGCAAAGCCGCCGACACCGACGCACATGACGCGGCGATCGTCGCCAACATCAACGCGGTCGTCGGCCCGGATGACGAACTATGGATTCTCGGCGACATCGGATACCGCACGTCCGTGAACCATCTCAAGGACTGTCTACGCCAACTCGCATGCAGTCATCTGCACGCGGTCATCGGCAACCACGACGACTGGTGGCTGGGCGACAAGCCGGCCCGCAACCTATTCGAAAGCATCGAGCCGAACGGCACGGTCGAACTGGACGGATTCGATGACGGCGATTCGGCGGGTGCGACCGAAACCGTCAACCTGTCACACTTCCCGTACCGCGAGGATCTCGCCTACAGCTGGCCTGACGACGCCGTGCGGTTCCACGACCAGGCGCTGCCCTTCGACGGCCGCAAACTGCTGTATGGCCACACGCACCAGCTGACGCCGGCCGGCGCCCGCCCGCAATCCCTCAACGTCGGCCTCGACGCATGGAACCTGTACCCTGTCTCACATCCGCAAATCACCGCCTGGTTTCGCGACCTACGTGACGATTGATTCCATATGACACTAGCGGAGCCTTGGCTCCCTCGGCTGAGGGAGCTGTCCGCAAAGCGGACTGAGGAAGTGCGTTGCGGACAGTCAGTCGGGATTTGAGGCCGCGCACAGTGTAAACGATGCGTTTACAAGACGAAAGATGACGAACCCTGTCAAACTGACGATTGATATATGTATCCACCGATGATGCCTTGGCTTGCGATATCGATCCGACTTACCATCGTCAGGACCATAACCAAAGTCGGCGAGATGCTGGCCACCTTGGAGGAGGGGACTATGTAACGGATCAGTTACCCATCCGTCGGTAGATATCACGTTGAAGTTCGTTGTTGATTTCTGTTTGGGAGAGCGGTCGGTAGATGTTCGGCATGGCCGCGTATCCGGCGTCCTGAAGATGGGATGTGAGATTTGCCCGTGTCGTTGACTCATATTCCTCCGGAGTCCTGACGATGCGGGAGAACATATTGATCAAGGCCGTTTCGTCGGCGGTTTCCCGTGCGATCTGTGATGCTCGATCATTCTCCTGTTTGGAGATGACGCTCCAGTCCAGACGCCATCCCGCGTCGTGGGCGATGAGATGCCAAAACAGTCGCTGAGCGCGGCCGTTGCCTTCTCTGAACGGGTGGAGAATATTGAAATTGTCGTAATTGGCGCTGATGCGGTTAACGAACGTCGTACGGTCCATGTCTTGCAGCAGATGATCGTCATGAAGTGTTCTCTCGCAGTATTGGATACCCATGTCGAACACGGCAAGCGGTTGGAAGACCTGGCCGGTTCCCTTTGCGATGTCCACGGTCCTGATCTGTCCCGCCCAGTCGTAAACGTCTTGGAACAGCTGCCGGTGAATCCATTGCAGTTGCTCCAGCGTGCCTTGTGCCTTCGGGGGATTGGCCATCAGCTCCAACATGCGAACGGATACGAAGTCGTTTTCGGCCGCCTCGAGCTCGTCGACGGTCGTGGCTCCTACCAAATTGCGCAGAACTTGCGTGCCCGGTATCAGGTATGGGTCGAATGCTTCGGGAAGTTCGATCATGCCGTTTCCAAGCCGTACCGGCGACGTGTGCGATCGAGAAGTTCTCGGATACTGATTTTTTCCTCGATGTAGTCTCGTGCGTCGGCAAGGAACGCCGGCGTGACGCTGCCGCCCTCCAAGTGTGCGGAGTGGACCGCTTCAGCCACGCCGGCCGCACGTGATTCACGTTCTGTCATTATGCCTCCCTGAGACCATATTCGCGATATGTCTATGATATCCAAACGGATAGCTCTCCTGTCAAAACGGATTGACGTTGTTCTGCTGTTTTGAGTTGTGATATTGCTTGGCCACATGATCGAGATGCGCGAACAGGCCGGACTTGATCTTGATGAGATGGAGCGGCGCACCGGCATCTCGTCTTCCGAACTGTGGAAGGCGGAGAACGGGTACAGCCGCAATCGCCTGTTCGACCATCTCGCGGACTACTGCACCGCTCTCGGCAAGACCTTCACCGTCACCATTGGTGATGTGGAAGATGACGTTGATGGCAATAATGCTGGTAAATGCGACTGATGGTATAAGCGGTAAATAGCCGCAGCTAAGTGTGTCTTTCTTCTTTCTTAGCTACACTTATCAAAATAAGTGTAGCTAAGAAAGAAGAAAACCGTGGATAATGACGAAGTGCTGAAGATTCCGGCTACGATTTTGGAACAGCACGTATGGCATATTGCGGATGATGCGCCGGTTTCTCGTTCGCGCCGTTCGCGAGGTAATGGCCAGTATGAGTCGACGATCCCCGCGACCTTGGCGGATTGGAATTTTCCCATACCAGCCTCCATCACTGCGCAAGCTGAGGACGCGGCCACGGCATTGGCTCGATTCGACTTGTATTCTTCTTCGCGATTGGGACAGGGGAATCATGTACTTGGCCCTATGAGCGCGGTTTTGCTACGGACGGAAGCAACGTCGTCGTCGCAGATCGAGCATCTGACGGTCGGTGCGAAGAATCTTGCCCTCGAGACCATTCATGAAGGAACGAGCGGAAATGCTACTATCGTAGTGGGCAATGTTCGGGCCATGGAAGTTGCGCTCGAACTTTGCCGATATATGGACGAGCAGCATGTGCTGGCGATGCATCGTGCGTTGTTGCTCGCTCAGCCGGGATGGGAGGAACAGGCTGGACAGTACCGCACCGGACTTGTATGGGTGGGCACTGATTCGTATAGTCCGAGAGGAGCATCCCATGTGGCTCCGCAGCCGGAACTGGTTGGTGACGCGATGGCGGATCTGGTGCGGTTTATCGGCAGAGACGATCTACCGATAGTGGTGCAATGCGCTATCGCCCATGCTCAGTTCGAGACGATCCATCCGTTTGCGGACGGCAATGGTCGATGCGGAAGAGCGTTGGTTCATGCGATCCTGCGCAATAAGGGTCTTGTTCGTACTACGACTCCACCGGTTTCCGCTGGTCTGCTGCGCGACACGGAAGCATATTTCAATGCACTGACGGCCTTCCGTAAAGGAGATGCCACCCCCATTGTGGAATCGTTCGTGGAGGCGTGTTTGTTTGCGGCTACGAGTGGACGACAGCTGATTGATGATTTGGTTGATCAGCTTGATGCTGCGAAAACGGCATTGCGGGGAGTGCGTTCGGATTCTCCGGTATGGCAAATCGTGCCGCAACTGATCGCCCAACCCATCGTTACGACAGCGTATCTGTGCGATTCTCTTGGATTGAGCAAACCACAGGCCGAACGTGCGGTAAAGCGTCTCGAGGAAGCCGGGGTGCTGACGCGACGTGGTGGAGCGCGTCGCAATGTCATCTGGGAGCATCGCGGAATTCTCGATGTCTTGGATGAGTACGCCGCCGGTCTGAGGAGAGGATGAATGGGATCGCTCGTTTTATGGTGGCTGCTTTATGCAAGTTAGAGAGCATATCGTCAACTGGTTCTGGTTGTGTTTAGCTGCACTTATCGTGATAAGTGCAGCTAAACACAACCAGAGGCATGGTTTATGGCATTGTTGTCGATGACAATAATGCCGGGATAACAATCAATCGTTGTTATGAGGTGTCATACGACCACGTGCATCGTTCCTCGCCCGGCAATCCTCGATAGCCTGATGGATCTCCTCGTCGGTGAACTCCATTGCGGCCATGAGATTGACCGTCGCTTGAATCACGTCAGCGCATTCGTTGATTAGGTCGCGGCGCTGTTCCATGGTCTGCCCGTGCTTATCCCAATCTTTGAACACTTCCACCACCTCGGCAGCCTCTTCAAGAACCTTCAACGCCTGCGGCTTGTCCCGATGCAGCAGATCAGCGCGGAACGGTTCCACAACTCCGACATGCACTCTTTGATTCATCTCTCTACCTTTACTTTTCCTGAGAATATATGTGCCTGTTTCGAGTGTTCTCTATCTTAAAGGTGTGTCCGCAAAAGCAGACTGGTTCAATCCGGCTTCGCCTTCAAACCTCTGGATATATTTCATCATTTGTGTGTTAGAAGAGTTCACCGATTGACGTGCTTCTTGCATTTCATGAACGGTATTCAGTATGGAAAGAACCTCTGAATTGGTAATCCCTTTTTCTAAGATCTAGGGTGCATTCAATCTTGGGAATCGGAAGTGTATACCTTTCACTTTCAATATCGGACAGAGTGGCCTTTGTCCGCAGCCATACTGGATCGATATTCCTCGTGACCAGTACCGTCTTCCGTCTAGGCATTCCCGTTTCGTATTCCAGTCCCGCCTCATAAGCATCAGTAACGCTCATAAAGTAACAGTCCCACGCAGCGTTCCATACCTTATGTGATAAGTCATCGATGGATTCATTTCCGGAATACTTAATCAATTTACGTGCTTGTTCCGATCGGCTGTTGCTTCCAACCAGCATGTCAACGGCAACTTGAAGCTCATACGCCGAAAGCGACCCCAACTGAGTATTGACCCACGAGACATATTCGGCAAGCAAATTCAGACGATTATCTGCCTTCATCTTTTGAGCCAACAGCATTATTTTTAACAGCGAAACGTAATGAATCGCGAATTGGGCACAGTCGCTGATTGTCCCATCAAAACCATAGGCCAATGGATTCATTCGAGTCTGGTACGGATGATTCCGCCATTTCTTATCACGATTGACTGGAGGATGTCGATTGGCGAACTGCCTTTCAATCATATCTTCATCCCACTGGAACAAGGTTTCTGCGACATAGCGCTTCCGCTGGAAATTATTCTCGTCAAATCCAGAACGCCATTGATGACACGATTCCAATAAGGCAAAACCTATGCGGGGCTCCACTCTATCCTTCACAAGATACAGCAGTAATTCTTTTAGCGACTGGCGCTTCTTTTCGCTCGTCTGAGTGAAGTAGAAATGTTCCATATCAATCACGACATTCGTATCCAATACAGCGCACTCCACACTGTTGGACGTATCAGCGCCGGCAGATAGCAGACTGTATGCACCGATTTGCACTGTTCTTTACATCTCCTCGAACTCTTGCGCCGGGATGGCGGTGTCGAACAGACCGACCTGCGTATCCTGCTGATGCTTGTCGATGCCGGCGTACGAGAGGCTGTCGTCCTCGTAGCGCTTGAACTTGTACACGGCGTCGTTCATGTGCGCCGGGTTGAACACGTTCAGGCTCAGCAGCGGCTTGGAATCACCCTTGGGCAGGCCAGCGACCTTCATGAACAGCTCCGGCTTCGTGATATCCGACGTCTGCCCGCGATAGACCGTCCCGATTTGATTGGTGAAACTCAGGTTTGCAGGGTTTGTTGCTTTTCTGATCGTATACACGAGCGATCCTTTCACGGTTGATATCTGATCCTATATGGTTTGTTTGGCTGAGGCTTTGTTTTGCAGGCTAATTGATTCTTTTCTGTTTCGCAAAAGTGCAAACCGTTGGAATTTGTGGTAAACCGCGCGCACATGACGTGACGTGCGTATGACGTGTGCGTGCGCGTGAATACACCTCTGCTGAGACATCCTGTTGCTCGGTGGCTGTGTCATAGAGACGATATTTAAGTATCAGTACGGTTACGTGTGAAAAGTCTCAACGGCGTCACCGCATATAAATGCGCTGCATGATGAGCTCGACTGCGCGGTCGGGGAGGAGGCGTTTGAGTTGCATGAGCGCCTTGTATGTGTTGCCGACGGCGACGCGGACCGGGGGATTGCGGCGGGCGAGCGTCGAGGCGATGACTTGGGCGACGGTGTCCGGGCCGGCGCCGGTCTGCTCGTCGTGCGCCATCCGGCCGACCGAACGGCGACATTCGGCCAGATACGGCGAATTTGTCGGTTCGGCGGTCACGCGGGCGCCGGTGAATCCGGTGGCGAGATCGCCCGGTTCGATGATCGTGGCAGTGATCCCGTGCCGGCGTCCCTCCAGCCGCAGCGCCTCCACATACATCTCCAATGCGGCCTTGGTCGACGAATAATGCGACTGGAATGGCAGTCCGATCCGTCCGCCGATCGATCCGACGACGATCACTCGGCCGCGGCGACGATTGCGCGCCGCGGTGCGCCGCAGCAGCGGCAACGCGATCTCGTTGACCTGCAATACGCCGAAGTAATTGACATCGAACTGGCGACGTACCAACTTCATCGGCGTGCATTCCGCCGAACCGGCAATACCGAACCCCGCGCAATGCACGATCGCATCCAAACGGGGAAGCGCGCCTACGACCGCGCGAATATCATCCGGCTTGGTGACATCCATTTCCTCAGTGATCAACTCGCCGCCGCGTGCTCCGTCATCGTGCGGTCCATCATCTCCATCGAACCGTTGCGCATGCGCGATCTGTGCCGCGCCCAATCCGACCGCAACCACGCGCCAACCCTGCCGCGTCAGCAGCTCCGCCGTCGCCTTGCCGATACCGCTCGTGCCGCCGGTCACCAGCGCCACGGCCCGCCCATCATCCTTGATCGCATCCATGTCCACCATTATAGAAATCGCGTAACGATGATGCGACGGTATCCGATTCCCGATGTTCTTCTCATCACCCTTTGCCGGTCAGTGATGAGATCAATCGAATAACATACCATGCTGTCACAGGATTAATTCCAATGAGTCGTCTTTGCCTATCATGAGACGTAACAGTTCCGTTCGTAATCGGAGGTGCCTATGAAAGTCGGACTGGCCGAATGGCTCATCCGCGAACGCGACCAGAAAGTGTCGCACGGACTCTACCACAGCACGCAACTCGTGTTCGCCTACAACTCGAACCACATGGAAGGCTCCACGCTCACCCCGGAACAGACGGCGCAGCTCTACGACACTGGCGAACTGCTGCCGGATAGCGGCAACGACCTTATCCGTGCGGACGACGTGATCGAGACCACGAACCATTTCCGTGCATTCGACTGGATGCTCGACCACGTTGGTGACCCGGTCGACAAGACCCTTGTCTGCACGCTGCACGCGATGCTCAAACGTGGCACCCGTCAGGAGGCCGACCCGGACCGTAACGTCGGCGGCTGGAAGATCCTGCCCAACGTCATCAACGCCATTCAAGGCGTGCATACGGTGTTGCCCGCCGACGTGCCCCGGGCCATGAATCTCGTGTTCGACGAATTTGCCGCACTGAGCGACGATCCGTATGCCATCGCTCAGGCACACTGGATGTTCGAGACCACGCATCCGTTCTCGGACGGCAACGGTCGCATCGGGCGTCTCGTCCTGTTCAAGGAACTCATGCGTCTTGGCGCGGTGCCTCCGCTTATTCGTGACGAAAACCGTGCGTTCTACATTCGCGGACTATCCAAGTTTCCTGCGGAGCCGGGTTATCTAGTAGATACGCTCTTTAGCGAACGGGACTATTATCGGCAGCTCCTCGATATGCTCGCTCCTGAGCGGATTGACTGTACGTATGTCGATGAGTGGAAGGCTCGACGGACGATCGAACGGGCATGTGCCAAGCATCCGGCATCCAACCCGTATGTGAAGGATCGCTGGAACGAGGCCGACCTGCATGAGCGTGTGCCGTCCGAGCGATTCATTCTCGGCGCCGGCTTTGTTCCGGCGCATGCGCGGTCAGACGATGCTTGGTAATTCGTGGGATGCTTGGCTTGTGTGACGCATATCGGGTGTCGGCCGCGATTGTCGACCGCCTGCTGCACCGTGTGCGGGATCGTCGCAAGAGTTCACCGCAGGTTCATGTTTGATTCGTGTGCCGGCGCGGTCGCGCTGGGATAATCGAACCATGATCGAAACGGTTGGCGCTGGTGCGGCCGTGGTGGCCGCGATGTTCGGGATAACGGTGTCCGAGGGGGTCGACGCGGCTCGTACGGTCCATGTGGTCGCGGAATCGGATAGTTCCGTTTCGTTGGGGGATCCGATCATGCTGATCCCCGCGCTCGCTCCGATAATCGTCGGGCTGCTCATCCTGATCCCCTGCATCAGGGCGTTTCGTGAAAGGGACGACCACCACGAGCGCTGCACCGCCAAAGTCGACGGCGTTGTGAGCGAAGTGCTCGAAACCTCCGACAATGACGGCACGTTATGGTCGCCGGTGTTCTCCTACACGGTCGCCGGCCGCGAATACAGCATCGAATCCGGCACGTGGTCACGTCCGTGCAGTCTGCATGAGGGCGATCGTGTGACTGTGCTCTACGATCCGTTCGACCCGTCCGACGCATGGGTGAAGGAGGACCGCGGCGCTCCGATCCTACTCATCGCCTTCGCTGGGGCCGCGGTGGTGGACATCCTCGCCGGCGGTGCCCTCTTGGTGGCGTGGATCCTCAACCAGCAGTGACGATCCGACAGTCGGCGGGGGAGCGGATCGCGGGACAAGACCGTGGTATACCCTCGTTACGGCACCGATGGGTTGCCGCACGCGTGACGTTACGAGGGGAGCGGTTCATGGAAGTGGCGTTGGAGAGCAATGCGTTCTTCATGGGGATCGAATATCTGGCGATCTTCTGCTCCGGACTCATGGGTGGTCTGTGCGCGGTCAAGAAGAACTACGACCTGTTCGCGATGGTAATCACCGCATGGCTGACCGCGCTCGGCGGCGGCATCATCCGCGACGTGATGCTTGGCTCGCTGCCTCCGGTCGGCATCGCGGACCGTGGATTCGTGCTCACCGCATTGGCCTCCGGTCTGGCCGTGGCCGTCTTCCATCCCGAAGTCGACAAGCTCAAATGGTCGATGCTCACCCTCGATGCGCTTTCTGTCGGCCTGTTCGCCGTCAACGGCACATCCAAGGCGATGCTCATGGGCACATCCGGCATGACCGCCGCTTTCCTGGGCATGTTTACCGCGCTCGGCGGCGGCCTCGTGCGCGACATGTTGCTCAACGACATTCCGCTCGTCATCCGCGACAAGCACTGGTATGCGATCCCCTCCGCGGTCGGATGCATCCTGACCGTGCTCGTCATGAAAGGCGCGCAGGGAGGGGTCGTCGATTTCACCGGCGAAGTCATTCTCGACAGCGCGATCGTGGTGATTGTCGTGGCGTTGCGACTGCTGTCGGTCAAGTTCGACATCACGTTCCCCGGGGCGATGAAGCGGCGCGAACTGTTCCTGCCGAGCCAGTCGAAGTATCTGCCGCGTCCGGTGATCCACCCGGAGGCGGGGGAGCGCGACTCGGAACGTGAGGAGAGCGACGAGCGGCAGTAAGCGGATTGCGATGATCGTTCGGCAGATACAAAGATCCCCGCGAACCAACGGTTCACGGGGATGTTCAGAACCCTAGCGGGTTATGATCACATCGCGTTGATCGCGACAGCCAGACCGGACTTGCGGTTCGCGGCCTGGTTCTTGTGGATCACGCCAGCGCCGGCAGCCTTGTCGAGCTTCTGGGCAGCGACCTTGTAGGCGGCTTCCGCAGCGGCCTTGTCACCGGAGGCGATGGCCTCGCGGGTAGCGCGGATGGCGGTCTTCAGGGCCGACTTGACGGCCACGTTGCGGATGTGCGCCTTCTCATTGGTGAGCACGCGCTTCTTCTGCGACTTAATGTTTGCCACATTTACTCCAAACGACGTTTGCTATAAGGACATACAAACGGTCATGATAACACGCCGTGCGGATAAAACATACGCCGCACTAGGAGTGTCGCCGGGAAAATGCCGATAGGCACCGGTAGACTAGAATATTTGGCGAATACAACCGTGAACGACGACCGTAAGGAGACGGATCAGGTGATCGAACCGAAGAACAAGCCCGGATATACCGACCAGTCGCTGATCCGCAACTTCTGCATCATAGCGCACATCGACCACGGCAAGTCCACCGTGGCCGACCGCATCCTCCAGCTGAGCGGCATCGTGCCCGAACGCGAGATGCGCGACCGCTTCCTCGACCGCATGGACATCGAGCAGGAGCGCGGCATCACCATCAAATCGCAGGCCGTGCGCGTGCCGTGGACGTTCGACGGCACCGAATACACGCTCGGCATGATCGACACCCCCGGCCACGTTGACTTCACATACGAGGTCTCCCGCGCGCTCGCCGCATGCGAGGGCGCGGTGCTGCTCGTCGACGCCACGCAGGGCATCGAGGCGCAGACCTTGTCGAACCTGTACATGGCCATCGACCACGACCTGACCATCATCCCCGTACTCAACAAGATCGACCTGCCGAGCGCCGAACCGGACAAGCACGCCGAGGAGATCGCCGGCCTGATCGGCTGCGAGCCGAGCGACGTGCTGCGCGTGTCCGGCAAGACCGGCGAAGGCGTCGCCGAACTGCTCGACCGCATCGTCATGGAGATCCCAGCGCCGCACGGCGACCCGAAGGCCCCGGCCCGCGCGCTCATCTTCGATTCCGTGTACGACTCGTACCGCGGCATCGTCACCTACATCCGTATGGAGGACGGCGAACTGCATGCCCGCGAGAAGGTGCACATGATGGGCATCGGCATGACCCACGACCCGATCGAGATCGGCGTGATCAGCCCCGACATGATGCCCACCAAGGCGCTCGGCGCGGGCGAGGTCGGCTACATCATCACCGGCGCGAAGGACGTGAGCCAGTCGAAGGTCGGCGACACGCTGACCTCCGCCGTGCGCCCCGCCACCGAGCCGCTGCCCGGCTACCGCGACCCGCAGCCGATGGTCTACGCCGGCCTGTTCCCGATCGACAACGCCCAGTTCCCCGAGCTGCGCGACGCGCTCGACAAGCTCAAGCTCAATGACGCCGCGCTCATCTACGAACCGGAGACGTCCGTCGCGCTGGGCTTCGGCTTCCGTTGCGGCTTCCTGGGCCTGCTGCACATGGAGATCGTCTCCGAGCGGCTCGACCGCGAGTTCGGTCTCGACCTGATCTCCACCGCGCCGAACGTCCCGTACGACGTGACTGCCGAGGACGGCAGCGAACACCACGTGACCAACCCGAGCGAGTTCCCGGACGGCAAGATCAAGAAGATTGTCGAGCCGATGGTCGCCGCCGACATCATCACGCCGAAGGAGTTCATCGGCGCGGTCATGGATCTGTGTCAGGATCACCGCGGCATCATGGGCACGATGGAATACATCTCCGCCGACCGTGTGGAGATGCACTACCGTATCCCGCTCGCGGAGATCGTGTTCGACTTCTTCGACCAGCTGAAGTCGCGCACCAAGGGTTATGCGTCGCTTGACTACCATGAGGACGGCGAGCAGGCCGCCGACCTGGTCAAGGTCGATATTCTCATCCAGGGCGAGAAGGTCGATGCGTTCAGCGCGATCGTGCACCGCGACAAGGCGTACAGCTACGGCGTGATGATGACGAAGAAGCTGCGCGAACTGATCCCGCGCCAGCAGTTCGAGATCCCGATCCAGGCGGCGATCGGCTCGCGCATCATCGCACGCGAGAACATCCGTGCACTGCGCAAGGACGTGCTCGCCAAGTGCTACGGCGGCGACATCTCCCGCAAGCGCAAGCTGCTTGAAAAGCAGAAGGCCGGCAAGAAGCGCATGAAGATGCTCGGCCATGTCGAGGTGCCGCAGGAGGCGTTTATCGCCGCGCTGTCCACCGGCGACGGCGGCAACGACCGCGACACCAAGGACAAGATCCGCGCCGCCCAGAAGACAGAAGGCTGAGCCGTTAAGCGGACAGCCCAGTGGGCTGTCCGTAGGCTCAGCCTGAGCGAGACGATAGTCGAGCGAAGGCAGCATTGAGTCCGAGCGTAGCGAGGTCCGTAATTGCAGGGCCGGAGGCGAGCCGTTGAACGAGCGAAACCGAGGGGAGTCACGCTCATGACCTACGAAATCTACATCCACGTCCCGTTCTGCCTCCGTCGCTGTGGATACTGCGATTTCAACACGTACACCGCAGTCGATCTCGGCGCGGGGGCCTCGCGCGGCAACTATGCGAACATGGTTGTCCGCGAGATGGAACTGACCAAACAGTGGCAGCTCGATCACGGCATCAAGGAGCCGGCTGCCAGCACCGTGTTCTTCGGCGGCGGCACGCCCACGATCCTTTCCGCAGACGACCTCGTGGCCATGCTGAGCGCGGTCCGCCGCATCTGGGGCATTGCGCCGGGCGCAGAGATCACCACCGAAGCCAACCCGGACACCGTCAACGAGTACTACATCAACCGTCTCGCCGAAGGCGGCTTCACCCGCATCTCCTTCGGCATGCAGTCCGCCGTACCGCACGTGCTGCGCATGCTCGACCGCACGCACACGCCCGCGAACGTGGCCGCCGGCGTCGAAGCGGCGAACAAGGCCGGTTTGCGTTCCAGCGTCGACCTGATCTACGGTGCGCCGGGGGAGAGCCTCGACGATTGGCGCACGTCGGTGCGCACGGCCATCGACCTCGGCGTCAACCACATCTCCGCATACGCGCTCACCGTCGAACCGACCACGAAGATGGGCCGGCAGATCGCCGCCGGCACCCTGCCTAGGCCGGATGACGACGACGAGGCCGCGAAATACGAGATCGCCGACGACATGCTTACGGCCGCCGGGCTCGCATGGTACGAGGTGTCCAACTGGGCAAAACCGGGGTATGAGAGCCGGCACAACCTCGGCTACTGGCGCAACGTCGACTGGGCCGGACTCGGGCCGGGCGCGCACTCGCATTACAACCGTGCGACCGGCAACGACGATACGGGCGACGGTGCAGACAACGCCGCCATTGATTCGCACGAAACGCACGGTCTGCGCAGCTGGGACATCGCGCACCCGCGCCTGTGGGGCACCGCCATCAACGAAGGCCGCGTCCCGTGGGGCGGCAGCGAAACCATCACGCCCGGCGAAAACCTCGAGGAACTCATCATGCTCGGGTTGCGCCTGCGCGAAGGACTCGATCTGAACCGCATCAACCAAGCCGTCGCCGAGGCCGAATCCAACGGTGAAACCGCGCCGTTCCGCCGCATCGACCCAGCCGAACTCCGGCCGATGGTCAGCGACGGCCTCATCGTCATCGACTCCGCGACCGGCCGCGTCATTCCCACCCGCAAGGGCCGTCTGCTCAACGACGCCGTCATCGAACGCTTCTTCGACCTCGCCGGTATCTGACGGCCGCCGTCGTACGCCGGCTTGCATTTTGCTAGGTACCTTGTATTATTTGCGAGGTACCTAGCAATTTTGTGTTATCCGGAGGTTCGGCGAATCATGATGAGCGATCGGGAACTGGTGGAACTGTTCCACGACGTGGCGCGCATCAGCCACCAGCGGGAGGTGCGCAACAACGACGCGCTCGCGCACGGCAGCGGGCAGTCGCGCTGTCTGCTCACCCTGAGCGGTCTCGGCCCGGTCAGTCAGCGCCGACTCGCCGCGATCCTGGGCATTCGGTCGGCGTCACTGAGTGAACTGCTCGGCAAGATGGAGGCGCGCGGTTGGATCGTGCGCACCCCGCATCCCGAGGACGGGCGCACATATGTGGTCGCGCTCACCGAGGAAGGAAAAGACGAGGCGATGCGCCGTCGATCGGCCGGCGACGGCGCTTCCGGCGAACTGCTCGCGGCGCTCGACGAAAACCAACGCGAACAATTCGGCGAGATCCTCGCCGCGATCAAATGCCATTACCAAGAGCTCGACCGGAATGATGCGCGCCGGTCCGGTTTGCGCTGATATGTCATTTCGACCGAGCGGCAGCGAGCGGAGAAATCTTTCTTGCCGTTCTTCGGATGAAAAGATTTCTCGACTCGGCCTTGCCTCGCTCGAAATGACATAACAGACGAACGCGAGACGTCTCGTCGATCTCGTGGACGGTCATCAACAAACAGCGTCAATTCACATAAGGTCACATAAGGCAATAGATAACGTCCGAATTCTTGCGCACTTTGGTTTGGGCTTGAGATAGAGGCATGGCCCGTGTCCTGTGTACGATTTTCTGTCGCCAAACAAGATAAACCGCGATTGGAAAG